>NZ_ASPX01000028.1:0-108125 GCF_000517965.1 Paenibacillus sp. FSL R7-277
CCCCTGCGGCTGCGCAGCCGCAGGGGGGCCCCGCCGCCACCCAGGGGACAGACCCCTGGGTGGGGCGGATCTTGAAGCTGCTCGGTGCGGAGCACGAGCAGCAGATCCTGCGCGGCGGCGGGGCGCACACCGCGCAGGCAGCGTCCGGCGGCGCAGAAGATGCCGCCGGTACGCTCAAGGGCGTGCTGCTGCAGGTACTGGGCAGCAGCGAGGCCCCGCCCGCGGTGAAGGAAGCCGCGGGCCAACTGGTGCAGCAGCTTACAGGCCAGCAGCTGCTGCTGAATACAGACCGCACCGCGCCGTTCGCGCAGGTGACGATGTTCCTGCCGTTGCACGGTCCGGATGGCCGGGAGACGGCCTCTGTCCAGATCCAGTCGCGGCGCGGCAGCAAAGGGGAGCTCGACGCGGCGAATTGCCGCTTGTGGTTCGATCTGGACATGAAGCAGCTCGGCCAGACGATGGTCGATGTGCAGGTGGTCGACCGCATCGTCAGCCTGAAGCTGCATAACGATGAACCTTGGGTACTGGAGCTGCTGGAGGGCCGCCGCGAGGAGATGAAGGCAGCGGTCGAAGGCATAGGCTATCAATTGTCCAGCCTGCGTACGGAAGCATTGCCGGAACGGAGCGTGGCCGCTGCTGCGGTGAAGCCGTCCGATTATGCTCCGCAGGAGTACAAAGGAGTAGATTACCGCATATGAGTGAGTCTGAGCAGAAGGTTCCGCAGAATCTCAAGAAGGCAGTGGCGCTCAAATATATTCCGGGCCAGAGCGATGCGCCAGTGGTTGTCGCTAAGGGGCAAGGCTCGGTAGCGGACATCATCCTGCAAAAGGCAAAGGAAAACGGAGTAGCGGTGCAGGAGGATGCGGCGCTGGTAGAAGTGCTGTCGAAGCTCGATCTGGACCAGCAGATTCCGCCTCAGCTCTATCAGCTGGTGGCTGAGATTCTCAGCTATGTATACCAGAGTGACCGGACAGCTGGTGAACGGAGACAGAAGTGAGCCATAACGGAGACGGCAGAACCTACACCCGTCAGGAGAAAGGCGCTGCTGCCGAGCAGGCGGCCCGAATGTATCTGACTTCGCGGGGCTACCTCATCCGGGATTATAACTGGCGCTGCCGTAGCGGAGAGCTGGATATTATCGCGGAGTATGAAGGCGCTCTGGTCTTCATTGAGGTGCGCAGCCGGAGCGGCTCAGCCGTGCAGGGCACTGCGGAGGAATCGGTCGATGCACGCAAAATCCGTCAGGTGAGAGAGACAGCCCGGGTCTACCTGCACATGCAGGGACTGCAGCCGGCTGCAATTGCTTTCGATGTGATTGCTGTACAGCTTCAGCCGGATTTAAGCATCGCCTCCCTGCGGCATCTCCGGGAAGTCTTTTAGCTGTCTCTGTTTTGCAAAAACCGTGTAAAATTTAACAATTATCCTTGACAGATGCCGGACTTCATGGGTCATTTCTCAAAAGAAGTGGGTAAACATTAGTGTAACTTTTAATGCCACCATGAGGAGGGCTGCCGGAATGAGGAATCAATCAATGAATATACAGGTAAGCTTTACTTGCCAAAATTGTGAGCATAATATAGTAGCGGAACTTGGCGCAGAGCCCTTATCCGTTGTATGCTGCAGTAATTGTAATAAGACATTTACCGTTATGCGGCCTGCAATAGCGGAAGAGATATTGATTGACTGGGAGAATGAAGCGTTATTCCACAAGATGCGTGCTGAGAAAACCCAAGACAGCAATAGCAGCCTCTTGTCACTGGTCATCAATGTGATTGAGCTGCTGACCTGGCGTGACAAGGGTAACGGCCAAGTGGAGGCCATTAAGGAAATGCGTAAATGGCTGATCGAACACGAGGAAGCTCCGCCGGTGGCGGAATTAATACAAATGGATGTGAACCGGCGCGGAGCCAAACGGAAGTGGAATGAATAAGCAATCCAGCACTTAGCGAAAGCGGGGAGCGATCTTGTCCAACGTATTTTTTACCTCAGATCATCATTTTGGCCACAAGCTGATCATTGATTTTGAATCGCGGCCTTTTGCCAGTGTGGAAGAGATGGACAAGGTGATGGTAGCGAACTGGAATGCAGTCGTAAGAGAGGAGGACACGATTTTTCATCTGGGTGACTTTTCTTTCAGGAATCAAGAGGATACCCGTAGCATTGTGTCTGCCCTGAACGGGTACAAAATACTGATTCTTGGCAATCATGACCGTGGACGCGGACGAGGCTGGTGGCTGGAAGCCGGATTTGATGAGGTCAGTGAGTATCCGCTGATATACAAGGAGTTTTTTCTGCTCTCGCATGAGCCGATGTATATGAACAAGCATATGCCTTACGTGAATGTGCATGGTCATATTCATGGACAGAAATATGAGGGCAATCATCACTTTAATATTTGTGTGGAGCACTGGAATTACACCCCGCTGTCCTTTGAACAGATAAGGGATTCGGTGGTAGCCAGCGAAGAAGGCTGAATAAAATGATTCTTTGGTCATAGTTGCATATTTATGCAAGACGATTAAAAGCTGATTTTTGTGCAGCACTATATGCGCAATAACCTTGCATGTTGTGTAGGGTTTTAGTTATACTGAGTGTAATTGAGCTTACGGAAAAAGAGGAAGCACCTTTTTTCCTGGAAACGAACGCCCGTTGCGGGTGTATTTCTGGAGAAGAGGTGCTTATTTGTGTACGGAAAAATGCATAGCGCATGCCTGTATGGCATTGAAGGTGTAGTGATCGGAGTGGAGGTGGATCTGGCTAACGGCTTGCCGCAGACCCATATTATCGGCCTGCCGGATTCGGCAGTCAGGGAAGCGGTGGAGCGAGTACGGTCCGCCGTCAAGAATTGCGGTTACAGCTATCCCCAACAGCGGGTGACGATTAATCTGGCCCCGGCGGACCTGCGCAAGGAGGGCTCGGCGTTTGATCTGGCGATTGCCCTGGGGATACTGACGACCAGCGGCCAGCTTGTTATGCCGGAAGCCGGGCAGATGCTGCTGATTGGTGAGCTTGCGCTCGACGGAAGTCTGCGGCCGGTAAATGGGGTATTATCCATGGCCCAGGCTGCGCGGCAAGCCGGGATTCATGCTGTTCTGGTACCGCCCGGCAATGCGGCTGAAGCTGCGTTGATCGCAGGAATGAAGGTGTACACTGCCGGGCATTTGCGGGAGCTGCCTCAGCCTGGTCAGCTTCCTCCGCCGAATCCGATTGAACAGTCTGAAGCAGCCGGATCAGACTTGCCCTTGCCGCAGGCTGATTTACCGTTTCCGGTATCGGTATCTGTAAGCGCTGAAGCGACCTCCAGGAAGCGTCCGCCCGTTCTGGCGCTGTCCCTGGACCATTTGAGATACCATTCTGAGCCAGCGCAGAATATTCCCTCCCTGCTTGCGGTGAAGCAGCCAATGAATGAAGATTACAGCGATGTTATCGGCCAGAATCATGTGAAGCGTGCCCTTACGATTGCGGCAGCGGGAATGCACAATATTATTCTGATCGGCCCTCCAGGTACGGGGAAGACTATGCTGATTAAGCGGTTACCCGGAATTCTTCCCGATCTTAACGATCAAGAATCGCTTGAGGTGATGAAGATATTCAGTGCTGCCGGGAAGCTTAGGGACGGAGGGAGCGGGTTGCTGCGTGACCGCCCGTTTCGTTCACCGCATCATACCATCTCGGCAGCCGGATTGATCGGCGGGGGCGGAATTCCGAAGCCGGGGGAGGTTAGTCTCGCACACCGCGGTATTCTCTTCCTGGACGAGCTGCCCGAGTTCTCCCGGACTGTGCTTGAAGTGCTCCGCCAGCCGCTGGAGGATGGGGTTGTCACCATCAGCCGGGCTCGGGCATCCTTCACCTTCCCTGCCCAGTTCCTGCTCGCTTGCTCCATGAATCCCTGCATGTGCGGATTTCTTGGTAGTGGCAACACGCATCAGCGGTGCAGCTGCAGTCCGGCCAAAATCGCCCAGTACCGGCGCAAAATCTCGGGCCCGCTGCTGGACCGGATGGATATGCAGGTTGATGTGCCGCATCCAAGAGAAGGCGACAGGAGTGTACCTCCGGTCTCGACGGCACAGATGTGCTCTCAGGTTCTGCGGGCTCAGGCGATTCAGGCGGAGCGGTATAGCATCCTGCCGATCTCCTGGAACAGCGAGCTGTCCGGGGCGGCGCTTCGCCGTTATGCTGCACTGCGGCCGGAAGAGGAGATGCTGCTGGACAGTATTCTCGAGAGTCTCGGGCTCAGCATGCGGGCGCATGACCGGATTATTAAGCTGGCCCGCACGATTGCCGATCTGGAAGCGGAGGAGGAGATTGGCGCTGCGCATCTGGCCGAAGCGGTCCAATACCGCAATCTGGACAGGCAGGTCATGGTGGAGGAGGAAGCCTGACACGCCAAAACCCCCGTCCGGGGCCGCCGGGCAGGGGAGGGCATGCTGAAACGGTATCGTCCTTTAAAAGGACGGCAATGCCGTTTCCACTTGTGAAGCTATTCTTACAGCACGTTCAATTCTACTTCGATGTTACCACGGGTAGCACGGGAGTAAGGACATGCGCCATGAGCTTCTTGTACCAGCCGTTCAGCGGTCTCACGGTCAACACCCTTGACCAGAACATCCATCTTCACGGCAATGCCGAAGCCGCCGTCTTCCACTTTACCGAAGCTGACGGTAGCCGTTACTTCAGAGCCTTCGATCTTTACCTTGCCCATACGTGCAACCATGTTCAGTGCGCTGTCGAAGCAAGCGGAATATCCGGCTGCGAAGAGTTGCTCAGGATTCGTGCCTTCACCGCCGGAGCCGCCCATTTCGCGTGGTGTGCTGATCGCAAGATTCAGCTTAGGGCTGTCGGATTCAATAGAACCCTGTCTGCCGCCTACGGCTTTTACTGTTGTTTCGTACATTTTCTGTTGGATGGTCATCATATTAAATCGCTCCCGTTCGTTTTCAAATTGTATTGTACACAACTTAATTTAACACAATTAAAATAAAAGTCAATCTATTTCCCGCTATTAACATGATATTATGGATGAATTGTGATAAACTAATGTCACAAAGGCAGGTGAAGAAGAAATGCAAAAAGAATCCACTACAACCCCTGAGCTTATGCTGGAGAACCAGCTCTGCTTTACGATTTATGCCTGTTCACGTGAATTTACGAAGCTATACCAGCCTCATCTGGATAAGATCGGATTAACGTATTCGCAGTATCTGGTTATGCTGGTCCTGTGGGAGAGACAGCAATGTACAGTCAAGGAGCTGGGAGAAGCTTTGTTCCTCGATTCAGGCACGCTGACTCCGCTGCTCAAGCGGCTGCAGGCTGCAGGACTAATTTTGCGTGAACGTTCTTTGCAGGATGAGCGGAAGGTGCTGATTTCATTAACACCCCAAGGCTTGGCGCTGCGGCAGGATGCTATGGGCATTCCCGGCAAAATGGCAGAAGGCACGATGCTCTCTCCGGTAGAGTTCATAGATTTGCTGGGACAGTTCAAAAATCTCCTGAACCGGGTGCATGAAGCTAACGTTAGCAATTCGAAATCGTAGTCTCGCTCCCATATAAGAGTATAGGTTTCACCGTCCTGAATAAGGGCGGTAAAGCCGTTTTACGCATGAATGTCAATGCAATCGTTCGCATTCCGGCATGAAACCGAGCGAAAATGTATGTATAAATAGTGAAAGTTTTTAAGGAAAGCGCTTATAAAACATGTTACAATATTCTGGGTTTCACATTCTGGCATATAGGTAATTATAGATATCACTATTGTGATAGGTTCTATATGCTACTTGCAGAGAACTGTACCGGTTGCAGCGTATGCTTCAGGTGCCGGCGCTCTGCTTGTACCGGGATATTGCCGGTTAACAACCGGTCTGGCCCCGGCTTTGGACAATCAAAACGGAATGCGGAATGACCGCAGGCTGCCTGCACAGGTCACCGCAACACTTTAGGAGGCTTCCGGAATGAATATCCACGAGTATCAGGGAAAAGAAGTACTTAAGAAGTATGGCGTAGCCGTACCGAACGGAAAAGTTGCTTATACAGTGGACGAAGCCGTAGAAGCTGCCGCAGCGCTGGGTACACCTGTGGTTGTAGTCAAAGCGCAGATTCATGCTGGCGGACGCGGCAAAGCCGGCGGCGTCAAGGTGGCGAAGAACAGTGATGAGGTTCGCGCGTATGCGTCCGAGATCCTCGGCAAGACACTGGTGACCCACCAGACGGGACCCGAAGGCAAGGTAGTAAAGCGGCTGCTGATTGAAGAGGGCTGTCAGATTGTCAAAGAATATTATATCGGTCTGGTTGTGGACCGCGCTTCCGGACGGGTCGTCATGATGGCATCCGAGGAGGGCGGTACGGAGATTGAAGAGGTGGCAGCTACACATCCCGAGAAGATTTTCAAGGAAATCGTTGATCCAGCGGTTGGGCTTCAGACCTTCCAGGCGCGTAAACTGGCTTACAGCATTGCCATTCCTCCCGAATTGGTGAACAAAGCGGTCAAGTTCATGCAAGCGCTATATCTGGCTTTTGTGGATAAAGATTGCTCAATTGCAGAGATCAACCCGCTGGTCGTTACTGCAGACGGTAATGTGATGGCGCTTGATGCCAAGCTTAACTTCGATTCCAACAGTTTGTTCCGCCACAAGGATATCCTGGAGCTGCGTGATCTGGACGAAGAGGATGCCAAAGAAATCGAAGCGTCCAAATTCGACCTTAGCTACATCGCACTTGACGGCAACATCGGCTGTATGGTGAACGGGGCGGGCCTGGCGATGGCGACTATGGATATCATTAAATATTATGGCGGCGAACCGGCCAACTTCCTCGATGTAGGGGGCGGTGCGACGACTGAGAAGGTAACGGAAGCTTTCAAAATCATCCTGTCCGATGACAAGGTGAACGGTATCTTTGTTAATATTTTTGGCGGCATTATGCGTTGTGATGTCATCGCTACCGGTGTAGTCGAAGCGGCAAGACAGCTTGGCTTAACCAAGCCGCTGGTCGTACGTCTTGAGGGCACGAATGTGGCACTGGGCAAGGAGATTCTCGCCGGCTCCGGACTGAATATCGTTGCTGCTGATTCCATGGCGGATGGTGCCCGCAAAATCGTTGCTCTTGTGTAATATTCGACAATAAAAGTGAGGATGTGACCTATCGCATGAGCATTCTTGTAGATAAAAATACGAAAGTCATTACCCAGGGAATTACCGGTGCTACGGGTTTATTTCATACAAAAGGCGCGCTGGACTACGGTACTCAGATGGTTGGCGGTGTAACACCGGGCAAGGGGGGCACTACGGTTCAGATTACCCTGGACAACGGTACCGAGAAGAGTCTGCCTGTCTTCGACACGGTTGTTGCCGCCAAAGCAGCCACTGGTGCAACTGCAAGTGTCATTTACGTTCCGCCTGCTTTTGCCGCAGATTCGATTATGGAAGCGGTGGATGCGGAGATGGACCTGGTCATTTGTATCACAGAAGGCATTCCGGTGCTGGATATGGTCAAAGTGTCCAGATACATGGAGGGCCGCTCCACAGTGCTGATCGGTCCCAACTGTCCGGGTGTCATCACGCCTGGAGAATGCAAAATCGGCATTATGCCGGGTTATATTCATAAGCCGGGATATGTCGGTGTAGTCTCCCGGAGCGGGACCTTGACCTATGAAGCTGTGCATCAGCTGACGGAGCGCGGAATCGGCCAATCCTCAGCGGTAGGCATCGGGGGCGACCCGGTGAAGGGCTCGGAGTTCATCGAC
Source organism: Paenibacillus sp. FSL R7-277 (assembly GCF_000517965.1). Lineage (NCBI taxonomy): Bacteria > Bacillati > Bacillota > Bacilli > Caryophanales > Paenibacillaceae > Paenibacillus > Paenibacillus sp. FSL R7-277. The sequence continues at coordinate 7,739 of NZ_ASPX01000028.1, forward strand.
ATCCTGAAGCTTTTCAATGAAGATCCGGGTACCAAGGCTGTCATTATGATCGGTGAGATCGGCGGGACGGCAGAGGAAGAAGCTGCACTGTGGATCAAAGAGAACATGACCAAGCCTGTAGTGGGCTTCATCGGCGGGGTTACGGCACCTCCGGGCAAACGGATGGGTCACGCCGGGGCAATTATTTCAGGCGGTAAAGGGACGGCGAGCGAGAAGATCGCTGTGCTGGAGTCCTGCGGCATTAAGGTAGCGCCAACGCCTGCTGAAATGGGCTCTACCCTCGTCAGTGTGCTTGAGGAACGCGGCATCCTGAATGCCTTCACCACCCACTAGGGCGCTTCTTACGCTAGTTCGAAATGTTTTGGGGTCCCCGCAAAGTACCTGAGTTATCATCGAAGCTAAATCTCCACTTTGTGGGGTTGTTTTGTCACAGCTTTTCCTGCCGAAGCAGGTATAATGAATGTTGAAGGTAAGCAACCTTTTGTCCCGGATTACGCGGATGAAAGGTTGCTTTTTTTGGTTTAAGTCAATTTGGTTTAAGACAATAAGGAAGGCTGGCCCTTCCGCACGGGGAGAGAATACATATGGAAATTCGGGAGCTGTTGTTCGGTCTGCATGAGATGGAAGGGATTGGCTGGAAAAGTATCGACAAGATCCGCCCGTCTGGATTTGGCTTCCCGTCCCTCTGTTGCTATGGTGGGGACCCGGGTGCCTACCGCTTATGGGCGCAGGGTGGGGGAGATGCTGGCGGGACAGCTAAGTGCAGCCGGTCTCACGGTTGTAAGCGGCCTGGCGAGGGGGATTGACAGTGTCTGTCATGAAGCGGCGTTAGGCGGAGCAGGAGGGACCATTGCGGTGGTGGCAACCGGCTTGGACAAAGTCTATCCTCCGGATAACCGTGAGCTGGAGCGGCAGATTTCTCGGGAAGGGCTGGTTCTTAGCGAATATCCTATCGGAACTCCGAGTCATCCCGGATTATTCCCGCAGCGCAACCGGATTATCGCTGGCTTGTCGCTGGGAACACTGGTGGTGGAGGCAGACAGCCGCAGCGGGTCCCTGATCACCGCCGATGCTGCGCTTGAAGCAGGCCGGGATGTGTTTGCCGTGCCGGGGCCGCTGACCTCTCCCAAGAGCAGAGGGGCACTGGAGCTGATTAAGCAAGGTGCGAAGCTGGTAACCTGTGCCTCAGATATTGTGGAAGAATACGTCTCCAGCCTGCCTTCCAAGGGGGCTGCATCAGCTTCAGCAGGCGCTGTAGAGCGGGAGAGTCCAGCCGATCTGATGGAAAAGAAATTGACAAGTGAGGAGCTGCACCTTTACCATATACTGCATCAAGGCCCGTTTACACTCGATGAGCTGCTCGCGTCAACGAGGTGGGATTTTGGACATTTGCATTCAGTTCTGTTATCTTTAATCATAAAAAAAGCGGTAACACAATTACCGGGTGCAATTTATAAGGTAATTTAATATAGAAGTAACTGTGGTAAGCATAGACTTCCTGGTACAGCCGGGTCCGATGACTGGTTCAGGAGGTGATCTGCTTACGAACTTTTGGGAGGAAAACCTATGGCAGATGCGTTGGTTATTGTAGAATCACCATCAAAAGCGAAAACGATTGGTAAATATCTGGGCAGCAAATATATTGTTAAGGCATCAATGGGGCATATCATAGATTTGCCAAAAAGCCAGATCGGTGTGGATGTGGAGAATCAGTTCAATCCCAAATATATAACGATCCGCGGCAAGGGCTCTATCTTGAAGGAACTTAAGGATGCCAGCAAAAAAGTGAAAAAAGTCTATCTCGCAGCTGACCCGGACCGCGAAGGGGAAGCTATTGCCTGGCATTTGGCAAATGCGCTGAATTTGGACAACACACAGGAATGCCGCGTGGTCTTCAATGAAATTACCAAGCAGGCGGTGAAGGATGCCTTCAAGACACCGCGCAAGATTAATATGGATCTGGTGAACGCCCAGCAGGCGCGGCGGATTCTGGACCGGCTTGTCGGTTACAAGATTAGCCCTCTATTATGGAAGAAAGTCAAAAAAGGCCTCTCCGCCGGACGGGTACAATCGGTAGCGGTTAAGATTGTTATGGACCGGGAGAATGAAATTTCTGAATTCATTCCTACAGAATACTGGAGCATTACTGCCCGGCTAGCGATTCGGGATTCTGAATTCGAAGCCAAGTTCCACCGCCTGAACGGCGAGAAGAAGGAACTGGGTCAAGAGAGCGATGTGCAGGAAGTGCTGGAAGCGATTAAGAACGCGGCCTTCCAGGTCAAAGAAGTGAAAGAGAAGGAGAGACAGCGGCATCCATCCGCTCCGTTCACGACAAGCTCACTGCAGCAGGAGGCTGCCCGTAAGCTGGGCTTCCGCGCGTCCAAGACGATGTCTGTTGCACAGCAGCTCTATGAGGGAGTGGAGCTGGGCAAGGAAGGCACTGTCGGGTTAATCACTTATATGCGTACAGATTCCACGCGTATATCCACTACGGCCCAGGATGAAGCCAAGGAGCTGATCCAATCCAAATACGGTGAGAAGTTCATTCCCGAGACGCCGCGTCAATATTCCAAGAAGGCTGCGGGCGCCCAGGACGCGCATGAAGCGATCCGTCCGACCTCTGCGCTGCGTGAGCCGGATACGGTCAAGGAATTCATGAGCCGTGATCAATTCCGGCTGTATAAGCTGGTATGGGAGCGTTTTGTGTCCAGTCAGATGTCTTCCGCGCTGCTGGATACGTTGTCGGTAGATATTACAGCCGGTACAGCGATATTCAGAGCGGTAGGGTCCAAGGTCTCGTTCCCGGGCTTCATGAAGGTGTATGTGGAAGGCAATGATGACGGCACAACAGACGAAGAGAAGTTCCTGCCGCCGCTTAAGGCAGGCGATGAGCTGGTGAAGCGAGAGATTGAGCCGAAGCAGCATTTCACCCAGCCGCCGCCAAGATATACAGAAGCCCGTCTCGTCAAGACGCTTGAGGAACTGGGCATAGGCCGTCCAAGTACGTATGCGCCGACCCTGGAGACGATCCAGAAGCGCGGTTATGTGGCGATTGAAGAGAAGAAGTTCATGCCGACTGAGCTTGGAGAGCTAATCATAGAGCAAATGGAAGAGTTCTTCCCGGAAATTCTCAATGTGGAATTCACCGCCCATATGGAAGGGGACCTTGACCATGTGGAGGAAGGTGCGGAGGATTGGGTGAAGGTACTGGCCGAGTTCTATGAATCCTTTGAGAAAAGACTCCTATATGCGGAAGAAGAAATGAAGGAAATCGAGATTGAAGATGAGGTCTCTGATGAGCTGTGTGAGAAATGCGGCAAGCCGATGGTCTATAAGCTGGGCCGGTTCGGCAAATTCCTGGCCTGCTCCGGATTTCCGGAATGCCGCAACACCAAGCCGATCATTAAGGATATCGGTGTAAGCTGTCCGAAATGCCATGAAGGCAAGGTAGTGGAGCGGCGCAGCAAGAAGGGGCGTGTCTTCTACGGCTGCGACCAATATCCGGGCTGTGACTTTGTCTCCTGGGATAAGCCGTCAGTGAAGCCATGTCCGGCTTGCGGCTCCTGGATGATCGAGAAGCGCAACAAGCAGGGAACCAAGCTGCAGTGCACCTCATGCGATCATACAGAGGCTGTAATCGAGAGCGATGAGTTAGCAGAATAATAGGGTTACAGGAGGAACGGAAATTGACAGAAAAAGCACAAGTAACCGTTATCGGAGCAGGTCTGGCCGGAAGTGAAGCCGCCTGGCAGATCGCTTCGCGCGGAGTTCCGGTCAGATTGTACGAGATGCGTCCGGTCGTAAAGACACCGGCGCATCATACAGATCAGTTCGCCGAGCTGGTCTGCAGCAACTCACTGCGGGCGAATGGCCTCGGAAATGCAGTGGGTGTACTTAAGGAAGAAATGCGGCGTCTGGGCTCTCTGGTACTGGGTGCAGCCGACAGGCATGCCGTTCCGGCGGGAGGCGCTCTTGCTGTGGACCGGGACGGATTCTCCGGTGAAATCACCTCCATGCTGCATAACCACCCTTTGGTGGAAGTCATAAACGAAGAACTTACGCATATACCGGAGGAAGGGATTGTTGTTATTGCTACCGGGCCGCTGACTTCACCCTCCCTGTCTTCGGAGATCAAGGGACTGCTTGGCGAAGAGTATTTTTATTTCTATGATGCAGCGGCTCCGATTGTAGAGAAAGACAGCATCGATATGAGCAAGGTCTATCTGGCCTCCCGCTATGATAAAGGCGAAGCCGCCTATCTGAACTGTCCGATGACGGAAGAGGAATTCGATATTTTTTATGATGCGCTGATCTCGGCTGAGACGGCTGCACTCAAAGATTTTGAGAAAGAGATTTACTTTGAAGGCTGTATGCCGATTGAAATTATGATGAGACGCGGCAAGCAGACGGCATTGTTCGGCCCTATGAAGCCTGTAGGACTGCTCAATCCTCACACGGGCAAGCTCCCTTACGCGGTTGTGCAACTGCGCCAGGACAATGCTGCCGGTACGCTGTATAATCTGGTCGGCTTCCAGACCCATCTGAAGTGGGGCGAGCAAAAACGGGTATTCTCACTCATTCCTGGCCTGGAGCAGGCGGAATATGTGCGTTATGGGGTCATGCATCGCAATACCTTTATTAATTCCCCTAAGCTGCTGCAGCCCACTTACCAGATGAAGGGCCGGGAGAGACTGTATTTTGCCGGCCAGATGACCGGGGTGGAAGGGTATGTAGAATCTGCGGCTTCCGGTATGATCGCCGGTATGAATGCAGCGAGAGCAGCGCTTGGCGAAGAGAGCCTGATCTTCCCTGAGGATACGGTGCTGGGCAGCATGCCCGCCTATATTACTTCGGCAGATCCTGAACACTTCCAGCCGATGAATGCCAACTTTGGCCTGCTGCCGAAGCTTGAGACACGGTTCCGCAGCAAAAAAGAAAAGAACGAACGTCTGGCTTACCGGGCGCTTGACAGCCTTGCTGCTTATGCTGCAGCCCATGAATTGAAGTATGCTGAGCCGGAGCCGGTGGATGCTGATCCGGCAGAAGCGGATAGTCCTGCACAACCGGCACAATAGGCACAATTGGTTCAGACCTGTATTACCTAATCTGAGGAGGGTGCTCATCATGTTACCCAGCTTTCATGCAACTACGATTTGTGCGGTAAGACATAACGGCCATGCGGCGATTGCCGGTGACGGCCAGGTTACATTCGGAGAGAGTGTCATTATGAAGACGACGGCCAAGAAGGTCCGCCGCCTGTACAGAGGTCAGGTCATTGCCGGGTTCGCAGGCTCCGTAGCTGATGCGATTACGCTGTTCGAGAAGTTCGAAGGGAAGCTTGAAGAGCACCACGGCAATCTGCAGCGGGCAGCGGTGGAGCTGGCCAAGGATTGGCGCCAGGACCGCATTCTGCGCAAGCTGGAAGCGCTCATGATCGTAATGGATAAGGAAGGCATGCTGCTGATCTCCGGCAATGGTGAAATTATCGAGCCGGATGATGATGTACTGGCGATCGGCTCCGGCGGTAACTTTGCGCTGGCTTCCGGGCGGGCGCTCAAGCGCCATGCCTCCCATCTGGGTGCCGGTGACATTGCCAGAGAAGCGCTGCAAATTGCCTCCGAGATCTGTGTATATACCAATTCCAATATTATTGTCGAAGAGTTATAGGCAAGGTGCCATATATAAAGGGAGGAAGTCACAATGGTGAATCAATCGCTTACGCCACGCCAGATTGTAACAGAGCTTGACAAATATATCGTAGGTCAAAAGCAGGCCAAGAAATCAGTGGCCGTTGCCCTCCGCAACCGGTATCGGCGCAGTCTGTTGTCCGAGGAGCTGCGGGATGAGGTTGTACCGAAGAATATCCTGATGATCGGCCCTACCGGTGTAGGTAAAACAGAGATCGCCCGGCGTCTGGCTAAGCTTGTTAACGCCCCGTTTATCAAAGTCGAAGCGACCAAATTTACGGAAGTCGGCTACGTGGGGCGTGATGTGGAGTCGATGGTCCGGGATCTGGTAGAGACTTCTATCCGTATGGTGAAGCTGGAACGCACCGAAAAGGTGAAGGACCGCGCAGAAGAGCTGGCGAATGACCGGATTGTGGCAATTCTGGTCCCTTCCTCCTCGAAGGGGAAATCGCAGCGCAATCCGTTTGAGATGATTTTTGGCGGAAACAACGGCGGGGCGGAAGAATCCAAGGAAGAGCCGGAGGACGGAAGCCTGAGCGAACGCCGCAGAGGGATCAAGTTCAAGCTGCTTGCCGGCCAGTTAGAGGATGACGTCATTGAGATTGATGTCGAGGACACGACGCCTTCGATGATGGATATGTTCGCTGGTCAGGGCAATGACCAGATGGGCATGAACATGCAGGAGATGTTCGGGAACCTGCTGCCGAAGCGTACGAAGAAGCGCAAGCTGCCGATCCGTGAAGCCCGCAAGGTGCTGATTCAGGATGAAGCGGCCAAGCTGATTGACACAGACGACATGATACAGGAGTCGGTAGCCCGCGCAGAGCAATCCGGGATTATTTTCATCGATGAGATCGACAAGGTGGCCAGCCAGGGCAAGGGCTCCGGTCCCGATGTATCCCGCGAAGGCGTGCAGCGTGATATTCTGCCTATCGTCGAGGGATCGACAGTCATGACCAAATACGGGCCTGTGAAGACAGACTACGTGCTGTTCATCGCCGCAGGCGCTTTTCACATTGCCAAGCCTTCAGATCTGATCCCTGAGCTTCAGGGGCGCTTCCCGATCCGTGTAGAGCTGAGCAGTCTCACACTTGAGGACTTTGTATCTATTCTTACGGAGCCTGAGAACGCACTTACGAAACAATATGTGCATTTGCTGCAGACGGAGAACATTGAAATCCAGTTCCAGAAGGAAGCTATTCAGGAAATTGCCAAGATCGCGGCCTCCGTGAATCAGAATATGGAGAACATCGGGGCACGGCGTCTGCATACGATCCTGGAAAAGCTGCTGGAGGATCTATCGTTCGAGGCACCTGAGCTGACGCTCGACACTATGGTCATCACTCCGGAGTATGTTCGCGAAAAACTGGCAGGAATCGCGCAGGACCGCGACTTAAGCCAATATATTCTGTGAGAAGGCAGAGCTATAAAATCATCAATATAGGTAATTCGAATTATGGTTATACAAATTTGATTCTAAATTCATGCATAAAAAGTTAAAAAATTCTATAATAAAACAGAAAATGTAATATAAAAGGAAAATAATTGTAAAAACATGCTTTAAGCCCTCTCTTTTCTGAAAAGATAGGGCTTATTTCTTATTGTAATAATATACAAATTCTAAGAGAATCAATGTATGTGAGATTGACATAAGAATCATTCCTCGACATGGTTCGACTTTAAGACGAATATGTTGTGAAAAAAATGACTTTATTTGTCGAAAATAAGCAGGGATTTGAACAAAGTTGTGGAATTCTTTTCATTATGATAGGTTTGGAAGGGGGATTACTATGGGTTTGCTGAACAGTGTCAGTTTTCAAAGATTACAAGGAGGCCTAGATGCCGCCACCAAACGACAAAGTGTTCTGGCTAATAATGTAGCAAATAATGATACACCAAATTTTAAACGTTCAGATGTTAGCTTTGAGAGCTTCCTGAGAGATCAGGAGAGCGGACTTAAAGCCACACTGGGTGCGAAAGTATCAGACTCCCGTCATTTCCGCTTCGGGACAGTGACCGGCATGCCGGCCGCTGTGGTCAGTACCGATGAGACTACATCTATGAATAACAACGGCAATAATGTGGATATGGATCGTGAACAGGCGCTGAGCGCCGAGAACCAGCTGAGATACAACTCTTATGTTGAACAGCTGAACAGTCAGATCACAATGATGCGTACAGTTGTACAGGGAGGGTAATCAATAATGAACTTTGGCAGCAGCTTTGGTATTAGCGCCTCTGCTTTAACCGCCCAGCGTCTGAGGATGGATGTGATCTCCTCCAATATCGCCAACGCCGAGACCACAAGAGCCTCCGTGGTGGACGGCAAAGCCGTACCTTACCGCCGTAAGCTCACAGTTCTGGAAACTACCCAGGCTGACAGCTTCGCGAATATACTAGGCTCCAAGATGAGCGGCGGTAATGATGGCGTCAAGGTGAAATCGATTATCGAGGATTCTTCTCCGCTCAAGCCGGTATATAATCCGAGCCATCCTGATGCGGACGCTGACGGTTATGTATATATGCCGAATGTGGATGTGACCAAGGAAATGGTGGACATGCTGTCTGCCTCGCGTTCTTACGAAGCGAATGTAACGATGCTGAACGCATCCAAATCCATGGTGACCAAGGCGCTTGAAATCGGCCGGTAGAATGAATTGACTGTCTAGGAGGAGAAGAATTGATACAGAATTTATTGATCGGGAACCAGGCGGTTCAGCCGCTGGCTATGAAGTCCGTAGCTGCAGAATCCTCAGCCGTGCAAGAGCCGGGACAGAGCTTCGGTTCATACCTGGAGAATGCGCTTAACCAGGTAGCAGATCAGGAACAGCAGGCGAAGGACATGAGTAACAAATTTGTACTGGGAGAGGTCAACATTGATGAGGCTATGATTTCGTCCCAACAGGCATTGCTGAGTTTGCAGCTGACTACACAAGTCCGGAACAAAGTGATTGAAGCCTATCAGGAAATTATGAGAACTCAAATCTAAATAATCCTAGCTACGTTTCGGATGGGGTGACACTGTGAATGAAAGATTGGCCCAGTACCGGGAGAAGATAACCCAATATTGGAACAGATTCAGCGGTAAACAGAAGATAATGTTTTTCTCCACTCTGTTTATTATCATTATAATAATCGTAGTTACGACCATGCAGTTATCGAAGGTGGAATACGAGGTTGCTTTTCAGGACCTGGACAGTACCGATTCAGCTGGAGTTATGAGTTATTTGGATACATCAGGGGTGTCTTACCGTTTAAGCCCGGATGGTAAAAGTATCTCCGTTCCCAGTACGGACGCTGCACGTATCAAGATAGCTGTTGGTTCTCAGGGAATCGTTCAGCAAGGCTCGATCGGGTACAAGGTATTCAATGAATCCTCGTCCATGATCGGTACTACAGACAGTGAATTCAATGTTAAATACAACAATGCGCTTAATGGTGAAGTTGAACAGCTGATGAGAAGGATGCAGGGGATTAAAGACGCCAAGGTTCTCATTACCCTGCCGAAGGAGACGGTATTCGCCTCACAGGAGGATCAGGAGAAAGCGCAGGCTTCCGTGGTGATGAGCTTCAATCCGGGATTCAGACCTTCCCAGGAGAATATTGACGGCTACTTCAATCTCGTGAAGACCGCTGTCCCGAATCTTCCCATCGACAACATTACAATCACCAACAACGAGGTGGAGCTGAAACCGACGGCCAAGGGCGGCCAGGCGGGAATCTCCAGCCAGGTTGAAGAGAACTTCGCACTCAAGAAGAAATTCGAAGACGATGTCAAGAAAGATGTCAAGCAATTCCTGAGTACCCTCACAGGTCCCGATAAGGTTGATGTCCTGGTGTTCTCCAAGCTTAATTTCGATAAGGAGAACAGAAAGGAAGATGTTGTAGTACCGGTGGATGCTGAGAATATGAAGGGGATTGAGATCAGCTCGCAGATTATCAGCAAAACATTCTCGGGCCAAGGGAACACTTCCGGAGGAGTCGCAGGTACAGGATCTGAAGATGTTGCAGGTTATCCTGCGGGGGCTGACACAGGTGCTTCTTCTTCTGAGGAATCATCGGAGACAAGGAACTATGAAGTTACTAGAATCACTAAAGATATCATCGCAAGTCCATATACTGTAAAAGATTTAACCATAAATGTCGCGGTTGAACCACCTGCAGGACAAACAACTTTGGACGAGGCTACTTCAGGAGCGATACAGAACATTCTGGTGAACATTGTCCGTGCGTCCCTGGCAGATTCAGGTATCACTTATACAGACGCAGACCTGACCAAAAAAGTTTCGGTATTCTCGCAACAATTTGGAGGTGCTACTGCCGAGAACGCATCCGGCGGACTGGCAACCTGGATGATCTGGGCCATCGGTGCGGCTGCTCTGCTGGTCGGTGCAGGCGGAGGTTATCTGATCTACCGCAGCCGCAAGAACAAGCAGGAGGAAGAGGTCGAAGAAGATATTCCGCTGCAGGTTCCTACCGAGTTCCCTTCAATTAATATGGATAGCGTGACGAATGAAAGTCAGGTCCGTAAGCAGCTGGAAAGTCTGGCGAAGAAGAAGCCGGATGAATTCGTAAATCTGCTCCGCACCTGGCTTGCTGAAGAACAGAGGTGAAGAGATGGCAAAAGCTAGCCAGCAGGGACTCAGCGGCCGTCAAAAGGCGGCGATCCTGCTTATCACACTAGGGCCTGAAGTATCGGCACAAATATTTAAGCATCTGCGGGATGAGGAAATCGAACAGCTGACGCTGGAGATTGCGAATGTACGCAAAGTGGACAGCGGGGAAAAAGAGTCGATCATGTCCGAATTCCACCAGATCTGTCTCGCACAGGAATATATCTCGCAGGGCGGTATCAATTACGCCAAGGAGATTCTTGAGAAAGCTCTCGGCTCAGCCAAGGCGCTCGAAGTCATCAACCGCCTGACAGCAACGCTGCAGGTAAGACCTTTCGATTTTGCCCGCAAGGCAGATCCGAACCAGATTCTCAACTTCATCCAGAACGAGAATGTACAGACTATTGCACTTGTACTCTCTTATCTGCAATTTGAACAGGCAGCCTCCATTCTGTCTTCCCTGCCTCAGGAGAAGCAGGCGGAGGTAGCCAGAAGAATAGCGATTATGGACAGTACCTCTCCAGAGGTGGTCACCCAAATCGAACGTGTCCTGGAACAGAAGCTATCTGCTACAGTCACACAGGATTATACGAATGCAGGCGGTATCGAATCGATTGTACAGATTCTGAACGGTGTAGACCGCGGTACAGAGCGGACCATTCTGGATTCCCTGGAAATTCAGGACCCGGAGCTGGCCGAAGAAATCAAGAAGCGGATGTTCGTCTTCGAGGATATCGTCAATGTGGACAACCGTTCCATTCAGCGGATTATCAAGGATATCGACAACGCGGACTTGCAGCTTGCGCTCAAGGTGGCCAGCGAGGAAGTGCGGGATGTGATCTTCCGCAATATGTCCAAGCGTATGGCCGAGACCTTCCGCGAGGAAATGGAGTACATGGGACCTGTGCGGCTGCGTGATGTGGAAGAAGCACAGACCCGCATCGTAGGCACGATCCGCAGACTCGAAGAGTCTGGTGAAATTATCATCGCCCGTGGCGGAGGAGATGACATTATTGTCTAAGCTGATCAAGCATTCTCAATATATTCCGGTAGATGTGCTGAAGCGTCTTGAACAGGCCAGACATCATGCGGGCCTGACTGAAGAGCCGGCTCCAGAAGAACCTCCGGGTGAAGTCCACTACCAGGACCCCGCCAGGGAGGCAGCGGAGCAGTCCCGCAAGCAAATGCTGAAGGATGCTCAGGAGTTCGCGGAGAATCAGGTCCGCAGCGCCTCCGAGGAAGCGGAGAATATTGTGGAATCAGCACGGACTGAAGCTGAAGAATGGTGGCGCGAGCGCAGGGAACAGGATGAGCTGCTGATCGAAGCCGTCAAATCCGAGGGGTACCAGCAGGGGTATCAGGAAGGTCTGGCTCAAGCAGAGCAGGAGATGTCCCGGCGTCTTGCTGAGATGATGGAAGAAGCGCGGACCGTGCTTCAGGAAGCATACCGGGCAAGAGATGTAATTATACAGGAGGCGGAACCGTTTCTTGTAGAGCTAAGCTGCGATATTGCTGAGAAAATCGTGGACAAGCAGCTGACCGTTGAACCGAAATTTGCGATGGATCTGATCCGTAAAAACCTGGCCCGAAAACGCGAGCAGGGGCTGATCTCACTCTGTGTGTCTCCTGCACAGTTTGCTTTTGTGAATGCGGCCCGGGAAGAGCTCTCGCTTGCTGTGGACTCACAGGCTGAGCTGCAGATTCTGCCGGATTCAACGGTCAGAGATCTGGGGTGTGTAATCCGGTCTTCCTTCGGCAGCATCGATGCCCGTGTCGATACCCAGCTTGCCGAAATTAAAAAAGAACTGCTAAGAATCGCTCTGGACTCGGATGAACACAGAAATGGGGACGACGATGCTTGACAGCAGAAGATACAAAGATCAGCTGCGTAACTTCGATCCGGTAAGGATTAATGGCAAGGTTACGCAGGTTATCGGGCTGATGGTGGAGTCGGAAGGGCCTGACGCCAGCATCGGTGATGTGTGCTATATCTATCCTGCCAAAGGAAGTAAGCCGCTTCAGGCAGAGGTTGTCGGGTTTCGTGATAACAAGGTGCTGTTAATGCCGCTTGGCGAACTGCAGGCCATCGGGCCTGGCTGTGATGTGGTGGGCACCGGCAAGCCGCTGAGCGTTCAAGTCGGCTCAGAGCTGCTCGGGAAGGTTCTCGACGGTCTGGGACAGCCGTTGGATGGTTCACTGATACCGGCCAGAATGCCGCATAGCTCTACCTTCAACATTCCGTCCAATCCGCTTAACCGCCCGCGGGTCGCCGAGCCGATCAGCATTGGAGTCCGGGCTATCGATGGACTTTTGACGATCGGCAAGGGGCAGCGCGTAGGGATTTTTGCCGGCTCGGGTGTGGGGAAGAGTACCCTGATGGGGATGATTGCCCGCAACACCTCGGCAGATGTCAATGTTATTGCGCTGATCGGTGAACGGGGCAGAGAGGTGCTTGATTTCATTGAGCGCGATCTGGGGCCGGAAGGCCTTCAGCGTTCGGTAGTCATTGTGGCTACTTCCGATCAGCCTGCACTGATCCGGATTAAGGGGGCGCTGATCGCTACTACGATTGCCGAGTACTTCCGCGACCGTGGTCTGAATGTCATGCTAATGATGGACTCGGTAACACGTTATGCGATGGCGCAGCGTGAGGTAGGGCTGGCAGTCGGTGAGCCTCCGGCGATGAGAGGGTATACACCTTCTGTATTCGCCAGTCTGCCTAAGCTGCTGGAACGGGCCGGAACGGGTCCTACAGGCTCAATCACTGCGTTCTACACGGTGCTGGTTGACGGTGACGATATGAACGAGCCGATAGCAGATGCTGTACGCGGTATTCTGGACGGGCATATTGTTCTGAACCGGAATATAGCCAACAAAGGACATTTTCCGGCGATCGATGTTCTCGCAAGCATCAGCCGGGTGATGAAGGATATCGCCCCGGAGGAGCAGATTGCAGCAGCCGAGAATGTGAAGCGCCTGATGGCGGTGTATAAGGATTCCGAGGATCTGATTAACATCGGAGCCTACCAGAGGGGCTCTAACGCGCAAATCGATGAGTCGATGCATTACATCGACAGCATCTGGGATTTCACCAAGCAAAAAGTGAACGAAAAGGTAACCCTTAGCGAAGTGCAGCAGACTTTAATTTCACAGTTCTCGAGGAGTTGATTGATCATGAGATTCCATTATACTTTTCAAAAAGTGGTGGACTTGAAGGGTAACGAAAAAACACAGGCAGAGTGGATGCTCTCAAGCGCGCTCGGAGAACTGCAGGCACAGGAAAAAAGCCTTGATGAATTAATCGGCCAGCGCAGTACGCTGATGTTGTCCCTGCAAAGTGCAGCACAGCAGAAGACACCGATGGCTAAGCTTCGCGAAATGCAGGATTACGTAGATTATCTCGACAAATGCATTGCCCGCAAGCATTCCGATATCAGCCTTGCACATGTTGAGGTTCAGAATAAGCAGGATCACCTGAGTACTAAGGTTCTGGATGAGAAGGTATGGCTTAAGGCCAAAGACAAAGCACAAACCGCATTTCTGCAGAATATGAGTTTACGGGAACAAAACGAACTGGATGAGATGGCTACCGTCCGCTTCGCGATGAAATCCCTCTAACCCGGGAGGTTTCCGCTAGTGGCAAATAATCAGATGGAACTTGAAGATGAAGGGTCGGCAGGCAAATTAGAGCGTTTTTTGTTCTTGATGATTCCAATCATTTTCACGCTTGTACTGCTTGGGGTACTGCTCACCCTATTTAATATGGATATCCGTAACAACGTGCTGGCGATTGCCAACAAAATTCCTGTTATAGAGAAATGGGTGCCTGATCCGCCGCCGGACCCGGCAGCGCCAGGTGAAGCCGCAGAGAATCCGCCGGCTGAGAGCAAGGAGCAAGCCGCCAGCTCCGCGAGCACGATCAAAGAACTCAAAGCACAGCTTACCGCCCAGGAGGAGAAGCTGAAGAAGGCTGAGGAAGACAAGGCGGCGGAGACCACCAAGGCCGAAGCGCTTCAAAAGCAGGTTGAAGAGTTAAAGACTGCCGCTGAAACGGCCGCAGCCACCGAGGAAGAGGAAGATCCTTATCTGAAGAAAGTGACGGATCTGGCCAAACTCTACGCCGGCATGAAGGCCTCCAAAGCGGCACCGATCATGGAGAATTTGACTACCGATGAGATGGTTCAAATCTTCAGTGTGATGAGCAATGCGGCAAAATCGGCCATCCTGGAAAAAATGGATGCCAAAAAAGCGGCAGATGTCTCCATAAAGCTAAAAGAAACCACAAATTCAACCGATATGGCTATTGCAGCCCTGCAATCCCGGCTGAAGCAGGAGGCGGGTACCACTACTCCCAAGCCTTCAGCTAATCTGGATCAGGAGAAGCTAGGCCAGACTTTCACCAGCATGCCCGCTGCGGATGCGGCAGTGCTGCTTGGCTCCATGTACAGCCTTAGTCCGGATAAGGTCATCACGGTGCTGAATACGGTCAGTGACTCGGTCCGCTCCTCGATTCTGGGGGAGATGACCAAGAAAGACAGCAAACAGACAGCCAAAATTGTCAACCGTCTGATGGGCGGGAAATAACTTTTGAAGGGAGGTGAAAAAGATGAGTATTATTCTACAAACCTTAACCGCAGGCAATCTGGCTGCTTCCGGCGGAACAACGCAGGGAACAACCGGAACGGTTAATCCGGCGACGCCATTTGCCCAGACGCTTGTGCAGAGCATGGTGGGAGTCACTGCTGTTAAAGGCACTGAGACTCCTGCAGCCGGTAATTTGGCTTCATTATTGCAGGGACTCCTGAGTGCTGTTCAGGCTAAGGGAGAAGAGGCAGGCAGCGCAGATGTCAAGCAAACGAAACTGCTGGAAGGTCTTGTGCAGGATATAGAGAAGCTGGACACCAGCCTTGCGGCTGATCCGGCGCTGATTGCAGCGCTTCAAGGCTGGCTGCTTCAAGTATCTGCTCTTGTGTCCGGCAATCCCTCTACAGGTTCACAGGATGCCTCGGCTACTGCTGCTGATACATCCATCGGCTTATCGCCGCTTGCCAAGAACCCAGAAACCCTGCGCTTTGCCGTTCAAGATGAACTGAACAGCCTGCTTCAACAGGTTAAGACGGCAGCTGTCAGTGGGGATCAGGAGACTGCTGCCAAAGGAGCGGCGCTTCTGAATCAATTCTCGGCTATTATGGCGGAGAGTGCGCCTGTTAATCACAAGTCCATGGCTAACAAGGCTCCAGCAGTTGTGGATGCTCCAGCGGTGTCGCTTAAGCAGGCAACGGAAAGCGAGCCTAAGGTTGAAATGTATAGCAAAGCAGATTTGGCAACGGATGTCCGTAGGTTATTGGGGGCTTCAGCCAGCACTCGTTCCATGTTGGATGCAGCGGCAGCCGGTACCGCCGAAGCTGTAATTGCAGATGAGGGCTCCACTCCTGTTCTTGCAGGAATGGTGGCTTCGATGAAGAAGACCGTATCAGCCGAGGAGGCTTTGCCCGCTGGCGAAGCAGTGACCGCGGAGCCGGAGGTTGTAACGGCCGGCCAATTATCCCTGCGGCACGGAATTACTGCACCGCTCAAGGCGGAAGCCGCGCCAGTGCCGGTTCAGCAATTCGCCCAGGAGATGAACACCTTCATCAGCGGCAAGCTTGAGATTGTCAAGAAGGGCGGAGTGGCTGAAGCTACGATTACCTTATTCCCGGAGAATCTGGGACAAGTGGATGTGAAGATTTCCATGCAAAATGGTAATCTGGTGGCACAGTTTGTGACCCAGCATGCCGGAACCAAGGATATGCTTGAGCAGCAGATGAGTCAGCTTCGATTGGCCTTGCAGTCCCAGGGACTTCAAGTAGAGCGCTTGGAAGTTACGCAGAACAACAGCTCCCCTCAGTCACAGTGGACCGGAGGCCAGGGTCAGCAGACAGGCGCGGGCGGACAGCAGCAAGGCAGACGTTCACGGGAACGCCAGGAAGAATCGGCAGATGCCGTGCTTGCCGCAGAACTTAATGGAGAATGGAAGGACTGGGTGTCAGCAGCTCAGCAGGACAGTAACCAGAGCGGCGGATTCTCAACCAAGATTTGATCTACAGGATAAGCGAGGTGAAATGATATGGCAACGAATCCCGTGTCTAACAGCAACGAGTGGAATTATGTAGCGAAAGATAAGACACCCAAGACCACAGGCACCTCTACACTGGGCAAGGATCAGTTCTTGAAGATACTGATTACCCAGCTGCAGAACCAGGACCCGATGCAGCCGATGGAGGATAAGGAATTCATCGCTCAAATGGCTCAGTTTTCATCTGTAGAGCAGCTTATGAACATATCCACCCAGCTTACAGCACTGAATCAGTCCCTTGGCTCTGTGTCAGGATTGATCGGGAAGGATATTACCTGGACGGATGCCGAGACGAAATTGCCGAAATCAGGCAATGTTGAATCGATTGTTGTCAGCAGCGGTGTGCAATATGCAGTGGTAGGCAAGGAGCGGATTGCTCTGACGGATATTACGCAAATTCAGAACGCCGGCACTACACCTGCAGCGGGCAGCGAGACTCCAGCCGGTAGCGAGACACCAGCGGCCAGTGAGACTCCGGCAGCCAGCGAGACTGAAACAAGCGGCGGGGAGAGCGGGGAGACATCATGAGTGACAGAATAACTATCGGACAATTATATCCGGCAGCTGTACATCCTTCCGCCTTGCAGCGTCAGCAATCTGTTAAGGGCTCATCAAGTTCTGAAGCGTCGTTCGAGAGTGTGCTGCAGAAGAATATGCTGAAGTTCAGCAATCATGCAGCGAAGCGTCTGGAGCAGCGCGGAATCGAGCTTGGCAGCCGCCAGCTGGATCAGATCTCCTCTGCGGTAGACAAAGCAGCCGCTAAGGGCAGCAAAGAATCTCTGATTCTTATGAAGGATATGGCACTGATTGTAAGTGTAAAGAACCGGACAGTGGTTACAGCGATGGACGGCAATTCAATGAAAGACAATGTATTTACGCAGATTGACAGTGCGGTAATTATATCTTGACTTCGGCTGGTCCTTACTGGAGAGCCGATCGTGGCTGCCGACCGACTGACGCGGCCACCGCTCCAGCTTCATCTTTCAATTCTTAAGAGTCAGAAGACTCTATAACCGGGAGGACGATTAATAATGTTAAGATCTATGTACTCAGGGGTTTCAGGTATGCGCGGATTCCAGACTAAGCTCGATGTCATTGGTAACAATATTGCGAATGTCAATACCATCGGCTTCAAGTCAGGACGCGTGATGTTTAAGGATATTATGAGCCAGACTGTCTCTGGGGTTACAGCACCCGGAGAAGAGGGACAAGGCGGTGTCAATGCCAAGCAAATCGGTCTTGGGGTATCCATTGGTTCCATTGACACTTTGCACACAGCTGGTAGTGCGATGACAACGAATAACCCTACAGATCTGCGAATCGATGGAGACGGATTCTTTCTGGTGAAGCTTTCGGGTGATCAGGAGGTTCCATTCCTGACCCGTGCCGGAGATTTTCATGTGGATGCGGGCCGCAATCTGATTACATCGGATGGCCTGCATGTCGTTGACTCCGGAGGCGGACCCATTCAGATCGCTGACGATGTTACGGCATTCTCCATCTCCAGTGACGGAACGATTGTGCAGACAATGGCAGACGGCACTACTGAGGCTGGTGTACAGATTGGCATGGCTAAAGTCAGCAATCCGCAGGGGCTTGAGAAAATCGGCGGAAATCTGTACCGGGTGACCTTAAATGCAAATGATGGAGGTGCACTGGAGCCGACAACTGCCAATGATCCAGAAGCCGGGACAGGTACCATCGTTACCGGCCAGCTGGAAATGTCCAATGTGGATCTGACCGGCGAGTTCACAGAAATGATTGTTACCCAGCGTGGATTCCAGGCGAATTCACGGATTATCACCACTTCCGATGAAGTATTGCAGGAAGTAGTTAATCTGAAGCGTTAAGCCTGAACCGTAATATGTAACTTGCTGAATAATAACGTTTTGCCTGCAGTGGAAATGTTATTGCAGTCGTGGGGGAGGATCTCCTCCCCCTATTTAGGTTAGGAGGCCTGTCATGATTTCGGTAACAAGATTGAACGGGGCGGGGATGTGGCTGAATGCCCTGCTGGTTGAAATGGTTGAAGAATCACCGGACACGTATATTACGCTTGTAACCGGCAAAAGGCTGATCGTGCTTGAGAAGGCCGATGAAGTCATTAGCAAGATCAAGGAATATAACAGGGACATAGGCACACACGCTGCCACCATTAAAGTCCAGTCAATGGAGGAGCTTTCATGAAAAAGATGCTGCCATGGCTCATCACGATATTGCTGGCCGTTACCCTTATCGTAGTCGCTGCATTTTTGCTGATGGACAGATTTTTCCCGAGTGACGGGAATGAAGTGAACAAGGCTGTCCAGAACGTGGAGACGAAGAAGATGACTGCTGATGAAATTGTTAAGATGACGGCCGAAATCCAGGATATCAAAACTAATCTCGCCGATCCCGATTACATCCTTTCAGTTGACATCGCGCTTCAATTAGATTCAGCGGCGTCCAAGGAAGAATTCGAAAAGATAAAATCGATTAAAATAACACCGCTGATTATCAAAGCGATTGCCGATGCCAAACCCGAGGAGCTGAATGGGGCCAGCGGCAAAGATCAGTTCAGCAGCAAACTGGTGAACATTATCAACAAAAACCTGACAGAAGGTTCGATTACCCAGATTGAATTCACCAAATTCATAATGGCACCAATGTAGCTGCAGGCGGGTCAATTCTTTGATGGGGGGGTGATTGAATTGGTTGATGTACTATCACAAAACGAAATTGATGCTCTGCTTGCTGCACTTTCATCCGGTGAAATGGATGCCGACGAACTTAAAAAAGAGGAAACTACTAAAAAGATCCGCTCTTATGATTTCAAACGGGCCGTACGCTTCTCTAAAGATCATATCCGCAGCTTAACCCGGATTCATGATAACTTTGCCCGCTACCTTACAACGTACTTTTCGGCCCAATTGCGCACCTTCGTGCAGATCAATGTCGTTCAAGTAGAGCAGCTCCCTTATGACGAGTTTATCCGCTCCATTCCCAAAATGACGATATTGAATATTTTTGAGGCCGAGCCGCTGGAGGGCCGGATGGTGATGGAGGTGCATCCGAATATTGCTTTTGCCATGCTGGACCGTCTGCTTGGCGGCTTCGGAACGGCACCCTCCAAAATCAACGCATTGACTGAAATCGAAACGACTATTATGGAGAGGATTTTCAGCAGATGCTTTGAAAGTTTGCAGGAAGCCTGGAAGACGGTGCTTGATATCCATCCCCGGATGGAGGCGCTGGAAACGAATCCGCAGTTTATGCAAATTGTATCGCCTAATGAAACGATTGCCCTGATCTCCCTCAGTACCAAAATAGGAGACACAACGGGGATGATCAATCTCTGTATCCCGCACGTTGTGCTGGAGCCGATTATGTCAAGACTCTCGGTGCACCAGTGGTTTGTCTCTGAGAAAAAGGTGCGGGATGAGGTAGAGCTCGAAGCCATCCGGGCAAGAGTGCACCGGGCGCAGCTTCCAATCGTGGCTGAGCTGGGCGAATCGAATTTATCCATTGCTGAATTTCTCGGGCTCAGCATCGGCGACGTGATTTCTCTTAACAAGACGGTGGATTCCGGTCTGTCGATTAAGGTGGGGGACAAGCTGAAATTCATTGGAAGTCCGGGGATGATCAAAGAACGTGTGGCTGTGCAAATAGACGAGATTGTCAGCGAAGGGGTTGAAGAGTTTGACGAGTAAAGATTATTTGTCCCAGGAAGAGATAGATGCTCTTCTTAGACAGTCTGCGGAAGGCAATTTGGCTCCTTCACCGAAGACCGTGGATGATTACTTAACACCTTTTGAACAGGATGCATTGGGAGAGATCGGCAATATCACCTTCGGAAGTGCGGCAACCGCACTCTCTACCTTGCTGGGTAAGAAGGTAGACATTACTACCCCTAAGGTATCCATTATTACACGCGGAGAGTTCGAGGAAGCCTTTCCCAAACCTCATGTAGCTGTTCACGTACAGTATGTCGACGGTTTCCAGGGAATCAATTCTCTGGTGATCAAGATCAGGGATGCACAGGTCATTGCCGACTTGATGCTCGGCGGGGAAGGAGATCCCAAAGACGAGGAACTGAACGAGATTCATATCAGTGCCGTGCAGGAAGCGATGAACCAGATGATGGGCTCGTCCGCTACCTCAATGTCAACGATCTTCAACAGATTCGTCAACATTTCTCCGCCTGGCATTGATATTCTTAACATGTCCAGCGGAGAAGGTGTAGGTAGCCTGCCGGATGATGAGACTCTGATCCAGATTTCCTTCCGCCTCAAGATCGGCGATCTGATTGATTCCACCATCATGCAGCTGCTGCCGGTACAATTCGCCAAGGATATGGTGACCATGCTGCTAGGCGATGTCAGCCAGGCTGACCAGGAAGCGGCAGTCTCCTCAGCGGAAGCCACACCGCCTCCGGCTGCGGCAGCCGCACCAGCGCCAGCACCGGAACCAGCGCAGGCGCCGCCTACAGCTCAGCAGCAGATGCCTGCGCCGGAGGCGGGAGGTTACCCGCCGCAATATCCGCCGCAGGGTCAGGGCATGCCACCTTATCCGGGAATGCCGGAAGGGGGATATTATTATCCTCCGGCAGGGATGCCGGCGTATGGGATGCAGGGCATGCCGCCTTACGGAATGCCGCCTCAGGGCACGCCTTATCCGCAGGCTCAGCCGCAGAATCCGGCACAGGGCCGTAATGTGAATGTGCAGCCTGTGCAATTTGCGAATCTGAGTGCAGGGGCTTTTGGCAATATTGACGAAAATAATTTAAATTTATTAATGGACATACCACTGAAGGTAACCGTAGAATTAGGAAGGACCCAGAAGCAGATCAAAGATATTCTGGAAATGTCGCAAGGTTCAATTATTGAACTGGACAAGCTGGCAGGTGAGCCTGTTGACATTCTGGTTAACAACAAGCTCATTGCCAAGGGGGAAGTCGTAGTTATCGACGAGAACTTCGGTGTCCGCGTTACGGATATCGTCAGCCAGTGGGACCGTATACAAAAATTACAATAAGCATACTTAGGGAGGATTTTGTAAAAATGGCTAACCGAATTCTAATCGTGGACGATGCAGCATTTATGAGAATGATGATCCGGGACATTTTGTCGAAGAACGGATTTGAGGTAGTGGGTGAAGCCCAGGACGGTTCACAGGCTATAGAGAAATTTAAGGAACTGCGCCCGGATCTGATCACGATGGATATCACCATGCCTGAAATGGACGGGATCGCCGCCCTTAAGGAGATCAAAAAAGTAGATGCCAATGCCAAAGTCATTATGTGTTCAGCCATGGGTCAGCAGGCTATGGTTATTGATGCAATCCAGGCCGGTGCCAAGGACTTTATTGTGAAGCCTTTCCAGGCAGACCGTGTCATTGAAGCCATCAATAAAACGCTGGGTATATAGGAACGAGGTATGTTATTTGCTTCCGGAACGCTCGGAGACAGTAGTAATGCCCTGCTGAATTTATTGAAGGTTGTTTTTTTTCTGGCAGTCATTGTTATTCTTATCGTGCTGCTGATCCGTTTTCTGGGACGCCGCAATCAGACTCTGATGAGCGGCCGTTCCATCCGTACGCTGGGTGCGCTGGGGTTGGGTCCGAATAAGTCGATTCAGGTCATTGAGCTGGGCGGCAGCCTCTATCTGATCGGAGTGGGCGAGGACATCACTATGATGGATAAGATCACCGATCCGGCAGAGGTGGCGCTGATTATATCCGCTTTTGAAGACCAGGCCCCAGGGACGGACAACTTCATTGCACCGCTTATCGCCAAAATCAAGTCCAAGCTGCGCGGTGAAGTGCCGTCCCAGGAAATTGAGATTCATGAGACTTCGTCTTTCTATGAGACGCTGCAATCCAAGCTTGCACTGGCGCCAGAGCGCAAAGAGAAGCTGGAGGAACTGCGCAGGGATGAAGATCTCAGGAAAGAGTCGGAGGATTTATGAAAAAAAAGCTGATTCTTTCTTTTATGCTGCTTGGTATTTTCAGTGTGCTGCTCCTGCATCCGGTTCATGCTGACCCGATTCCTAATATCAATATCTCGGTGGGGGACAACGATGCCGCAAGCGGAGGGACAAGCTCCATCTCCATCCTGCTGCTGGTAACGGTGCTTAGCATTGCTCCTTCATTCCTGGTGCTGATGACCAGCTTCACGCGGATCGTGATCGTACTTGGGTTCGTAAGAACCTCACTGGGTACACAGCAGATGCCTCCGAATCAGGTGCTTGTAGGACTGGCTCTATTCTTAACCCTGTTCATTATGTCGCCGACGCTGGCAACCGTGAACGAGACGGCCTTACAGCCCTATATGAAGGGGACTCTGACCCAGAGTGAAGCACTGAACAAAGCGCAGGAGCCGATTAAGGAGTTTATGTTCAAGCAGACGAACACGAAGGACCTGCTGCTGTTCATGAACTATACCGGCAATAACGCTACAGTAAAGCCAGCCAGCTATAATGATATTCCTTTAACAGTAATGGTACCTGCTTTTGCAATCGGCGAGATGAAGAAGGCTTTTACCATGGGTTTTATGATTTTTATTCCTTTTCTTATTATTGATATTGTGGTGTCCAGCACCCTGATGGCCATGGGGATGATGATGCTGCCGCCGGTAATGATATCGTTGCCTTTCAAAATTATGCTCTTTGTGCTGGTGGACGGCTGGTACCTAGTAGTCAAATCACTGCTGCTGAGTTTTAACACCTGACTTATAAGAGGAGGCACATGGGATGAATGCGGAGTTTATTATCGGTCTGGCCGGCCAAGCCGTATATTTAGTGCTGGAGACCAGCGCCCCCATGCTGATTCTTGGTCTGGTGGTAGGACTGATCGTCAGTATTTTTCAAGCCACAACCCAGATTCAGGAGCAGACCCTGGCGTTTGTTCCCAAAATCGTTGCCGTACTGCTTGCTTTACTGCTGTTCGGTCCGTGGATTATAACGAAGCTGGTGGATTTCACCAGCCAAATTCTGGGCAGTCTCTATATGTATATCGGTTGAGTCTATGAATATAGAGACCCTGCTGCAAAGTTTTCCTGTCTTTCTGTTGATTTTTTGTCGAATTACCGCCTTTTTTGTTGTCGTTCCTGTCTTTTCGTCGCAAAGCGTGCCGACAACGTTCAAAATTGGTTTGTCTTTTTTTGTGTCCATGGTCATCTTCAGCTCAGGCAGCATGAATATTACGGTTCCGCAGGATCTGGGGTTTATCCTCCTGATTATCAGGGAGGCATTAATCGGGCTGTTGCTTGGGTTTATCGCCTACCTGATGTTTATGACGATTCAGACTGCGGGCTCTTTTATCGATATTCAGATCGGGTTCGGGATTGCGAACGTCATTGACCCGATGACCGGGGCCTCGGCGCCGATTATCGGCAACTTCAAGTATATGATTGCACTGCTGCTGTTCCTGAGCATGAATGGCCACCACTACCTGCTGGATGCTATCGTATACAGCTATAAATGGGTGCCGATAGATAATGATCTGTTCCTCAAAATGATCGGCGGAAGCTTGTCTGAGTTTCTGATCCGCACCTTTGCACAGTCCTTTATGCTGGCCTTCCAAATGTCGGCTCCGCTGGTCGCTGCACTGTTCCTGACAGATGTAGGCCTGGCCTTTCTGGCGAGAACGGCTCCGCAATATAATGTGTTTGTCATCGGTGTTCCGCTCAAAATCATTATCGGTCTGGCGCTGCTTCTTATACTGATGCCGGGGCTGGCTGCGCTGTTCCAGAATCTCTTCGAGATTATGTTCGAGTCCATGCACAATCTGCTTGGCCTCATTGGGAAGAGTCCTTAGGCTACGGTAAGGAGAGATTGTCTTGGCAAAACAGGCAAGATACAAACTGAACCTTCAGCTGTTCGGGGGAGATAAGACAGAGAAGGCTACTCCGAAGAAACGGCAGGATGCCCGCAAGAAGGGGCAGGTTGCCAAAAGTGCTGAAATGTCAGGTGCAGTGGTCCTCTTCTCGGCGCTGCTGTCACTGAGCGTCTTCGGCGGCTTCATGAAAGAACGGTTTATCAAGCTGTATACAGATGTGTTCCAGAACCGGATGATGCTTGAGGTAACACCAGAGAATATCTCGGCGCTGTTCAACCAGTACGGGCTGCAGATCCTCATTCTGCTCGCTCCGCTGCTGGGCATCACCTTCCTGCTGGCGCTTGTGTCCAACTTCGCACAGGTAGGCTTTATGGCTTCAGGCGAAGGAATTACGCCTAAGTTCAGCAAGATCAACCCCATCAAAGGCTTCAAAAATATTTTTTCCATGCGTTCCGTAGTAGAGTTCCTCAAATCTGTCTTCAAGCTCATCCTGATTGCCTATCTGGTCTACAGTACGCTTTGGGGACAGAAGGAGAGCTTTGCACGCCTCTCGCATGTCGATGCGGAAGGGACATACAGCTTCGTTGCGAAGCTGACCATGAGCCTGGGCATCAAGATTGCAGCGGCTCTTTTTATAATGGCTGTACTGGACTATATCTATCAGAAATACGAGCATGAGAAGAGTCTCAAGATGTCCAAGCAGGACATTAAGGATGAGTACAAAAAGATGGAGGGCGACCCCATCATCAAAGGCAAGATCAGGGAACGTCAGCGCAGAATGGCGATGCAGCGGATGATGCAGGAGGTCCCCAAGGCCGATGTTATCATCACGAACCCGACCCACTTTGCAGTCGCCCTGAAGTATGACGGTTCCACAATGGAGGCTCCTCAGATTATAGCCAAGGGTCAGGATTATGTGGCACTCCGCATTAGGGAACTGGCCAAGGA
Organism: Paenibacillus sp. FSL R7-277; assembly: GCF_000517965.1. NCBI lineage: Bacteria > Bacillati > Bacillota > Bacilli > Caryophanales > Paenibacillaceae > Paenibacillus > Paenibacillus sp. FSL R7-277. The sequence goes on from NZ_ASPX01000028.1 coordinate 32,917, forward strand.
GCATGGTGTTGTAACGATGGAGAATAAGCCGCTGGCACGGGCATTGTTCCAGAGAGCGGAGATCGGTGATGTAGTGCCGGCCGATCTGTTCCAGGCAGTTGCCGAAGTGCTGGCCTATGTATACAAGCTTAAAGGCAAGAGGAGATAAGCCGGGGGAGGTTAAGGACATTGAAAGCTAAAGATCTAACAGTTCTACTGGGCATTATCGGTATCGTGCTGATGATGATTCTGCCCATCCCTGTCTGGCTTTTGGATGTACTGTTAATTGTCAATATCTCGATAGCCCTGACCATTATATTGGTCGCTATGAATACCAGAGATCCGCTGCAGTTCTCAATATTTCCTTCACTGCTCCTGATCACAACGCTGTTCCGCTTAGCGCTGAACCTGTCAACAACCAAGCTGATTCTGGCTGATGGCCATGCCGGGGAGGTCGTAGCGACCTTCGGAAGCTGGATTGCCAGGGGACAGATCGCGATCGGGTTCATTGTCTTCCTGATCCTGGTGGTGGTTCAGTTCATTGTTATCACCAAGGGTTCTGAGCGCGTGGCCGAGGTAGGCGCCCGTTTCACACTGGATGCGATGCCCGGTAAGCAGATGAGTATTGATGCGGATCTGAATGCGGGGATGATCAATGAGCAGCAGGCACGGGAACGCCGCCGTAATGTCGAACGCGAGGCGGATTTCTTCGGAGCTATGGATGGTGCGAGTAAGTTCGTCAAAGGTGACGCCATTGCCAGTATCATCATCCTCATTATCAACCTGATCGGCGGCTTCATTATCGGTATGACCGTTCACGGTATGTCGTTCCAGACAGCACTCTCAACCTACTCTGTATTGACCATCGGTGACGGTCTGGTCAGCCAGATTCCGGCCCTTCTGATCTCCACGGCTTCCGGCCTGATCGTTACCCGGGCAGCTTCGGAAGGCAATCTGGCCGAGGATCTGACCGGACAATTGCTGTCTTATCCGAAGCTTCTATACATAGTGGCTGCGACAATTGCGTTTCTGGGTTTCTTCACCCCGATTACGATTATGTCCACGCTTCCTTTGGCAGGGCTGATGGCTTACGCGGCTTACAGTATGGGGCAGAAGGCCAGCAGGCAGCAGATTGCCGATGAACAACTGGTCGAGGAGAAGCAGATTGAAGAGGTACGAAGTCCCGAAAGTGTCATCAATTTGCTTACGGTGGACCCGATCGAATTCGAATTTGGTTATGGTCTGATTCCTTTGGCGGATACGGGGCAGGGCGGCGATCTGCTTGACCGCATCATCATGATTCGACGGCAATGTGCGCTGGAGATGGGTCTTGTCGTGCCGGTTATTCGCATACGCGACAATATTCAACTAAAACCGAATGAATATGTCATCAAAATTAAAGGAAATAACGTTGGCGGCGGTGAATTATTACTTAATCACTATCTCGCCATGAGCCCCGGTTATGATGATGAGTCGATTAGCGGGATTGAGACTATTGAACCATCCTTCGGGCTGCCTGCCCTATGGATCGATGAGTCGGTGAAAGAGCGGGCTGAATTATCCGGTTATACCGTGGTTGACCCGCCTTCCGTTGTAGCCACACATCTGACCGAGCTGATCAAACGGTATGGACACGAATTGCTGGGCCGTCAGGAGACGAAGCAACTGGTCGACAACCTCAGGGAGAATTACCCTGTGCTGGTGGACGAGCTGATCCCTTCCATTCTTGCTGTCGGGGATATTCAGAAGGTGCTGGGCAAGCTGCTGCGGGAGAAAATATCCATCCGCGATCTGGTCACCATCTTCGAGACGCTTGCCGATTACGGCACGTATACCAAGGACCCTGACATTCTGACTGAATATGTGCGGCAATCCCTCTCCAGACAGATTACCCAGCAGTTCTCTCAGACGGGGGAGACCCTGCGTGTCATTACTGTAGGCCCCGGACTTGAGAAAAAAATTTCCGAGAGCGTGCAGCAGACGGAGCAGGGCAGCTACTTGGCGCTTGATCCGGTGTCTACCCAAACCGTCTATCAGCGGCTTACGGAGCAGATCAACCGTCTCCTGCAATCTGGCCAGCAGCCGATTGTACTAACCTCTCCAACGATTCGCATGTATTTGCGCCAGGTGATTGAGCGAACCATGCAGGATATCCCGGTGCTCTCCTACAGCGAGCTGGAGCCAAACATTGAAATTCAAAGCGTCGGGGTGGTGAACTTATGAGAGTGAAGCGTTATGTGGTCGATACGATGCCTGACGCCATGCATTCGATCCGCAGCGAGCTTGGAAGCGATGCCGTTATTTTAAGCACCAAAGAAATAAAGGTTGGCGGATTCATGGGCATGTTCTCTAAAAAGAAGATTGAGGTTGTGGCTGCTGTGGAGAACGGTGCAAAGGCAGCCGCGCAGGAGAAGATTCCTGCACCGCCAATGAATGTACCACGAAATGCAGTGCCCGAGGCCTATCAAAAGGCTGCCTCAGCCGCTGCTCCTCCTCTCCCGCCGCCTGTGACGGTAAGAGATGCGGCAGCAGCCAAGTCGTTTGCCGAGATTGCCGCAGCGCTGGCTGATCCGCTGGAGCAGGGTGGGGGTGTCGCTGTGATGCCGCCTTTAGTCAAGACGGAGCCGCCGGATATCCGCACTGAGGATATTGCAGCAGGCCAGCCGGCTGTACCGCAGCCGGAGGAGAGCCGGAAGAAACTTGCTGCCATCTATGAATCGCTTGCTGCAGAACAGCCTGAACCTGATACTGCCGCTGCAACTGAGAGTGATGTCCTGCGGGAGATCCGGGATATGAAGCAATGGATGGAACGTATCGCACGTTATTCCTCAGGGGCAGCCGAGCTGCCTGATGCGCTGGAATCCTTACGCAGCCGCCTGATTGACCAGGAGACTGACGCTGTTCTCGTAGAGGAATGGATCGGACATGTTCTGGAGCGTTACCGTGAGGAAGGAAGCAGCTGGGGGCCGGAACAATTCGAGGCTGTGCTCAGAGAGCAGATTGATGAATTTCTGTCAGGACGCATTGCCGGCGGTATTGCCCCGGAGACCCGGATTGTATATATTGCCGGGCCGACTGGGGTCGGCAAGACGACAACGATTGCCAAGCTGGCAGCGGAGCAGCTGTTCAAGCAGGGCCGTAAGGTTGGGCTGATTACCTCGGATACTTACCGGATATCTGCCGTTGAACAGCTCAGAACCTACGCTTCCATTCTCAACATGCCGCTGGAGGTGGTCCAGTCGCCGGGAGACCTGCAGCGGGCGATGTTCCGGCTGGAGAGCTGTGATCTGGTGCTAATGGATACCGCCGGACGGAATTACCGCAATGAAATGCTGGTGGCTGAACTGCAGAGCCTGCTGGCCAAGGAGCTTAAGAGCGAGACCCTGCTGGTGCTGAGCCTCACCTCGAAGAGCCGTGATATGAAAAAAATCGCGGAGCACTTCGGCAGATACCAGTTGGATAAGGTTGTATTCACGAAGCTGGATGAAACGGGGAGCTACGGCCCGCTGTTCAATGTCCTGAATGATTATCCGCTGAAGCTCTCTTATATTACCAACGGACAGAATGTTCCTGATGATCTTCTTATGGCCACAGGGGAGCAGATTGGCGACATGCTGCTGGGAACAGGGGGCGGGTGATGGACCAGGCGCAGGCATTAAGACGGCTGGTCTCCAGCCAGGATACAAGGCAGGCTCCCGGAAGCGGTGCCTCCGCCCGGATCATCACGGTATGCAGCGGTAAGGGGGGAGTCGGAAAGTCGAATTTCACCCTTAACTTCGCGCTTGCACTGAAGGCCATGGGACGGAGAGTTCTTCTGTTCGATGCCGATATCGGCATGGCCAATATTGATGTCCTTATGGGTGTCTCCTCCAGATACAATCTGTACCACCTGCTCAAGCGGGAAGCGGATATCGGACAGATCATTCAGCTCGGACCGGAGGCGCTGCCCTTCATTGCAGGGGGCTCCGGGATGGACGAGCTGTTCACACTCTCGGAGGCGGATCTGAATTACTTTACCACACAGATTGCAAGCATTGCCGATACCATGGATTTCATCCTGTTCGACACAGGGGCGGGGCTGTCCAAGGAAACGATGAAATTCATCACTTCTGCTGATGACTGCCTGGTGGTGACCACGCCTGAGCCTACCGCAATTACAGATGCATATGCGCTGATGAAGGTTGTTCATAATTCGCATCCTGAGGTTTCGTTCAGGCTGATTGTCAATCAGGCAGGGGATGAACGGGAGGCACGGGCCACCAGTGACAAAATCCGGATGGCGGCCAGCCGGTTCCTGCAGCTTGAGCTTCCCTTTCTCGGTTACATCAGCAGTGATCCGCATGTAGTACAGGCCGTTAAGAAACAAATTCCATTCTCAGTGGCTTTTCCGAACAGTATTGCAGCCAGGGATGTGCAGAGGCTTGCGCAGAGCTATCTGGCTGTGGATTCAGTAGAAACCGCTAAAGTTCAAGGCATCAAGGGATTCATCAGCAAGTGGTTGAAACGAAACAGATAATTGTTCTGAATTTGAGGGACAGAGGTGGAAAAGCTATGAGGCCATATAAAGTTCTGGTTGTTGATGATTCAGCATTCATGCGCAAGATTATTTCCGATTTAATAGAGAATGATGCCGACTTTCAAGTCACAGCGACAGCTGCCAACGGACGCGAGGCGATTGAGAAGGTTAACGAGCTTCGTCCGGATCTCGTAACCATGGATGTGGAGATGCCTGAGATGAATGGCCTGGAGGCGCTCAAAAGTATCATGGCCCAGCGTCCGCTCCCGGTGATTATGCTGTCCGGCATTAATGAAGAGGGTATGAAGGAGACGATTCTGGCCTTGGAGTGGGGGGCTTTCGATTTCATCCGAAAGCCGTCCATTTCAAACTCCCAGGATATCATCGCTGTCGGAGAGTCCCTCCGGGAGCAGATGAAGGAAGCGATGCTGGCGCGCGAGCGCCGTGAAGCCCGCGCTTCCGCCGTCAAATCGCCTGAGCCTCCTCCCGCTGCTGAACCGCCTGCTCCGCGGGCTGTTGTGGAACCGGTAAGAAGGAAGCTGGAGCCGTCCAAGAAAGAAGCGGATAAAGCGCCGCTTCAGGGCACGGAGAAGCCAAGGGTCAGGGCGCCGCTTGAACCGCCCGCTGACAAACGGAAGCCGGAGACCGGCACTGAGCCGGCGGCTGCGAAGCGGGTAGCCAAGCCTGCGCCGGCAGTGCCTAAACCGGCTCCCGACAGGTTGAAAGGCCGCTCCCAGGAGGCGCAGGGCGCCGGAAGGGCTGTACAACGTGCGGCTTCTGAAATTGCTGCAGGCTCGTTCGTTGAACCTCCTGCAGCAACAGGAGGCCAGGCAAGCGGAAGCCGGAGCGTGCGTAAGCTGGTTGCTGTAGGCTGCTCAACCGGAGGTCCGAGAGCGCTGAAGGCATTCCTGGAGAACATCCCCGGTGACTTCCCGGCACCGATTGTCATTGTCCAGCATATGCCGCCTAACTTCACCAAATCGCTGGCCCAGCGTCTGAATACCTTCAGCGCGCTGGAGGTCGCGGAAGCGGAGCACGGTATGATTCTCCGGCAGGGTGCGGCGTATATTGCCCCCGGGGGTTATCACCTGACAGTGGTTCCTGTGCCTGGCGGCCAATACATGATAGAGCTTACTAAGGAAGAGGTCCGTAATGGACATCGTCCTTCTGTAGATACACTGTTTGAATCGGTATTGCAGCTTACCTCGCTGGAACGTCATGCCGTCATTATGACGGGGATGGGCAGCGACGGGGCCCGTATGATGAAAGCACTCTATGATTCGGGGGTGACATCAACCTTTGCGGAGAGTGAAGAAACCTGTGTGGTATACGGAATGCCGAGGTCTGCAGTAGAGTTGAAGTGTGTAAGACACATCCTGCCTTTGCAAGAAATTGCTCCAAGGCTGGTACAAGCCGTTAAATAATGGAATAGCGAACTCGAAGGGGAGGTACCCGCTCATGGACATGAACCAATACTTATCCATGTTTATTGATGAGTCAAATGATCATCTGCAGTCTTTGAACGAGAGCATGATGGGGCTGGAAGCGAATCCGGAGGATCTGAGTATTGTTCAGGTGATTTTCCGCTCTGCCCATACCTTGAAAGGTATGGCGGCTACAATGGGGTTTGAAGATTTGGCTTCGCTTACGCACCAAATGGAGAATGTGCTCGATCTGGTGCGCAATAACAAACTGCGGATGCAGGACTTCATTTTTGATACCCTGTTCAAAAGTATTGACGCTCTGGAATCCATGGTGGAGGATATCACCGGCGGGGGAGCGGGCAAGGCCGATGTAACAGAGATTGTCTCTTCCCTGCAGGCCATCGTACGCGGAGAGGTTCCTTCTGCCGGCAATGCTTCTGCTGAAGTTACTGCTGCTGCGTCCGGCAATGCCAGCGCGGCCCAGGTGTTCCTGGATGAATTCCAGTACTCAGTGCTGGAGCAATCCCTTCAGGAAGGCCATCAGGTGTTGTATGTGGATGTGGCGATCCGCAAGGACTGTCAGCTCAAGGCTGTACGTGCCTACATGGTCTTCGACCTTCTGGAGCGTTCAGGAGAAGTCGTGAAATCCTTCCCTTCGGTTCAGGACATAGAGCAGGAGAAATTCGATTACGGATTCTCCCTCTACTACATAACCCAAAAGGATGCCAGCGAGATTCAGAAGATGATTCTGAATCTGTCAGAGATCGAAGCGGTTACCGCTGTGGCGCTTGATCAGGAGTCACTTCGCCAAATGGGACAAGACACTGCAGCAGCTACAGCCGAAGCGCCCGCTCCGGCTCCGGTGCAGGAAGCTGCTCCCGTTGCTGCCGGTAATGCTTCCCCTGCGGCTTCTCTGCATTCCAAGGAAGAGAACGGCAAAGCAGCCCCGGCCCGGGCAGGTGGAGCGCCGTCGCCTTCCCGGACCATCCGTGTGGATATTGAGCGGCTGGATGTGCTGATGAATCTGTTCAGCGAGCTGCTGATTGACCGTGTGCGGCTGGAGCAGCTGGCCTCCGAGGTCCAGAACGGGGATCTTACCGAAACGGTTGAGCATATGGGCCGGGTGAGCGGAGATTTGCAGAATATCGTCATGAAGCTCCGCATGGTTCCGGTAGACACCGTATTTAACCGGTTCCCGCGGATGATCCGCGATCTGGCGAAATCGCTGGACAAGAAGGTGGATTTAATCATCACTGGAGCAGATACAGAGCTTGACCGTACCGTGATTGATGAGATTGGCGATCCGCTGGTCCATCTGCTGCGCAATGCGGTTGACCACGGGATTGAATCTATTGCAGACCGGATTGCGGCTGGAAAGCCGGAGACCGGGACCGTCCAGCTCCGGGCCTTCCATAGCGGCAATCATGTGTTCATCGAGATTGAAGAGGATGGCAAGGGCATCTATCCGAAGAATGTCTTAGCCTCTGCTGTCAAAAAGGGTGTGATTACCCAAGAGCAGGCGGGCACGATGACAGATGACGAAGCGTACCAGCTGCTCTTCGCGCCTGGATTCAGTACAGCTGAGGTCATCTCTGACGTATCGGGCCGGGGCGTGGGTCTCGATGTGGTCAAATCCAAAATCTCTTCCCTGGGCGGTAACGTTACCATCTACTCTACACCAGGCAAGGGCACGAATTTCTCCGTTCAGCTTCCGCTGACCCTGTCGATCATTGCAGCGATGCTGGTTCGGCTTGGCTCAGAGAAATATGCCATTCCGCTCTCTTCCATCGTGGAGACTGGAATTGTGAAGCAATCCCAGATCCGCACCATTCACGGCAACCGGATGCTGGAGTTCCGGGGCAGCCATATTCCGCTGGTCTCCCTGAGCAAGATCTTCTCCATTCCGGACTATGATGAAAGCACGGAAGAGGAGACGGAGATCGTGGTTGTCCGCAAGGGAGAACGGCTGGTTGCCTTGGCTGTGCAGGACTTCATTGGCCAGAACGAAATTGTAATCAAGAACCTAGGCAAGTATCTCCCAGAGGTGCAGGGAATTTCCGGAGCCACGATTCTTGGAGACGGACAGGTAGCGCTTATTATCGATCCGAATGCTTTTATCAAATAATCAGGTTAGAACAGGGAGGGTCATTCCATGGCTGAAGATATCAAAGTAATTGTATTCAAGCTTGGCACTGAAGAATACGGCATTGAAGTAGAGAAGGTCCAGACGATTGAACGTATGATGCCGATTACCCGCGTACCGAAGACCTATTCCTTTATCAAAGGTGTGATCAATCTGCGCGGTGTCGTGATTCCGGTTATCGATCTGCGCGGACGGTTCGGCATCGAGGAAGCGGAGCACACCGACCAGACCCGGATCATCATCGTCAATGTGAATGAGATGGAAGTGGGCTTCATTGTTGATTCAGCCAACGATGTCATTGATCTGAACCGTGACATTATTGATGTACCGCCGGATGTCGTGGGCGGAATCAAGGCGAAGTATCTGGACGGGGTGGCCAAAATTGGTGATGACCGCCTGCTGATTATGCTTAACCTGTCTGAAGTGCTGAACAAGAGTGAAATCGTGCAGCTGGAAAGCCTGGAGGGCTAGCCTATGGAGCTATTCAAGAACTTCAAAGACTTCAAAATGGATGTGCTTAAGGAAGTCGGAAATATCGGGGCCGGCAATGCTGCCACCGCCTTATCTCAACTGCTTAATAAGCCGATTGATATGGCGGTTCCGAAGGTACAGCTGCTCAGCTTCGAGGAGATCACTGATAAGGTGGGCGGAGCGGAGGAACTGGTATATGCGGTATTCCTGCGTGTGGAAGGTGAAGCCCCGGGCAACCTGTTCTTCATTCTTACCCCGGAGGCGGCAAGCAACCTGCTCAGCCGGATTGCCGGTATTGAAGTCTCCGGCGGCGATGAGCTGAGTGAGATGGAGTTATCCGCACTAAGCGAGATCGGCAATATTCTGGCCGGCTCTTATCTCTCTTCCCTGGCGGACTTCACCTCCCTGACCATGTATCCGACAGTGCCGGCGCTTGCAATGGATATGGCCGGAGCCATTCTTGGCTACGGGCTGCTGCAGTTCGGTCAGATGGGCGATGATGCGCTGCTGATCGATACGACTTTTTTAGAAGGCCAAAATGAAATTGAAGGACAATTCTTCCTTATTCCCGATCCGGAATCGTTCCCCAAAATATTCAAGGCTTTAGGAGTACCGTTCGACAATGATTGAAGAGCAGAGCATCATTAAAGTAGGTATGGCGGATCTGAACGTAGGCAGCCAGGACAGCCTTATTCGTACGACCGGTCTTGGCTCCTGCGTAGGTCTGACTCTGTTTGATCCCGGTAAAAAGCTGGCGGGGATGGCTCATGTCATGCTGCCCTCTTCAGAGATTGCCAGGGAGGGACAGCTGAATATCGCCAAGTTCGCAGATACTGCTGTGCCTGAGCTATTGGCCCGGCTGCTGGGGCTGGGGGCGGTTAGAAGCCGAATTGTGGCCAAAATGGCCGGAGGCTCGCAGATGTTTGCTTTTGCCGGAGGGAGTGACACCATGAGGATCGGGCCTCGGAATGTGGAATCCTGCAAGCTTGCTCTCGAGAGCCTTCATATTCCGCTTATCGCGGAGGACACGGGCGGCAATTATGGGCGCACGATAGAAATCTCCTGCAATACCGGAGTGATTTTTATCCGCAGCGTTCAAAAAGGCCCGAAGGAAATATAGCCATGAGCAGGAAACTATTGCTGAATATTGTGGCCGGACTGATCGGATTTGTACTAACCTTCCTTGCGAACAACGGACAGAACCTGCTGGGTACCAGCCTGATCCGGGGCATGTACGGATTTATTATCTGGTTTGTGCTTGCTTTCTTCCTGAGATGGGTATTGGGTTTTATTATCGGAAAAGAAGCCTCAGACCCGGAAGCCGGTTTGTTCGATAACGGAGAGTCTCTTGGCGGGAAGCTTGATATTAGTACACCTGAAGAGGATCAGGAGCTCAAAGACCTGTTAACCCCAAAACGGGAGGCGGTCAATGAAGAGCCCGGGGGGTTCACGCCTTTGCAGCCTCCGAAGCTAGTCTCTATGAAAGATCCTGAAGAATTGGCCAAGGCCGTTCGTCACCTGAAAGAAGAATAAGCGAGTACTGCGGCGAAAGTCCGTCATCTTGCGCCGCATGTTTGCCCGCTGACTAAACTTTGGGAAGGGTGAAAGCCGTTGAACGAGCGTAAAGCAGCTCAGTCGGAAACAGACCTGCTTTGGGAGCAGTGGAAAGAACACGGCGATCCTGAAGCTAAAAAAAAGCTGATTGAGAGTTATCTCCATATTGTTGATTACGTGTCCAGCCGTCTGGCAGTAGGGCTGCCCAAAAACGTCTCCAAGGACGATTTGGCCAGCAACGGTGTCATGGGACTCATTGATGCGATCGAAAAATTCGACTACAAGCGGGGGCTTCAATTCCAGACCTATGCTTCGTGGCGGGTTCGGGGAGCAATCCTTGATTCTCTGCGGCAAAGTGACTGGGTTCCCAGATCCGTACGCGAAAAAGCGAAAAAAATCGAGGATGCCTACCAGCAGCTGGAGCAGAAGTATTTGAGATCGGTAAGTGACGATGAAATGAGCAAGTATCTGAATATTTCGGAAACGGAGTTTCAGACGATGCTGCAGGATGTCGCAGTAATGTCGCTCTGTTCATTGGAAGATCCTATACGTGAAGAAGAATCAGAGACACGAATGTCCATATTGGTAGATGACAAGGCCAAGAATCCGGACCGTAAAGTGAATGAGTTCTACCTGCGGGATACGCTAACCAAAGGCATCGAGAAACTAACAGTGAAAGAACGGACCGTCGTGTCCCTTTTATATTATGAGGATTTATCTTTAAGCGAGATTGCGGAAGTGATGTCACTGTCTCCTTCGCGAATCTCCCAGCTTCATTCCAAAGCTATTTTGCGGCTAAGAGGAACACTTGAGAAGAACCGGGACCTTCTGATGCAAAATGATTAACCGGGTGACGGTGACAAGGGGGAGCAGAAATTGATCGGTCAATATGTATTGAGCCAATACCTGAGCATTACTTTTTCGGAGGATAAGGGGATTGCTTACCTTCAGTTCACCAAGAAGGATGAGAATTTCACCTGTTCGGTCGAGGACCTTGAGAGCTTCCTGTCCAGTCACAATATTCGTTTCGGTATCCAGCATGATATTGTGCAGCGGATTAGCAGCAACCCGGAAGAATACTTCTGGAACCGGGTGCCGATCGCGATTGGACAGCCTGCTGTCAACGGTAAGGATGGTCGTATTGTGCTGACCGTTGATATGGAGGAGGACCGCAAGCCTCTGGAGAAAGAGGATGGCAAGGTGGATTACAAAGAGTTGGTCCGGCTGCATAACGTAAGGAAGGGCCAGCTTATTGCCAAGGTTATTCCGGCAGAGAACGGTGTGAGCGGCAAAATGGTAACCGGGGAGGAGCTTCCGTTCCGGGCAGGGAAGGAGGCTCATTTCAAGGTAGGCAAGAATGTGGTGGTGGATCAGGAAGAGACCTCCATGTATTCGGCGATTGACGGATTGGTCACGCTGACAGACAAGGGCAAGATCAATGTATTTCCGGTGTATGAAATCAATGGGGATGTGGATTACAGCACGGGCAATATTGATTTCGTGGGCACGGTGGTCATCCGCGGCAATGTGCTTACCGGCTTCACCGTCAAATCCGCAGGAGATATCCGGGTGGTCGGCGGTGTAGAGGGGGCCGAGCTGATATCGGGCGGGTCCATCGAGATTACGGGCGGCATCATCGGATATAATAAAGGGCTCGTTCATGCCGGTAAAAATGTTAAGGTCTCGTTCATCCAGGATGGCAATGTTGTGGCCGGGGAGGATGTTATAGTCTCACAAAGCATCATGCATTCCAGCATACGGGCAGGCCGCGACGTGTTGTGCAACGGCGCCAAAGGCTTAATTGTTGGCGGTATTGTGCAGGCGGGTGAACACGTGATTGCCCGCACCATCGGCAATACCATGTCTACAGCTACAGCGATTGAAGTGGGCGTTGTTCCCGAGCTGAGAAATGAGATCAACGAACTGCGCCAGGAGCTTCGTCAGCTTCTTGAGAATGAGGACAAGACCAATAAGGCGCTGTATCTGCTTAATCAGCTGGCGAACAATGGCCAGCTATCGCCCGATAAGGTGGCGCTTCGCGTCAAGCTTAATGCAACCAAGCAATCCCATATGCGTGATGAAAAGAGAATTAAAGAGCGTGTGCTGGAGATCGAGCGCATGCTGGAGGACACCGGCAGAGCTAAGGTTGATGTCGTCAAGACGATCTATGGAGGCTCTAAGATCGTAATCGGCAGATATACCAGGTTCGTCAAGGACCCGACGGAGCGGGTATCCTTCATTTACAGTGAAGGGGATATATCCATAATACCGTATGTATAATCAGGCAGGCAGCTGAGGCGGCCTGCTATTCCTTGATTCTGTAACCAATGAGTGGAAAAGAGGGATCTTATGAGTCTGAAACCGGTGGAACTGCAAATTGCTTTGCCCCGTACCCATGATGCGGGCAAAGTTCAGAACAACCTTCAGCAGCGTCCTGCACTCGACCAGCAGCAATTGGCAGGCCAGAATGTCAAGCAGACCCAGGAGATTGCGCAGCGCAGCAGCGAGGTGGACGAGTCCGCAGAATCCGCGCTGCGGGATGGCGGCAAGGGGAGCGGCTCTGGCAGTCAGTCTCATCCGCGCAAGCCGGATAAGCAGGAGAACACCCATGATGCCGAACACCCTTATAAAGGGCACCGTATAGATTTCAGTCTCTGATTGGGACAGAATAACCGCAAATGCAGTTAAGGCATCCTATGAATTAAACGCAGAAGGAGATTACACACTTGGAACCATGGGTATACATCGTGCTGGTAGGCGCAGTTGCTATTGTTTATGCCCTGCGGCTGCCGGCCAGGACGGGTAAGGAAGACTCGGAGAAGAAGAGCCTGAAGGAGACGGAGGCGGCTCTGGAGCTCTACATGGCCGATATCGAGCATGAGAACTCCGAGCTGCTGAAGCTGGTGGGCAGTATTAAGACACAGTCACAGAGCAATAAGGCGGCCCTGCAGGAAGAGATCGGTGGACTGCGGGAGCAGGTGGGCGAGCTGCAGAAGAGCCTGCTGCTGATGGATGCGCGGCTGACCGCAGAAGAGAAGGGACTGCTTCAGCTGGCAGCCACCTTCTCGCGGGAAGCTTCGTCCGGCCACGCGGAGAAGCCCCAGGGCAGGGAACAGGCTGCCGAGGCAGTACCTCCTGTTAAGCCAAGACCCGTCAGCTCCATTAAGCTGCGGTATCCCCGGCTGTTCGAGCTGCATGAGCAAGGGAAATCAATCGATTCTATCGCCAAGACTGCCGGTCTGCAGCGGGGTGAGGTGCAACTGATCCTGCAGCTTGCCCAGCAGGAGGAATCCGTATGATGAAGAACCGGTTCTTTATGCTGGGACTAGGGGTCGGGCTGATAGCCGGCGCGCTGCTGCTGCAGCTGATGATAGCCGGACGGACGGCGCCTCTGACCAAAGAAGAGCTGATCCGGCAAGCGGCTAGCCTGAACCTGACTGTTGTAGATCCGGCAGAAGCTGCTGCAACAGCAACGCCGTCCCCGGAGGAAGCGGCCAAGGCCCAGGCTTCCGGGGCGCCAGCAGCAACACCGGCATCTACGCCTGCTGTCCCGCCCAAGCCGGCTGCAGTGCCAAGCGCCGCAACGACTCCGGGCAAGCCTTCAGCTCCTGCACAGCCGCAGAGCACCGCAGCACCTGTTACCAAGGCTCCGGCTACGCCTGAAGCGCCTGTGGCTGCGGTTGACGGGGTAATCTCTCTTAAGATTCCCACTGGAATTACTCTCGCCCAGACGGCAGATTTACTTGCGGAAGCCGGGGTTATTGAGGATAAGAATAAGTTCCTCCAGACGGCAAACAGCCGTAAGGTGAATACTATCATTCAATACGGCAGCTACAGCTTCACCAAGGGAGAGAGCATCAACTCCATTATTGACAAGCTGATTACCGTAAAAAAGTAATCGTTGCATAGGCTGTTTTATTATGATATATTAATTGACGGTGTTAAAACACACGCCGGTTGATTTCGACAAGGGGTGCTTTCTTCTGAAGAAAGTCTTGCTGAAAGATGACGCGCGGCGGAGGAGACACACAATAAACCAAACTTAGGAGGTGTGTGAAGATGGCAGTAATCTCCATGAAGCAGCTTCTCGAAGCTGGGGTACACTTCGGTCACCAGACTCGTCGTTGGAACCCAAAGATGGATCGTTATATCTTCACTGAAAGAAACGGAATTTACATTATTGACTTGCAAAAGACAGTCAAAAAGGTAGAGGAAGCTTACAACTTTGTAAAGAGCGTCGCTGGCGACAACGGCACAATCCTATTCGTAGGAACAAAGAAGCAGGCACAGGATTCCGTAAAAGAAGAAGCTGAACGTTCGGGTATGTTCTTCATTAACCAGCGTTGGCTCGGTGGTACCCTGACTAACTTCCAGACTATTCAGAAGCGTATTGACCGCCTGAAGAAATTGGAAGCTTGGGAAGAAGACGGTACCTTTGCAGTATTGCCTAAGAAAGAAGTTATCCTTCTCCGCAAAGAGAAAGATCGTCTTGAGAAATTCCTGGGCGGTATCAAGAACATGAAAGGTCTTCCAAGCGCGCTGTTCATCATTGACCCGCGTAAAGAGCGCATTGCTGTAGCAGAAGCTCGCAAATTGGGTATTCCTATCGTAGCTATCGTTGATACTAACTGCGATCCGGATGAAATTGACTACGTAATTCCAGGCAATGACGACGCTATCCGCGCCGTGAAGCTCTTGACTGGTAAGATGGCTGATGCCGTTGTTGAAGCTCATCAGGGCGAAGACACAACTACAGCTTAAGTAGTAACCGGAACATAAAACATAAACTTAAATGAAAAAGGGTGGTTGGCAGGTGGATAACCTCTCACTGCCCTTTTTTTAAAATGCATGCGAGTATCACTTTATGCCTGCGTATGACAACGACTATGATCCTGGAGGGAATAACAATGGCAGTAGATGCAAAAGCAGTGAAGGAACTTCGTGAAAGAACCGGGGCAGGAATGCTCGATTGTAAGAAAGCTTTGGAAGAAGCAAACAACGATATCACCAAAGCAGCAGAATTGCTTCGTGAAAAAGGTCTGTCCGCAGCAGCCAACAAAGCAGGACGTATTGCTACTGAAGGTACTGTAGAATCCTATATCCACGCTGGCGGCCGTATTGGCGTTCTGGTAGAAATTAACTGCGAAACTGACTTTGTAGGCAAAACCGATTCCTTCAGAGAATTCGCACGTGACATCGCTATGCAAATCGCAGCAGCGAACCCGCTGTATGTCCGCCGTGAAGAAGTACCTTCTGCAGACGTAGAGAAGGAAAAAGAAATTCTTAAGGCACAAGCGCTGAACGAAGGCAAGCCTGAGAAGATCGTTGAAAAAATGGTGGAAGGCCGCATCAGCAAGTTCTATGAAGAATATTGCCTGATGGAGCAATCCTTCGTTAAAGACCCGGACAAGACAATCTCCCAGCTGCTGAATGAAAAAATCAGCACGATCGGCGAGAACATCACCATCCGCCGCTTTGTTCGTTTCGAACTGGGTGAAGGTCTTGAGAAGAAAGTCGACAACTTCGTAGAAGAAGTTATGGCACAAGTAAAACAATAATAACTGCATGACATTGAATAAGAACTGAATACAGGCAAGCATCAAAAGAGCGGAACACATACAAGTAGTGTTCCGTCTTTTGTAGAAAGTGAGGGTATATAATTGGAACAACCGGTATTTAAGAGAGTAGTCCTTAAGGTAAGCGGTGAATCGCTCGCCGGACAGAATGGCTATGGCATCGATGCCGATACGATCATCTCTATTGCAGAGCAGGTCAAGGAAGTCGTGGAGCTTGGAGTTCAGGTTGCGATTGTATGCGGCGGTGGCAACATCTGGCGCGGAATCGCCGGAAGTGCAAGCGGTATTGACCGGGCAACAGCCGATTATATGGGAATGCTGGCAACAGTGATGAACTCGCTGGCATTGCAGGACGCTCTGGAGCAGATCGATGTCCCTACCCGGGTTCAGACCTCTATTGCCATGCAGCAGATTGCTGAGCCTTATATCCGCCGCCGGGCGATCCGGCATCTGGAGAAGGGCCGCGTAGTTATTTTTGCCGCAGGGACAGGGAATCCGTTCTTCTCGACAGATACTACGGCAGCACTTAGAGCAGCCGAGATTGAAGCCGAGGTTATCCTCATGGCCAAGAATAAGGTAGACGGCGTCTACTCAGCAGATCCGTTCAAGGACAGCACAGCCGTGAAATATGAGCAGCTTACTTACATGGATATTCTGAACAAAAACCTGGGGGTTATGGATTCTACCGCTTCCTCACTCTGCATGGATAATAATATACCGCTCATTGTGTTTGCTATTACAGAGCAAGGCAATATTAAACGCGTCGTTCTCGGCGAAAAGATCGGGACGATCGTTAAAGGGAGTGTAAATTAAATGCCACAATCGGTTAAGAAGAATGCCGAAGAGCGTATGGAAAAAGCGATTCTCTCGCTGAAACGCGACTTGGCAACACTGCGGGCAGGACGCGCTTCGACGTCGCTGCTGGATCGCATCCAGGTTGAATATTACGGTGCTCCAACTCCTATTAATCAGCTGGCCAACATCAGCACACCGGATTCCCGGACCCTGCTGATCCAGCCGTGGGACAAAACTTCAATGTCAGACATCGAAAAGGCGATTATGAAATCAGACATTGGGATTACTCCAGCCAATGACGGTACGATCATCCGCCTGTCGATTCCTCCGCTTACCGAAGAACGCCGCACTGAGCTGGTGAAATTCACCAAGAAGTTCGGTGAAGAAGCGAAGGTAGCGATCCGCAACATCCGCCGCGATGCCAATGATGACATCAAGAAGATGGAGAAGAACGGCATTTCAGAAGATGAATCACATGGACATCAGGAAGATATCCAGAAATCAACGGATAAGTTCATAGCTGAAGTCGACAAAGTGCTCTTGTCCAAAGAAAAAGAGATTATGGAAGTATAACGAAATTCATGAGACTTCAGGCCCCTCCGTTAATGGTGGGGTTTGTCTCTTTCTGATAAGAGCTTGGAGGAAACGGAAATGATCAAACGGATTCAAGAATGGCTGAGCCGTAAAGACAGGCAGGAGCCAGTCGAGATTTCACCGGATAATATTCCCCGGCACGTAGCGATAATTATGGATGGCAACGGGCGCTGGGCGAAGCGGCGCGGTATGCCCCGGGTTGTGGGCCATCAGAACGGGATGAAGGCAGTCAAACGTGCTACGATTGCAGCGAATGACCTCGGAGTAGAATTTTTGACTCTGTACGCTTTCTCTACGGAGAACTGGACCCGGCCTAAGGATGAAGTGGATTTCCTGATGCGCCTCCCCGTAGAATTCCTGGCGATTGAACTGGATGAACTCATTGAGAAGAATGTACAGGTGCGCGTAATGGGCAACACGGAGGCTTTGCCTTCCCATACCCGCAAGGCGATGGAAGAAGCGGTCGCCCGCACACTAAGCAATACCGGACTTATACTTAATTTTGCTCTGAACTACGGCGGGCGTAAGGAAATTGAGGACTGTATGCGCGCTCTGGGCAAGGATATCCAGGCAGGAATTCTGTCACCTGAAGAGATCACTTCAGAGCTGATTGACAACAGACTGTCATCCAGCGGATTACCCGATCCTGACCTGCTCATCCGTACGAGCGGGGAGATGCGGCTCAGTAACTTTATGCTGTGGCAAATCGCCTATAGTGAATTTTGGTTTACGGATGCGTACTGGCCGGAGTTCGACAAGACGCATCTGATGCAGGCTGTGGCTGAATATCAGCGCCGCACACGCCGTTATGGTGGATTGAAGTAGCCTGATGGGAGAGGGATTCTTTGAAGCAGCGATTGATTACCGGAATTGTTGCCGGGGCCTTGTTTTTAGGGTTATGCTATTGGGGTGGCTGGCCGTATCAGCTGATGCTGACTGCGATGGCCCTCATCGGCTATTATGAATTTGTGAAAATGACAGGTACAGCAACCTTCGGGCTGACTGCTGTATTTGGTTATGCCTCTGTAGTAGGCTTTATGATTCCTTGGGATCTCCTGGGAACTAATAAGCTATTCTCCTGGGAACAGGGGATTTGGCTGGTATTGCTGCTGTTCCTGCTGGTCACTGTCTTCAGTAAGAATAAGCTTGATATCAAAATCACCGCGATGATGTTCACTGGCATTGTTTACATAGGAATGGGGTTCTCGTATATGGGAATCGCCCGCGGTGCGGGAGATGGCCATGGCCTCTTCTGGACGATCCTGCTGCTGTGCTGTATATGGGGCAGTGATGCCGGAGCCTATTTTGTCGGCAGAAGCTTCGGGAAGAACAAGCTGTGGCCTGCGATCAGTCCTAACAAGACTATAGAGGGCGCGTTTGGCGGAGTATTGATTTCTGCTGTCATATCGATTGTGTTTGCTATACTGGTTCCTGATCTGCTGACTATCGGACGCGCGCTGCTGATTGGAATTGCCTGCGCTGTGCTGGGTCAGCTTGGAGATCTTGTACAATCTGCCTATAAACGGGTGTACGGTATTAAGGATTCAGGCTCACTCTTGCCGGGTCACGGTGGCATCCTGGACCGCTGCGACAGCTGGATCATCGTATTTCCTTTCGTACATATCGTAATGCTGATGCCTTACTATTAACGACAGGGAGAAGGAAAGCAACTGTGAAAAGAATTAGTATTCTCGGCTCCACGGGTTCCATCGGTACCCAGACGCTGGATGTGGTAGCTATGCATCCGGAAGCTTTTGAAGTCGATGGACTGGCGGCGGGAAGTAATACTTCACTGCTGCTGGAACAGGTCCGCCGTTTCAAGCCTCGCCGTGTATCGGTATCCACGAAGGAGCTTGCAGAGGAGATCAGATCCAGTCTGCCTGCCGGTGTAGAGCTGTACAGCGGAAGTGAAGGTCTGGTGGAGATTGCTGCCGGAGGCGATGCACAGACGGTCGTAACTGCGCTTGTAGGCAGTGTAGGACTTCAGTCTACGCTGGCGGCGATTGAAGCCGGCAGACATATTGGACTGGCTAATAAGGAGACACTGGTGACCGCCGGACATCTGGTTACAGAGCTGGCTGGACGCAAAGGCGTGAAGCTGCTGCCAGTGGACAGCGAGCATTCGGCGATTTTCCAATGCTTAAATGGGGAGAACCGTGAAGATGTGGCTTCAATTACCATTACTGCCTCGGGTGGCTCGTTCCGTGATTATAAGCGTGAACAGCTTACGAATGTTACCGTAGCGGACGCACTGCGCCACCCCAATTGGAGCATGGGGGCCAAGATTACTATTGACTCGGCAACCATGGTTAACAAAGGCCTGGAGGTTATTGAAGCCCACCATTTGTTCGCCCTTCCGTATGAGCAGATTGATGTGGTGCTGCATCCGGAGAGTATCATTCACTCCTATGTGGAGTTCTGCGACAGCAGCATTATTGCTCAGCTTGGGACTCCTGATATGCGGGTTCCCATTCAATATGCGCTCACCTATCCCGACCGCTGGCCGTCTCCTGCGAAGCGTTTGTCTCTGGCTCAGGTAGCCAGCCTGACCTTCCGGGAGATGGATTATGAGCGCTATCCGGCGCTGAAGATGGCTATTGACTGCGGCATAGCGGGCGGCACATTCACAACAGCTTTCAATGCAGCCAATGAGGTCGCCGTGGCCCGCTTCCTGCGCGGTGAGATTCCCTTCCTGCGGATCGATGAGATTATTGATGAAGTGCTTCAGCGTCATCAGGGTGAAGCGAACCCCGGTCTGGAACAGATTCACAGTAGCGATATAGCTTCCCGGGAGCTTGCGGCTGTCCTGTAAAGGGATAAGAGGCCTTTGGAAACGGTGAATATGGCTGTACCCTGAAAAATAGGTGTGGACTGTTGATTCTCTTGTGCCCTGCCTTGGAATAATGATAAATTAAGAGGACATACTTCGGTCTTACACCTTAAGGGGGAATGTTGCGCTATGGAGATGGTAAGAGTTGTTTTTTTAACGGTGTTTATGTTCTTTGTTCTGGTGACTGTCCATGAATGGGGACATTATTATTTTGCCAAACGCGCCGGAATTCTTGTACGGGAATTTGCGATCGGTTTCGGTCCGAAACTGTTCTCTTATAAACGCGGTGAAACCCAGTTCACGCTCCGCCTGCTGCCCTTCGGGGGATACGCCCGTATGGCCGGCGAAGATCCGGAGATGGTTGAGATCGGCCCGGGGCAGACCATTGCTGTCCGGCTGGGCCAGGATAACAAGGTAAAGAATATTTACCTCGATTCCCTGGATACGCGCAGAAATGTTATACGCGGTGAAGCACAGTTCACGGATCTGGAGAATGAACTGAAGATCCGCCTTGATGTAGATGGTGAAGTGACCACCTATGATGTGAATCCGCAGGCGATGATGATCAAAGGCACCCAGCAGACGCAAATTGCGCCCAAGGACCGCCAGTTCGGCAGCAAAACCGTCGGCCAGCGCGCGATAGCGATCCTGGCCGGACCGGTGATGAACTTCATTCTGGCGTTTGTGCTATTTGCACTTCATCTGCAGATGGCTGGAATCCCGGTGGAGAATCCGACCTATGTGAAGATCGGTGACGTCAGCTTAGGAATGCCTGCGCAGGAAGCAGGTCTTCAGAAGGGCGACATCGTCGTCACTGTGGACGGGCAGGCCATCGGCGGAGATTACCAGAAGATGATCAAGCTGACTTCAGCCTCCAAAGGCAAAGAAATGAACTGGACGCTGAAGCGCGGCGAAGAGACCTTGAATGTGACCATGATTCCCCGTGGAATGGAAGGGGAGCAAGGCGGCAAGGTAGGAATTACGCCGGAGCTTCCTACCCGCAAGGCCGGAGTGGGGGAGACAATTACCAAGTCCGGTACAGCTATGGTCGACACCACCAAGCTGATTTTTATCGGCTTCAAGCAGCTGATCAACAAATTTAATATGGATGATATCTCCGGGCCGGTGGGCACGTTCCAATTGACCGGGCAGATTG
Source organism: Paenibacillus sp. FSL R7-277 (assembly GCF_000517965.1). Classification (NCBI taxonomy): domain Bacteria; kingdom Bacillati; phylum Bacillota; class Bacilli; order Caryophanales; family Paenibacillaceae; genus Paenibacillus; species Paenibacillus sp. FSL R7-277. The sequence continues at coordinate 53,955 of NZ_ASPX01000028.1, forward strand.
CCCAGCAGGGGATTCAGTATTTGACCTATTGGGCGGCTATTCTCAGCCTCTATCTGGGGATCTTCAATCTTCTGCCGATTCCTGCACTGGATGGCAGCCGGCTTGTATTCCTGGGTGTTGAGGCACTGCGCGGCAAGCCGGTGGACCCGAGCAGGGAAGGCATGGTCCACTTTGTAGGCTTTGCCCTGCTGTTCCTGGTGATGATCGCTGTTACGTATAATGATATTTTACGCCTCATAAGCGGCTGACGGATGTCATATCTTTTTTTATCCCACGATGCATTTGATTGGGCTTCACACCTAATGTGCAATCTGAGGGGCGAATAATAGGAGGATTTCTTCACATGGCCAAAGACAAGCAGTTCGTTACAGAGATCACGCCGCAGGGCGAGGATTTCTCACGCTGGTATATCGATGTTATCAAAAAAGCGGACCTGATGGATTATTCGCCGGTCCGCGGCTGTATCGTGTTCAAACCGGACGGCTATGAAATCTGGGAGCATATTCAGGAGGAAATGAACCGCCGCCTGAAGGCGACCGGTCACCGGAATGCCTACTTCCCGCTGTTCATTCCCGAGAGCTTTTTCCAGAAGGAGAAGGAACATGTGGAGGGCTTCAACCCGGAGCTGCCTTGGGTGACTGAGGCCGGAGGCGATGTGCTGGAAGAACGTCTGGCAATCCGTCCTACGTCCGAGACGATGTTCGGCCATATGTATTCCAAGTGGATTCAGTCTTACCGCGACCTTCCGGTGCTGATCAACCAATGGGCCAACGTGGTCCGCTGGGAGAAACGTACCCTGCCGTTCATCCGTACGACGGAATTCCTCTGGCAGGAAGGCCATACCGCGCATGAGAATGAGACGGAAGCACGTGAAGAAACGATGAAGATGCTTGATAATTACCGCGACTTCGTGGAGACCTTTCTGGCTATTCCGGTAGTGACCGGACAGAAGACGCCATCCGAGCGGTTCGCCGGTGCTGTGGATACGTATTCCATTGAAGCGATGATGAAGGATGGACGGGCTGTACAGGCCGCTACCTCACATTATCTGGGCACCAAGTTCGCGGTTGCTTTTGATATCCAATATCTGAACCGGGAGAATGTACTGGAACATGCACATACCACCTCGTGGGGCTCTACCACGCGTCTGATCGGTTCCCTCATCATGGTGCATGGTGACGACCGCGGACTGGCTCTGCCGCCGAAGGTAGCACCTACGCAAGTCATTATGATTCCAATCGGACCGCCTAAGACCCGCGAAGCAGTCATCGGACGTACCGACGAACTGTTTGGTGAGCTTAAGAGCGCCGGTATCCGCGTGCGTGTAGATGACCGTGCGGATGTAACCCCGGGCTGGAAGTTCAATGAATATGAAATGCGCGGCGTCCCTGTCCGTCTGGAGCTTGGACCGCGTGATATGGAGAATGGCGTCTGCGTGCTCGTATCCCGGATCAGCGGCGAGAAGAAGGTCATTCAGCAGGAGAACCTGGTTGAAGAAGTGAATGCGATGCTTGCGCAGGTCCATCAGGAAATGTACGAGCGGGCACTGAAATTCCGTGAGGATCATTTCTATTCCGTAGACACTCTTGAGCAGATGAAGGATTCTATGGAAGAGAAACGCGGCTTTGCGCTTGCAGGCTGGTGCGGCTCTGAGGAATGTGAAGATAAGGTCAAGGAAGAGACCGGCGCAGGCAGCCGTAATATTCCGTTCCACCCGTCAGAAACGAAAGAGACCTGTATTTGCTGCGGCAAGCCTGCTCAGCATACGGTTGTATTTGCCAAAGCATATTAATCGGCAACCTTATATTTGTTATTTTTTTATATCAGCTTCTGGCGAGAGGAGTCGGCGGGCCGCAAGTACCCAATGCTTTTTAAGCTGGAGGCTTTTTCTTACAATTATTGCCGAGTTAGGTGGGGAATGCATGGAGCAGAACGTGGAGAGAAGAAAGAGGTTTGAGCTGTTGATGAAGCAGGGGGAGATTCCACCTGCTATGATTGATCCCTATTTTGTAGACGGACAGATTGAACGGGTGGAGATTAGCCGCGGCAACCATGACTGGCATATCGTGATTGCGAAGACAACCCTGATTCCCGCCCAGACCTACCGGGCATTTATCCTTAGAATGCGTGAGAAGCTGCAGCATATTGCCAAGGTCAGCTTCTTGTTCCTATATGATGATACTGTAAGCAGAGCTGATATTGTACAGGAGTACTGGGGCATGTTCCTGGAGTGGGTCCAGCGTGAGATTCCGTCCGTCAACGGTTGGCTGACGCGCTCCAGCCAGGAGCTGCAGGACGGCACGCTCATCCTAAGCCTGAACGATTCCATGTCGCTCGAACTGGCCCGCAAAAAGGGTATCGAAGCCGCCATTATTAAATATTATGATAAATACTTCGCGCTCCCTCTCAAGGTCAAGCTGCAGATGTCCGAGGATGAGACCAAGAACAAAGCGGATGCCTATGAGGAGTTCCAGCAGAAGCTCCAGCAGGAGCAGCGTGAGCTGGTAGAGCTGATGATGATGAACAGTGAGCCGGACGAGCCTGAAGAAGCGGGGGACCCGGGCGAGGTCATTAAGCTTCAGATCGGGAATGACATTAAGGAGCAGGCCGTCTCCATTCTGGAGATTCAGGATGAAGAGAAGAAGATTACAATCCAGGGGACGATCTTCGGGCTGGACAGCAAAGAGCTGCGTAACGGGAATACGCTGTTCACCTTCTGCATCACAGACTTTACGGATTCCCTGCAGATGAAGATGTTCGCCAAAACCAAGGAAGAGCTGAAGATCATGGGCCAGCTGGCTAACGGAAAATGGGTCCGGGCGCGCGGAAAAGTGGAGTATGACCGGTTCATGCAGATTCCCGAGCTGGTGATGATTCCTTCGGATCTGACCGAGGTGTCGGCGCCGCCTGCCCGTAAGGACAATGCCAAGGAGAAGCGCGTGGAGTTCCACCTGCATACGACTATGAGCACGATGGATGCGGTAGCACCGATTGATGCCTATGTCAAAACAGCTGCGAAATGGGGCCACCCGGCACTTGCAGTTACCGACCACGGCAATGTTCAGAGCTTCCCGGATGCGAATCATGCCGCCCATAAGCATAAGCTCAAGATGCTCTACGGTGTGGAGGCTAATGTCGTCAATGACGCGGTCAATATCGTGGAGAATGCGCAGCCGCTGGAGCTTAAGACGGCAACCTATGTCGTTTTTGACATCGAGACCACGGGGTTGTCCATCACACGCAATAACATCACGGAGCTTGCGGCGATCAAGATGTGCGAAGGCAAGGAGCTGGACCGCTACACCACCTTCGTCAATCCGCATGAGAAAATTCCCTACCACATCCAGCAGCTGACGAACATTACGGATGAAATGGTCAAGGATGCCCCGGATCTGGAACCGGTACTTAAGGAATTCGTGGAGTTTGTAGGAGACAGCATTCTCGTTGCGCACAATGCGCGGTTCGATATGGGCTTCATTCAAGCTTCTCTGAAGAAGCTGGGGCAGCCGGAGCTGCCGAATCCTTCACTGGATACGCTGGAGCTGGCGCGTCTGCTCTTCCCCAAAATGAAGAACCACCGGCTCAATACGCTTGCTGACAAGTACAAGGTACTGCTGGAGAGCCATCACCGTGCGGTGGATGATACGATAGCACTGGGCGGGATTCTGAACGGTCTTTTGGCCGATGCGGAGAAGATGAAGGGGATGACCCGGCTGGACCGGCTGAATGATTATGTAGGCAATGACCTGTCGAATGTGCGGCCGTTTCACTGCGGCATCTATGCACTGAATCCCATCGGCAAAAAGAACCTCTACAAGTTGATCTCCATGTCGCATACCGAGTACTACAAGCGGGTACCCTGCATTCCCAAATCGAAGCTTGAAGAGCATCGTGACGGACTGCTCGTCATATCCGGCTGTGAGCGGGGCGAGTTCTTCGAGGCTGTGCTGAACAAGACCGTAGAAGAGGCGATTGAGGTTGCCCAGTTCTATGATGTGCTGGAAATCCAGCCGCTGACCATGTACATGCATCTGGTGGATAAAGGGTTCGTAGCGAGTCCAGAGGACCTGCGGGGAGTTGTACGCAAAATCTGTGAGATTGGCGAGCAGATAAACAAGCCGGTGATAGCCACTGGGAATGTGCACTATCTGGAGCCGCGCGATAAGCTGTTCCGCGATATTACGATCCACGGGATTACCGGGTTCAGTCCGCTGAAGGACCAGAACAAGCCGGATGCCCACTTCCGTACAACCGATGAGATGCTTGCCGAGTTCGAATACTTGGGTGCAGCCAAAGCGAAGGAAGTCGTGGTAACGAATACTGTTGAGCTGGCTGAGCGGTTCGAGGAATACGATCTGTTCCCAAGCGATCTCTTCACGCCTATTATTGAAGGTGCGGATGATGAGATCCGCAATACCTGCTATGACACTGCCAAATCGATCTACGGCGAGGAGCTGCCGGAGGTTGTGGTTGCCCGTCTGGAGAAGGAGCTTGCCCCGATTATTAAATACGGGTTCTCCGCCAACTATCTGATCTCGGAACGGCTGGTCAAAAAGTCGAACCAGGATGGTTATCTCGTCGGTTCCCGTGGCTCGGTAGGCTCGTCGGTAGTGGCAACATTCCTTGGAATATCGGAGGTTAATCCGCTTCCGGCCCACTATATCTGCACCAATTCCGAATGCCGGCACAGCGAATGGTTCCTGGACGGAAGTGTGCCGAGCGGCTTTGACTTGCCGGATAAGGACTGTCCGGATTGCGGCGGCAAGCTTAAGGGAGAAGGACAGGATATTCCGTTTGAGACCTTCCTGGGCTTCAAAGGGGACAAGGTTCCCGATATCGACCTTAACTTCTCCGGGGAGTATCAGCCGAACGCCCATAATTTTACCAAAACAATGTTCGGTCCGGACAATGTATTCCGCGCGGGAACCATTGGTACGGTGGCGGAGAAGACCGCCTTCGGCTTCACCAAGAAATATGAGGAGCATCACCAGAAGCGCTGGCGCGGCGCGGAGGTCGGACGGCTTGCCGCCGGCTGTACCGGTGTGAAGCGCAGTACAGGGCAGCATCCCGGCGGTATCGTTGTTTTGCCGGACTACATGGAGATCGAAGATATCACTCCGGTGCAGTTCCCGGCGGATGATGTGACAGCCGAGTGGAAGACCACCCATTTCGACTATCACGCCTTCGATGCCAACCTGCTCAAGCTCGATATTCTCGGCCACGATGATCCGACGATGATGCGGATGCTGCAGGATCTGACTGGCGTCGACCCGACGACTATTCCAATGAATGATCCGAAGGTGATGAGTATGTTCAACTCTACGGATGCGCTCGGGGTAAGGCCGGATCAGATCCGCACCCCGGTAGCCACTTATGGAGTGCCCGAGATGGGGACGAAGTTCGTCCGCCAGATGCTTGTCGAAGCGAAGCCGTCCAGCTTTGCCGATTTGCTGCAGATTTCGGGGCTGTCCCATGGAACCGGCGTGTGGCTGGGAAATGCCCAGGAGCTGATCAAGAACAACACCTGCAACATTAAGACGGTAATCGGCTGCCGTGATGATATTATGCTCTATCTGATCTATAAGGCGGGCATGGATGCCAGTCTGGCCTTCAAAATTACGGAGAGCGTGCGTAAAGGGAAGGGCTTGCCGCCGGAGTGGATTGAAGAGATGAAGAATTGCAAGGTGCCGCAGTGGTACATTGATTCCTGTCTCAAAATCCAGTATATGTTCCCGAAGGCCCATGCCGCGGCTTATGTTATTTCAGCGGTGCGAACAGCCTTCTTCAAGCTGTATCATCCGATAGAATACTATGCGACTTACTTCTCGGTCCGCGCGGCGGATTTCGATATCGAGCTGTGCTGCAAAGGCTACGAAGCCATTGCGCGCCAGCTGGTAGAGATCGAAGCCAAGGGCTTCCAGGCGCTGCCTAAGGAAAAAGCCATGCTTCCGGTCCTGGAGATGGCCCTGGAGATGACCGCACGCGGCTTCACCTTCAAGAACATTGATCTGTACCGCTCGGACGCTACCAAATTTACGGTAGACGGTACGAGCCTGATCCCTCCATTCTCCTCGCTTGCGGGAATCGGGGATAATGCTGCGATTAATATCGCCGCTGCCAAGGACGCAGGAGAATTCCTCTCCATTGAGGATTTCCAGCAGAAATCCAAGGCCAGTAAAACGGTGATTGAGCTGCTCACGGGAATGGGCTGCTTCCGGGGATTGCCGGAGAGCAACCAGCTTTCACTGTTCTAACAACCGGCTTAAGTGATAGCATATAGAGTCCTTTAAAAAGGGGAGTCAAGGGCTGGTACTTGTCAGTGCTGCCTCACTATGGTATAATTTTTTTGGTAATAATGAGATAAGTCCGTTGTGTAAAGAGTGGGGAAACCCACTCTTTATCTTTGGTATATAGCAAAAGACAAGTTCGTGGAGGTAATCTTCTTTTGAGCACACCCAAATCCAAAATTAAACAAACGGTAGAGCAGCTGCTCGGGTCCTATCTCGAGGACAATGGTTTCGAACTGGTGGACGTTGAATACGTGAAGGAAGGCTCCAACTGGTTTCTGCGCGTATTCGTAGACAAAGAGGGCGGCATCGATATCGATGACTGCGGTACCATCAGCGAATATATCAGCCAGAAGCTGGATGAGAATGATCCGTTCTCCGAAGCGTATTTCCTTGAAGTCTCCTCGCCGGGAGCTGAGCGTCCGCTCAAGAAAGCTGCGGATGTCGCCAAGGCAGTAGGCAAGGACGTATATGTAACGGTCTATGAGCCGATTCAAGGACTCAAAGAATTCGAAGGCCGGTTGCTCTCGTTCGAGAACGAGGAACTGCTCATCTCCGCGGGCAAAAAAGAACATGTGGTACCTTACGCCAAGGTCGCCAGTGCGAGATTGGCCATTATTTTTTAACGTCTTGAAAGGGGGACCGGAATTTCATGAGTATGGAGTTTATTGAAGCAATGAATGAACTGGAAAGGGAGAAAGGCATCAGCAAGGATGTGCTGTTCGAAGCCATCGAAGCGGCGCTGATCTCCAGCTATAAACGCAATTTCAATGCGGCGCAGAATGTGCGTGTGGATATGAACCGCAACACAGGCGTAATCAAGGTGTTTGCCCGCAAGCTGATTGTGGAGGAGGTTCTCGATGCACGGACTGAGATCTCACTCCTGGCTGCCCGGGAGATCAACCCGCATTTCCAGCTGGAGGACATCGCCGAGCAGGAGGTCACGCCGCGTGATTTCGGCCGCATTGCCGCCCAGACTGCGAAGCAGGTAGTTACCCAGCGTATCCGTGAAGCGGAACGCGGCCTGATCTATAACGCTTTTATCGACAAGGAAGATGATATTGTTACCGGCCTTGTACAGCGTCAGGATATGCGCAATATCTATGTGGATCTTGGCAAAATCGAGGCGGTTCTTCCGCTGAGCGAGCTGATGCCTGGAGAGAAGTTCAAGCAGAGCGAGCGCATCAAGGCTTATATCACCAAGGTGGAGAACACGACCAAAGGACCGCAGATCATGCTGTCCCGCAGTCATCCGGGTCTCCTGAAGCGTCTGTTCGAGCTGGAGGTGCCGGAGATTTTTGACGGGGTGGTGGAGATTCGTTCCGTTGCCCGCGAAGCCGGCTTCCGCTCCAAGATCGCCGTGTTCTCACGCAATCCTGAAGTGGACCCGGTGGGCTCCTGCGTAGGGCCGAGAGGCACACGTGTACAGACCATCGTGACTGAGCTTCGCGGTGAGAAGATTGATATCGTCAGATATTCCGAGCTGGTGCAGGAGTACGTAGCCAATGCTCTTAGCCCGTCCAAGGTGCTTGAGGTTCAAGTCTTTGAAGCTGAGAAAATGGCCCGCGTCATTGTTCCTGACTATCAGCTGTCGCTGGCTATCGGCATCAAGGGGCAGAATGCCCGTCTTGCCGCCAAGCTGACCGGCTGGAAGATCGATATCAAGAGCGAGACGCAGGCGGAGCAGGAATACGGCAGACCCAGATCGTCCAATGATGAAATGCATCAGGATTCCGTCTCCATCGATTAATGAATGCTGACTGACGGGAGGTGCTTTGTTATGAAGCAAAGAAAGGTGCCGCTGCGTAAATGCGTTGCCAGCCAGGAGATGATGCCCAAGAAAGAGCTGATTCGCGTGGTGAGAACGCCTGAAGGCGAGGTGCTGATCGACCTGACAGGCAAGAAGTCGGGCCGTGGCGCTTATATCTGCGGTAAACTGGAATACTTTAAGCTAGCACAGAAGACCAAAGCACTTGACCGGGCATTGAAATGTCAGGTCAGTCCTGAAATCTATGCCCAGCTTGCCCGGGATTTTGCATCCGTGGAGGAGCAGTTTTTGGCAGCGAAGGATAGTGAGGACAATGAGTAAGACACTTTCTTATTTAGGGCTTGCGATGAGAGCAGGCAAGATTGTCACCGGCGATGAGGCTGTGCTTAAGGCAGTGCGGTCTTCAGAGGCGAAGCTGGTCGTCCTGGCAGGTGACGCTTCAGATAATACCCAGAAGAAGTTCCGCGATAAATGCGGAACCTACGATATTCCACTAGTAATCGCATTTCACCGGGATGAACTCGGTGCAAGTATTGGTAAGGACCAGCGCGTGGTGCTGGCCGTTACGGATAAAGGATTCGCGGAAATGATCTCCAGAACGCTTGGAGATACTGTCGGAGGTGGAGTTATTGACTAAAGAAGATAATAAGGATAAGCTGCGCGTATACGAATATGCCAAGTCTTTGAACATGAGCAGTAAAGAAATTATTACCATTCTGAAGCGTTTGGATGTCCCGGTGAATAATCATATGAGTGTCATGGAGAATGGCTCCGTGAACAAAGTTGAACAATTCTTCAAGGACATCAAGTCAAACGCTGCAGCCAAGCGGGACAACGGCACCAGCAGCCGTCCGGTAGTGACTACCGGTGCGGTAACCGCCGAAGTACGCAGTGCTCAGAATACCAACAAAATTCATTCGGAAAAGCAGGTAGGTATGAACAGTAACCAAAACAACAACCAATCGACGACGTCCCCAAGGCCCCAAAGCGGACAAGATTCCCGCAGAACACAAACATCAGGCTCCGCTCAGAATTCCCGCCCGCAGGGCAGTTCAAGCAGCAGCCGTCCGCAAAGCAGTTCGACTGGCAGCCGCCCGCAAGGCAGCTCCACCGGCAGCCGCCCACAGGGCAGCTCCGCTGGCGGAAGCCGTCCACAAGGCAGCTCTACTGGCGGAAGCCGTCCACAGGGCAGCTCCACTGGCAGCCGTCCGCAAGGCAGCTCTACTGGCGGAAGCCGTCCACAAGGCAGTTCTACTAGCGGAAGCCGCCCACAGGGCAGCTCTACTGGCAGCCGTCCGCAAGGACAAGGCGGCGCACCACGTACAGGTGACCGTCCGTCAGGTCAAGGCAATGCAGGCGGAGGTTTCTCACGCAATGACGGCCCTAAGAAGAATACCACTGGCGGCAGACCTGGCGGCAACAACAGCGGCCAGAAACGTTACGACGACAACAAGGGCGGCAACTATCGCGGCCGTGGCGGCAAGAACAACCGCGGCAGAAACCAGCCGACCGTATATCGTGAGAAGATTGACAACACACCTAAGAAGATCATTGTCCGTGGCAGCATGACCGTGGGTGAAACCGCGAAGCTGCTTCACAAGGATGCTTCGGAAGTGATTAAGAAGCTGATCTCGATGGGGGTTATGGCCACCATCAATCAGGAGCTTGATATCGATACGATTCTGCTGCTGGCCGGCGAATTCGGCGTAGAAGTAGAAGTGAAGATTCCGGTTGACGAAGACAGCTTCGAGACCGTTGAAGAGAATGATTCCGAAGACGATCTGATGACACGGCCACCGGTTGTAACGATCATGGGGCACGTTGACCATGGTAAAACAACCTTGCTCGATGCTATCCGTTCCACGAATGTATCCGGCGGCGAAGCAGGCGGAATTACGCAGCATATCGGTGCCTATCAGGTTGAGATTAATCATAAGAAAATCACATTCCTTGATACTCCGGGCCATGAAGCGTTCACCGCAATGCGTGCCCGTGGTGCCCAGGTTACAGATATGACGATTATCGTTGTAGCTGCAGATGACGGCGTAATGCCTCAGACTGTAGAAGCGATCAACCATGCCAAGGCAGCCGGACTTCCGATCATTGTGGCAGTTAACAAGATCGATAAGCCGGGCGCAGACCCTGACAAGGTGAAGCAGGAGCTTACAAGCTATGAGCTGGTGCCGGAAGAGTGGGGCGGCGATACAATCTTCGTCAACCTGTCGGCTAAGCAGCGCATTAACCTTGAAGAGCTGCTGGAAATGATCCTGCTCGTTGCCGAAGTGAATGAGTACAAGGCGAACCCGGACAAACGGGCACGCGGTACTGTTATAGAAGCTGAGCTTGACAAGAACCGTGGACCGGTTGCCCGTATTCTGGTGCAGAACGGTACGCTGAAGGTCGGAGACGCATTTGTAGCGGGTAACTGCTTCGGCCGCGTACGCGCCATGGTGAATGACAAGGGACGCAAAATCAAGGAAGCGGGACCTTCCACTCCAGTGGAAATTACCGGTCTGACCGAGGTGCCGCAGGCGGGCGATCCGTTCATGGCCTTCGAAGATGAGCGTAAAGCACGCGCAATCTCTGACAGACGTTCTACATCGCAGCGCCAGTCCGAGCTGAACACGAACACCCGCGTTACGCTGGATGATCTGTTCAAGCACATCAAGGACGGCGAGATCAAGGATCTTAACGTAATCATCAAGGGTGACGTTCAGGGTTCGGTAGAGGCGCTTAAGGGCTCCTTGGCCAAGATCGAAGTGGAAGGCGTACGCGTGAAGATCCTTCACAGCGGTGCCGGCGCGATTACAGAATCCGATATTACCCTGGCAGCAGCTTCCAATGCTATTGTGATTGGCTTCAACGTTCGTCCGGATGCCCAGACGAAAGCGGCAGCTGAGCAGGAGAAGGTGGATGTGCGTCTGCATAACATCATCTACAATGTCATTGAAGAGATTGAAAGTGCCATGAAGGGCATGCTTGATCCTATCTTTAAAGAGAACGTTATCGGCCACGCTGAAGTGCGCAACGTATTCAAAATCAGCAAAGTGGGCAGTGTCGCAGGTTGTATGGTTACCGACGGCAAAATTACCCGCAATGCTGAAATGCGCCTGATCCGCAGCGGTATCGTTGTCTTCACAGGCAAAATCGACACCTTGAAGCGTTTCAAAGATGATGCAAAAGAAGTGGCACAGGGTTATGAATGTGGCATAACTTTGGAACGCTATAATGATGTCCTTGAAGGCGACATCATCGAAGCATTCATCATGGAAACGGTAGAGCGCTAAGCGAAGAGGTGAAATAAGATGTCTAAAATCAGAGCGGGACGGGTTGGCGAGCAGATTAAGAAAGAGCTGAGCCAGCTCATCCAGAGCGGACTGAAGGACCCGCGTGTCGGGTTCGTAACTGTAACTGGCGTAGATGTGACGAACGATCTGTCACAGGCCAAGGTATACCTGAGCGTATTCGGGGACGAGGAGCAGAAGTCAGACTCGCTTAGAGCGATTGAGAAAGCTAATGGCTTTCTCCGCTCGGAGCTTGGCAAAGCGATCCGCCTGCGCCATACGCCTGAGCTGATCTTCAAGATTGACGAATCCGTTGCTTACGGAAGTCATATTGAGAAGCTGCTCGGCGAAATCGGCAAAAACGAATAGGCTACGGAACATAAAGGAGACGGCGAATGCAGAGCTATGAACAAAGTCTCCAGCAGACGCGTAAGTTTCTGCTGGAACACGACGATTATCTTGTAGTGTCGCATGTTCAGCCGGACGGAGATGCAGTCAGCTCCACCCTCGCGGTGGGCTGGCTTCTCTCATGTCTGGGCAAAAAATATCTGATGCTGAATGAAGGCCAGATTCCGCAGCGGATGGAATACTTATGGCATGCCGATCAGATTGTCAATCTGTCTGAAGGTTCTTTGCCCCGCCAGTACGGCCATGTGATATGTGTTGACTGTGCGGATTTCCAGCGTGTAGGACTGACCCAGCAGCATTTCACCAGTGATGCCCTGATCTTGAATATAGACCATCATCCAACGAACAACGGCTACGGCGCGGTGAATCTCATCAAGCCGGATGCGGCAGCGACAGCAGAGATTCTGTTCGATCTGCTGAAGACCTTTGAACTGGAGTGGGATATTGATATTGCCACAGCCATTTATACCGGGCTGTTGACGGATACCGGCGGTTTCCGTTACAGCAATACTTCTCCTAAAGTGATGGCGGCGGTATCCGAGCTGCTGGCACTGGGTGTGAATGGACCGGACCTGGCAGAGACCCTGCTGGAAGAGATGACGCTTCCCCAGGTTAAGGTGCTCAACCGCGCACTTAGCACATTACAGCTTAGTCCTGAAGGAGATATAGCCTGGGTGTATGTTACACCTCAGGATATGCTGGACTGTGGAGCGGCCAATGAGGATCTTGAAGGGATTGTCAACTATCCCCGTAATATCCGCGGGGTAGAGGTAGGCATTCTGTTCAAGGTCATTGATGACCATGCGGTGAAGGCCAGCCTGCGTTCAGCAGGTAAGGTGGATGTGGCGCTACTTGCGCAAGCCTTCGGCGGCGGCGGACACACCCGGGCAGCGGGCGCGCGTATTAATGGAAGTCTGGAAGAAGCTGTGGCACAGGTGCTTGAGGAGGTCAAACGTCATTTATGAGTGAGCTTACAGGAGTTCTGGCTGTATATAAGCCGGCAGGGTTCACTTCACATGATGTTGTGGCCAAGGCGCGGCGCATTCTGGGCATGAAACGGATTGGACATACCGGGACACTTGATCCTCAGGTAACTGGTGTATTGCCGCTCTGTCTGGGACGGGCTACTAGAGTAGTTGAGTATATCCAGGAGCTGCCCAAGGAATATGTTGCCACACTGCGGCTGGGAATGGCCAGCGATACAGAGGACCTGACCGGCACGATTACGGAATCTGTTGAGGAGGTTCATATCACAGAAGCCGAAGTGCTGGCTGTGCTGAACTCCTTTCAGGGCGTGATCTCACAGGTACCGCCGATGTATTCCGCAGTGAAGGTGGACGGCAAGCGTCTGTACGAGCTGGCCCGGGAAGGCAAGACCGTAGAGCGCAAGAGCCGTGAAGTGGAGATTTATGAGATTGAGATGCAGGAAATGGTCTGGAACGGCAACTATCCGGAGATCACTTTCCGGGCGTTATGCTCCAAGGGAACCTATATCCGCACCCTCTGTGTAGATATCGGACGGAAGCTTGGTCTTCCCGGTGTGATGGTGAAGCTGGAGCGGACGATGTCGGCCGGGATCTCGGCCAGTCATTGCCTGACTCTGGAGCAAATCGCTGAATACAAGGAAGGCGGCACACTGGATGAGCATCTGATTGCTGCCGACGAGGCGATTTCACATTTACCCAGACATACCGTTGCGGCAGAGAAGAAGAAATCAGCCCTGCAGGGGCAGCGTCTGTCGTCCCGTTTTGTAATGCCGGAAGTGAAGCAGGCCGGAGATTTCCGTCTCTATGATCAGCAAGGGGAGTTCCTCGGTATTTATGCTTTGGAGGCTACCGGAGCTATTGCACCTGTCAAGGTGTTTGCCCAGGTCTAAACTTTAATTTATTTGCGAATGTAGGTGAGAAACAGCGTGAGAACCGTAACGTTAAGCTATCCGATGCTGCCTGAGGCGGCAGCACAGTACGCGCAGCCTCAAGTAGTTGCTCTGGGACAGTTCGATGGACTGCACCTCGGGCATGCCAGTGTCATCACATCAGCTGTTGCTCTTGCCCGCGAGGCAGGTGTACCCGCTGCGGTGATGACCTTCTACCCCCATCCCAAGGATGTTATGGGCAAGGGGGATTATGAGGGATATTTAACCCCTTCTAAGGATAAGCAGGAGCTGCTTGCCGGGATGGGTGTTGAGCTTTTATATATAATTGAATTTAATGAAGAGCTCTCCCGGGTGAGTCCGGCGGATTTTGTCTCTGTAATGCTGCTTCCGCTGCAGATTATAACTGCAGTTGTTGGGTTCGACTTCCGCTTCGGCTACATGGGCGGGGGAGATGCGGACACGCTTGCGGAGCTGGGACAGGGTGCGATGAAGGTAGAGACGGTCGCCCCGTTCCTGCTTGAAGGAGAGAAGGTCAGCAGCTCGGGTATCCGCAAGAGCTTGCTGAGCGGGGAACTGGATAAGGCCAATGCCTGGTTTGGACGTTGTTATCACCTGCGCGGTATCGTCGGTCACGGGGAGAAGCGGGGCCGGACCATCGGCTTTCCGACCGCGAACCTGCAGCTCGAAGACCGCTATGTGATTCCGGCCAAGGGCGTTTACGCCGTCAAGGTCTTTTACCGGGACGAGGTCTTGTACGGGGTGATGAATGTCGGCGTGAAGCCAACATTTCACGAAGGCGTGACCACTCCGAGCTTTGAGGTTCACCTGTTTGATTTTGCCTCAGATATCTATGGGCAGGAGCTTAAGGTGGAGCTGGTCTCCTATATCCGCTCAGAGCGCAAATTTGAGTCTATCCAGGCCTTAATTGCACAGATCGGCGCAGATGCTGAGACGGCCAAAGGGATGCTGGGATATCATTCCTAATCTTTCCGGACAAGCCGTTTACTTTTGCCTGTGAAGGTGCTATACTGATTAACGTTGCTGGAATGACAGCATGTGAACCTTAGCTTGGTTACTTGTTCTCACCGACGGTGACGAGGCTACTGGCGATTATAATGAAGGAGGTGAACAGGATGGCATTGACTCAAGAACGTAAACACCAATTGATCGACGAGCACAAAACTCATGAATCCGATACCGGATCCCCTGAGGTGCAAGTTGCTATCCTTACGGAGAACATCGTTAATTTGACTGACCACTTGCGTACGCACAAGAAGGATCATCATTCCCGCCGCGGACTGCTGAAGATGGTTGGACAACGTCGTAAACTGCTGGCGTATTTGAAGAACAAAGACATCAGACGTTACAGCGCCCTGATCGAAAAACTGGGATTGCGTCGTTAATTTTCCATAAGCTAAGCCCAAAAGCAGCCTGGTTGTATACCGTATGTCCTTCTTACGAGCGACAGCGGGACAGCCGGGTTGCTTTTTGAAAATTTAGGGTAAACTTTTACAGTTGACAAGTTGATAGCATTCGCAAAAACGGCTATAGCACTTCTGCGGAGGACAAGCCGTTTTTGCTTGTAGAACATACAGGAACGTATTATTACCATTCAAGGAGGGGTTTTATGGAACAACGTGTGGAAATGCAGCTGGGCGGAAGACGCCTTGTGCTGGAAACAGGCCGTCTGGCCAAACAAGCGAACGCAGCCGTGATGGTGCGTTACGGAGATACTTCAGTATTGTGTACGGTTACAGCTTCCAGTGAGCCTAAAGATCTGGATTTCTTCCCGCTTACAGTGAATTATGAGGAAAGATTATATGCAGTAGGCAAAATCCCTGGCGGATTCATCAAACGTGAAGGACGTCCGAGCGAGAAAGCGATTCTGTCCAGTCGTCTGACAGACCGTCCCATTCGTCCATTGTTCCCGGAAGGATTCCGTAATGACGTTCAAGTCTTGAACCTGGTAATGAGCGTGGATCAGGACTGTGCGCCTGATATTGCTGCCATGATCGGTACTTCCGCTGCGCTCAGTATTTCCGATGTGCCGTTCAACGGACCAATCGGCGGCGTGGCTGTCGGCCGGATTAACGGAGAATTCATCATCAACCCTGATCAAGCCCAGCAGGCAATCAGCGATATTTATGTGGTTGTGGCCGGTACGAAGGATGCCATCATGATGGTGGAAGCTGAAGCCAATGAAGTGACTGAAGAAGTGATGCTTGAAGCGATCATGTTCGGTCATGACGAGGTCCGCAAGATTGTGGCTGTGATTGAACAGCTCGTAGCCGTTGCCGGTAAAGAGAAGATGGCTGTGAAGCTGCATGCGGTTAATGCGGATGTCAATACAGAGGTTCGTGCTTTTGCAGAGAGTCGTCTGGTGGAAGCCGTAAGAATTGCCGAGAAGCATGCCCGTCAGGATGCTATCGATCTGGTGAACAACGAAGCGGTGACGTATTTCGCAGAGAAATACATAGAAACCCCAGAGCTTCTTAAGGATGTTAAGGAAGCCCTGCATGATATCGTGAAGGATGAAGTTAGACGACTGATCACGCATGACAAGGTTCGTCCGGATGGACGTAAGCTGGACGAGATCCGTCCGATCGAATGTGATACAGCGCTGCTGCCGCGTACGCACGGTTCCGGTCTGTTCACACGCGGCCAGACACAGATCCTCAGCGTATGTACACTGGGTGCACTGGGCGATGTGCAGATTCTGGATGGTATTGATCCGGCTGAAACCAAGCGCTTCATGCACCATTACAACTTCCCTCCGTTCAGCGTTGGGGAAGCCCGTCCGCTAAGAGCACCGGGACGCCGCGAGATCGGCCACGGGGCACTCGGTGAACGCGCATTGTCCAAGGTGATTCCAAGTGAGACTGAATTCCCGTACACCATCCGTCTGGTATCCGAAGCGATTGAATCCAATGGCTCCACCTCCCAGGCAAGTATCTGTGCCAGCATTCTGGCGATGATGGATGCAGGGGTACCTATCAAGGCGCCTGTAGCCGGTGTAGCGATGGGTCTGATCAAGGACGGGGAGCATGTGTCCATCCTGACCGATATTCAAGGCATGGAAGATCACCTCGGCGATATGGACTTCAAGGTAGCAGGTACAGCAGAAGGAGTAACGGCGATTCAGATGGATATCAAAATCGACGGCATCGACCGCAAAATTCTGCATGAAGCGCTTGAGCAAGCCAGAGAAGGCCGGATGTTCATTTTGGGTAAAATGAATGAAGCGATTGCTGCTCCAAGACCGAGCCTGTCTAAATATGCTCCGAAGATCATTATCATCAATATCAATCCGGACAAGATCCGTGATGTGATCGGTGCTGGCGGTAAAATCATCAACAAGATCATTGAAGAAACCGGCGTGAAGATCGACATCGAACAGGATGGCCGCGTATTTATCGGTTCTTCTGACGAAGCTATGATCCAGAAGGCCCGTGGCATCATCGAAGGAATTGTGAAGGAAGTAGTGGTTGGTGAGATTTATGTGGGAACCGTTAGACGCATCGAGAAATTCGGCGCTTTCGTTGAATTGATCCCTGGTAAAGACGGCCTCGTGCATATCTCCCAGTTGTCCACTGATCGTGTAGCTAAAGTGGAAGATGTTGTAGCGATAGGCGACACCATTACCGTGAAGGTAACGGAGATCGACCAGCAAGGCCGCGTCAACCTGTCGCGCAAAGCAGTTCTGACTTCTGAGAGCGGAGCGAAGGCGTAATTCTTACGCCGCCGCTTCACCGATATTCCAACTATAGAGATGAAGAAGAGACAGAAGCAGGACGGTTCTGCCTCTTTTTTTTGGAAAAGTATACGCAGCAGTACCGTCCTGACTGACGGTTATACCATACCCGCTTGAAGGCGGCATTGACGAGTATGCATAATTTGCACCCTTCATACATAGGCTGGGACAAAGCGTCCCCGCACGGCTTGACCCTGGTGCGGAGACGGAACAGACCGTTTGTGCCGGGGAGGTATAACGTCATGAAGATGGACAAGGCGGCGCTCGTGCTGGCTTGCATCGCAGTAGTCATTGGAATTGGCAGCACGAATGGACCCGTGAAAGAGATGATTGCCGGGCTTAAGCCTCAGGCGGAGGCCACCGTGATGAGCTATGCAATGAATCAGGCGGAGGATGATCTGCGCGCGCAGATTACCCGCCGTGCCGAGGCGCTGAATGCGCAGCCGGTGAATGCTGTTGTGGACCGGGTATGGAAAGCCATACCAGGGTATAACGGGCTGGAGGTCGATGTAGAGGCAACCTACCGGAGCGCGCTTTTACGGGGACCCGAAGCAGGCCTTAAGCTATTGTACCGCCAGATTAAGCCTAAGGTATCACTGGATGATCTGGGAGCGCAGCCGATTTACCGGGGGAATCCGGCGAAGCCGATGGCCTCGCTGATGATTAATGTGGCCTGGGGGAATGAGTATATCCGTCCGATGCTGGACATTCTGGATGCAGAGAAGGTGAAGGCTACCTTTTTTCTGGACGGAAGCTGGTTAAGCCGCAACAAGGAGCTTGCAGCAGAGATGCTGAAGCGTGGGCATGAGGTGGAGAACCATGCGTATACGCATCCTAAGATGAGTAGTCTAAGCCGGACACGTGCTACTGCCGAGATTGAGAAGACGCAGAAGCTGCTGAAGGAAAGCCTGGGTGTGACGAACAAGTGGTTTGCTCCGCCGTCAGGCGACTTTAACCAGCAGACGGTGGAGATCGCCGCCTCACTGGGACTGAAGACGGTGCTGTGGACGCTGGATACGGTCGATTGGCGCAATCCGTCCCCCGAATCGGTTGTTGCCAAGATCAGCAGCCGGGTAGAGCCGGGAACGTTAATCCTGATGCATCCGACAGCATCCTCCTCGCAAGCGCTGAGAGGGATGATCCGGGGGATCAGAGCCAAGGGCCTGCAGCTGGGAACCGTCAGTCAGACACTCTCCGCTGAGCGTATCATGACTGCGGAAGTTGAGTGAACGCCCTATTTCTGATAGGATAAGAGGCGCGAATAACAAATACAGACAGAACCAGGGGCTGTGCCAGGAGGATTACACATTGGACAAAATATTATTATCGAACGGACTCCGGGTGGTGACCGAGAAGATCCCGACCGGCCGGTCCGTATCTTTCGGAATCTGGGTCAAGACGGGCTCCCGTAATGAGAACCCGCTGAACAACGGGATTTCCCATTTCATCGAGCATATGCTCTTTAAGGGGACTGACCGCTATAGCGCCAAGGATATTGCCGAACAGTTCGATGCCATTGGCGGGAACGTCAATGCGTTTACCTCGAAGGAATATACATGCTTTTATGCGAAGGTGCTGGATGAGCATCTGCCGATTGCTGTGGATGTGCTGGCAGATATGTTCTTCCGCTCACGGATGGATGCCGAGGAGCTGGCCAAGGAGAAGAATGTAATCCTGGAGGAAATCGCCATGTGCGAGGACACGCCGGATGATCTTGTCCATGAGCTGATGTGTGCTGCCGCTTACGGT
The DNA here is from genome assembly GCF_000517965.1 of Paenibacillus sp. FSL R7-277. Classification (NCBI taxonomy): domain Bacteria; kingdom Bacillati; phylum Bacillota; class Bacilli; order Caryophanales; family Paenibacillaceae; genus Paenibacillus; species Paenibacillus sp. FSL R7-277. Next base: position 73,078 of record NZ_ASPX01000028.1, read on the forward strand.
GAGCACCCGCTGGCCTATACGATCCTCGGGCTGAAGGAACGCCTGCTGGAGATGACGCCGGATGATCTGCGTGCTTACATGAAGGAGCAGTACACCATCGAGAATACAGTGATCAGCGTAGCCGGTAATATTAACGACGGTCTGATTCCGCTGCTGGAGCAGCATTTCGGTTCCTTCACGAATCATGGTGAAGCGCCGGTGCTGACTGAGCCTGCATATCAGGGGGAGCTGGTGTTCCACAAAAAGAAGACCGAGCAGAATCACATCTGCATCTCCTTGCCGGGCGTCCGCAGCGGCGGGCCGCTGCAATATCCGATGGCACTCCTCAACAATGCGTTCGGCGGCGGCATGAGCTCCCGGCTGTTCCAGGAGATCCGCGAGAAGCGCGGTCTGGCCTATTCCGTCTTCTCGTACCACAGTGCCCAGGCTGACAGCGGCTTGTTCACGGTGTATGCCGGGACAGCGCCGAAGCAGACCAAGGAAGTGACAGAGCTGATCAAAGAGATGCTGCGTGATCTGGCTGTGAACGGTCTGAGCGAGGACGAACTGCGTAAAGGCAAGGAGCAGCTCAAGGGCAGCCTGATTCTCAGTCTGGAGAGCACGGGCAGCCGGATGAACCGGATGGGCAAAAATGAGCTGATGCTTGGCCGTCAGGATACGCTGGATGAAATGATAGCTAAAATCGGAGCTGTAACCATGGATGATATCAATGCTCTGCTGGACTTTATGTTCGCACAGCCGTTGTCCCTGGCGATGGTAGGCTCCACTGATAAAGCGATAGCCAATGTTAGGAGAGATGATCTTGCCTCATTACGTTCAAATTAACAAACTACCGGGGAATGAGGATGTGCTGCTGCCCTGCAAAATGTCCGAGCAGGCCTCGGGATATGACCTGTATGCCGCTGTAGGAGAGCCTGTGGTGCTTGCTCCGGGCGAGCGGACGCTGATCCCCACCGGTATATCCCTGGCGATGCCAGGCGGGCTGGAGGCGCAGATCCGTCCGCGCAGCGGGCTGGCCTTGAAGCATGGCATCACCTGCCTGAACACACCGGGCACCATCGATGCGGATTACCGGGGCGAAATTAAGGTGCTGCTGATCAATCTGGGGCAGGAGCCATTTGCGATTGCCCGTAACGAGCGGATCGCCCAGATGGTATTCCAGGCGGTGCCTGAAGTGACTCTGGTGGAAGTGGATGAGCTGTCTGACACAGCGCGCGGAGCCGGCGGCTTCGGGCATACTGGCAAATAAGCGTCCTTAACTCATAGCTGTACTATTAAGCTTGCGGAAATTGTACCTTCGGGTGCAGCCGCAAGCTTTTTTTATTAGTTTAGTTAAGTGCATAGGTATTGTTGGTAATTAGAATTCCTCTCCGCTCTTCACCCATCGGCGGCTTCCGGCATAAGATGCTCTATAGTCGAATGTGGTTGTGGAAAGGAGCGTCATCCCTATGCTTACTGGCATCAGGATCGTGTTCCTGGGCGGGGACGCGAGACAAATTGAAGTGATTCGGAAATGTGTGGAATTGGATGCGGCCGTAAGCGTTGCCGGATTCGATACATGGGATGCCCCATGCCCGGGGGTAAGCCTGGAACTGTTGTCGCCCGAGCTGCTAGGTGAAGCGGATGTGCTGGTGCTGCCGGCGGTCGGCTGCGATGATGAGGGTTACATTAATGCGCTGTATTCTTCGGAACGCCTCCAGCTGCGGGAGGAGCACATCGCGGCACTGCCGTCCCGGGCATTGGTATACACCGGCATGGCTAAAAGCTATTTGCGCGGCCTGTGTGCCGGTCATTCGCTGAAGCTGGTGGAGCTGCTGAACAGGGATGATGTGGCGATCTACAACTCTATTCCGACAGCGGAGGGAGCTTTGGTGATGGCCGTACAGAACACGGACTTTACCATACACGGCTCCACATCGATGGTGCTGGGGATGGGCCGGACCGGCTTCACCATGGCCAGAACCCTCCAGGGAATGGGGGCAACGGTCAAAGTAGGCGTCAGGAAGCAGGAGCACTTTGCAAGGGCGGAGGAAATGGGCTGGAAGCCTTTTATGACAGAGGATTTGCTGCTGCATGCGCCTGAGGCGGATCTGATCTTCAACACCATACCCGCTATGATTATCAACGCACAGGTCCTGTCCCGGCTTCAGCCGCACTGCGTGATCATCGATTTGGCGTCCGCACCGGGCGGATGCGACTTCCGTTATGCCGAGAAGCGCGGGATCAAGGCGATGCTGGCACCGGGCCTGCCCGGGATTGTTGCCCCCAAGAGCGCCGGAATCATTATGGCAGGTGCGCTGGTACAGTCGATATCGGACGAGACTTTAATCAGGGGGGATGAATGAATGGATTGGCACGGAAAAACAGTAGGTTATGCCATTACCGGCTCACACTGTACCTTCGCTGAGGTGATGCCGCAGATTCAGCGGTTCATGGACTCAGGAGCGAATGTGGTGCCGATTGTGTCTGCTTCGGTACTGAACACGGATACCCGCTTTGGAACCTCGGAAAATTGGTTAAAACAGTTGAAAGATATAACAGGGAATGATATCATTTCTACAATTGTTGAAGCGGAGCCGCTGGGTCCTTCCAAGCTGCTGGATGTGCTGACGATTGCTCCCTGCACAGGGAACACAACAAGCAAGCTGGCGAACGCGATGACGGACAGTCCGGTGCTGATGGCAGCCAAATCGCAGATGCGCAACGGGCGTCCGCTGGTGCTGGCGATCTCGACGAATGACGGACTTGGGCTTAACGCTGCGAATATTGCGAAGCTCCTGGTAGCCAAACATATTTATTTCGTCCCGTTCGGACAGGATAATCCCGAGGGGAAGCCGAATTCGCTGGTGGCGCAGATGGATCTCATTCCCGAAGCCTGTTACGCCGCCCTGCAGGGTCACCAGTTACAGCCTATGTTAGTACAACGATTTCATTCTGCATAGCTTATATAATCAGTACAAGATTGGCCCGGAAGAGCGAAGTTTAGCTGACGGACCCATAAGCTTCATTTCTGCCGTCCTCATCCCGGGGGCGGCACGAACAATTTTACGCTATAATAAGAGTCAGGTTATCGCAGCTACGAACACTTCTGCCTCGCGGGGTGATTTATTTCACGTAGGGTTCAGTAAGTCTGCTGAGAGAAGCAATGGAGGAATTATACATGGGTATTTTGGTGCAAAAATTCGGCGGAACCTCACTCTCCACACCAGTGGCCAGAGAACACGTAATCCGTCATGTCAAACGGGAGCTGGCCAGCGGGTTCAGCCTGGTGGTCGTAGTCTCGGCTATGGGCCGCAAGGGGGAGCCCTATGCTACCGATACACTGCTTGATCTGGCGGTTCAGAGCGGGAATTCACTGCCGGACCGGGAACGGGATTTGCTGATGTGCTGCGGGGAGATCATCTCGGCGGCCAATCTGTGCGGTCTGCTGGAGCAGGAGGGCATTCGGTCAACGGTGCTGACAGGAGCGCAAGCCGGATTCCTGACCGACAACAGCTATGGCAATGCCAGAATCCTGGACGTGCGCACAGAACGCATTCTACGGGAACTGCGTGAGCATAAAGTAGTAATAGTAACCGGTTTCCAGGGTCAGACTGAAGCGGGTGATTTCACCACGCTGGGCCGCGGAGGAAGCGACACCTCAGCTACAGCCCTTGGGGCTGCGCTGCGTGCGGATATGGTAGACATCTATACGGATGTGGACGGAATACTCACTGCTGATCCGCGGATTGTTGAAGATGCAAGACAGCTTACTTATGTCAGCTACACCGAGATTTGTAACATGGCGTATCAGGGAGCCAAGGTCATTCATCCACGGGCTGTGGAGATTGCCATGCAGGCGCAGATTCCGGTGCGTGTACGCTCGACCTTCTCCGAAGCGGAAGGGACGCTTGTGACCCATCCCGAGGGCTTCAGTGATGTATCCCATGGAGTGGTGGACCGGTTCGTCACAGGGGTTGCCTATGTCAGCAATATTACGCAGATCTCGGTGGAATGTCCGGAGGGCAATGGAACCGGGGTGCAGCTGCAGATCTTCAAAAGCATGGCCGATAACGGAATCAGCGTGGACTTCATCAATGTGACACCGACCGAGGCCGTATATACCGTGTTCGATGACAAATCGGAGCAGGCGATTGCTGCGCTGCAGGAGCTGGGCCTGCGTCCCAAGAGCTTGTCCGGCTGTGCCAAGGTATCCGTCATCGGCGGGGGCATCAACGGTGTTCCGGGAATTATGGCACATATCGTCGAGGCGCTCAGCTCGCAGAACATCCAGATTCTGCAGTCTGCTGATTCCAACACAACGATCTGGGTTCTCGTGAAAAAAGAAGATATGGTGCAGTCGGTTCGCGCCCTGCATGCCAAGTTTGAATTGCACCGCTGACAAGGAGGAATTCAAAGTGGATTTCGGAAGACTGATCACCGCAATGGTTACCCCGTTTGACGGGGAAGGAGAAATCAACTGGGAAGCAACTTCAAGGCTGGTCGATTACCTGATCGAGGAACAAAAGTCCGCTGCGCTCGTAGTCTGCGGAACCACCGGCGAATCGCCGACCCTAACCGATAAGGAGAAGCTGAAGCTGTTCTCCTTCGTGAAGCAGCAGGCAGCCGGACGCTGTAAAATTATTGCCGGCACCGGCAGCAACAGCACCAGACATTCCACCGAGCTTACTAAGGAAGCCGAGAAAATCGGCGTGGACGGTGTGCTTCTGGTCGTCCCTTATTACAATAAACCGAATCAGGAAGGGCTCTACCAGCATTTCTCTGCAATTGCTGCTGCGACTTCACTGCCATGCATCTTGTACAATGTGCCAGGACGAACGACAGTAAGCATGAGTGTAGCTACCACCCTGCGTCTGGCGGAGATTCCTAATATTGTGGCTACGAAGGAATGTGCTTCGGTAGACCAGATTACATGGATTGCCTCAGCTTGTCCTGAAGACTTCCATGTCTACACCGGAGATGATTCCGCCGGTCTCGCGACGCTTGCTGTGGGAGGACACGGTATTATCAGTGTGGCCAGCCATGTTGTCGGAGCACAGATGTCAGAGATGATCGAGGCCTTCACCTCCGGGAATGTCCGCCGTGCAGGCGAGCTTCACCGGCAGCTGTTTCCGGTCTTCAAGGGACTGTTCGAGTGTCCGCAGCCGCTGCCGAACCCCTCGGCCGTGAAGTATGCGCTCGGGCTGCGCGGGATGGATGTCGGCTCAGTCCGCCTGCCGCTGGTTTCACCGACGGAAGAAGAGGCGGCATTCATTGCTGCCCTGCTCAGATAAGTTAGTCCAGGCATGGATAAGTGAATAGGCGAAGATAGGTACAACGGCAACCGGCCGCTCTTATGGAGCGGCCGTTTTTTTACGTTACGGACTTCTGGCTGCCGCAGATCGCATATGGTAATTATTTCTCCAGGATTAACTCTATGTTAAAAAAGTCAGGCATTGCAGCGTTTTTTGCTTGTCTTTTCCTTAAATATTGGCTGTTTGTTAAGGAAAGAATAGGACCAGGTACAGGGTGACTTGTCTTTTGCCAAAAAAATCATGTATAATGAACTTAAGTGACTTGGTGCGGTTAATTGAATATGCGGTAATCTTCCGGCAATGCGGATTTGTTGCATTGTAAGACAGGATAGGTCCTTGAATAAGTCTGTGCTAAATATGCCGGATTTACGCGCGAGGGGCGCGGTGGTGGAATTTTGAGGGCATTTGCCCGCTTCAAGAGGATATTACTGCCCGGATTCGGGAGTTTAGACCTGTGCAAGTATACAGACTTACCGGGAATTCCTTGTCGAAATAAGGAGTTAACAGCAATTTGATGTATATTACAGCGCCGCTGAAATATTGAAGCTCATTGTTAACAAATAAAAAGTATGACGTCCAACATCATAGGAGGGTTAGATTCATTTGTCCAAAAAAAACAATAACAACAACGACAAACTGACGATATTCGCACTTGGCGGAGTCGGTGAAATTGGTAAGAACATGTACGTAGTTCAGTATGGCAACGACATTGTAGTCGTAGACGCCGGTCTGAAATTCCCTGAAGAAGATATGCTGGGTATTGATATCGTAATACCGGATATCTCCTACCTCACCGAGAACCGTGACAAGGTAAGAGGGATTGTTCTTACGCATGGCCATGAGGATCACATTGGCGGCTTGTCTTATGTGCTTAAGAACCTGAATGTTCCGGTATACGGAACAAGACTTACCCTGGGTCTTGTGGAGAACAAGCTCAAGGAAGCGAACCTGCTGGGTGAAACTAAGCGGATTCTGATTAACGAGGATTCCGAGGTTGAACTGGGCACATCGCTTAAGGTAACCTTCTTCAGAACGAATCACAGTATTCCGGATTCTGTCGGGGTATGCATTGAGACACCAGAGGGCAACGTTGTCCATACCGGTGACTTCAAATTCGACCACACGCCAGTCAACGGTCAATTTGCCAATCTGCACCGCATGGCTGAGATCGGATCGAAGGGCGTTCTGGCCCTGCTGTCTGACAGCACCAATGCCGAGAAGCCGGGCTTCACGCCTTCGGAGAAGAATGTCGGCATCGTGCTGGAAGATATTTTCCGCAAAGCTGAACAACGTGTGGTAGTAGCAACCTTCGCTTCCAACGTGCATCGTATTCAGCAGGTAGTGAACGCTTCTGAAGCAACCGGACGTAAAATTACCGTTATTGGACGAAGCATGGTTAACGTAGTATCCATTGCTTCCGAGCTTGGCTATCTGCATATCCCTGACGGCATGCTCATTGAGCCTGAAGAGATGAACAGAATGGCAGGCAACCGTGTGGTAGTACTGTGCACAGGCAGCCAAGGCGAGCCAATGTCGGCGCTGACACGCATGGCGCGTTCCAGCCACCGCAAGGTAGACATTATGCCGGGCGACACCGTTATTATTGCGGCTACACCGGTACCGGGTAATGAGAAATATGTAGGCCGTACCATTGATGAATTGTTCCGTCTGGGTGCCAATGTTATCTACAGCGGCTCCAACTCCGGCGTTCACGTATCCGGTCACGGCAGCCAGGAAGAGCTGAAGCTGATGCTCAACCTGATGAAGCCGAAATACTTCATGCCGATCCACGGTGAATACCGGATGCAGCGCAAGCATGCACTTCTGGCGGAGTCTGTTGGCGTAGAGCCAAGCAATATCTTCATCACCGAGCTGGGTGAAGTGATTGAGATCTCCGGTGGAGCTGCACGCAGAGCGGGTAAGGTAACTGCCGGTAACGTACTGATCGACGGGCTGGGTGTCGGCGATGTGGGTAACATTGTATTGCGTGACCGTAAGCTGTTGTCGCAGGATGGTATTCTGGTGGTTGTGGTTACCCTCAGCAAGCAGAACGGAGCGATTGTCTCCGGTCCTGACATCATTTCACGCGGATTCGTATATGTACGGGAATCGGAAGGCCTCCTGGATGAAGCAAACCGGATTGTTGCGGGTACGCTGCAGCGTCTGATGAGTGAGAAGGTCAATGAATGGGCTTCCCTGAAGACCAGTGTCAAAGACTCCCTCGGCCGTTTCCTCTATGAGCAGACACGCCGCAGACCGATGATCCTGCCGATTATTATGGAAGTATAAGAGAAGCATTTCTTAACAATATAGCTTTGGCAATAGCCTCTTTTCCCGGAAATATTGGACGGTTTCCTGGGGAAGGGGGCTTTTTTATGTTTTTTTCACTGCACAAAACAACATTTGGGCAACCTGACCGTTATACAAGCAAGGAGGTGCAGCATGGAGCCAAGAGACTTGGAGAAGGTGCTCCAACCCAAATTGGCGGAGATCCGCCGCTACTTGATCCGCCTCGGTGCCGGGACCTCAGATGCAGAGGATATTGTGCAGGACACTGTGTACAAGGCGCTGCTGTATCTGGAAGCGATCGATGAGCGCAAATTCAGTGCCTGGTTGTATAAGGTTGCGATCAACCGGTATTTTGACCTGTGCCGCAGGAAGAAGAAGTTCCAATACAGCGAGGAAGTGGAGGTTCATCCTGCGCCTGAGCATGAGCTCCCGGAAGCGGTGCTGCTGCGCCGGGAGCGCAAGGAGAAGATTGAAGAGGTGCTGGCCGGTATGATTCCAGCCAACAGGCAGCTGATTCTGCTGAAATATGAAATGGAGCTGTCCTACAAGGAAATTTCCGCCATGCTCGGCATCACGGAAGGAACAGTGAAGGCTACGCTCTACCGGGCGCGGCAGCAATTTCAACAATTATATGGAGGTGAGGGCGAATGACTGCCCCATGGGAAGAAGCAGAAGACCAGAATATTATGACCACCCTGAAAAAAACCAAACGGAAGAGTATGATACGCAGTATCCTGATTTCACTCGGAGTCAGTATACTTACGCTGCTGATCGTATTCTATGGAGCAGCGCAGCTTGTAGGTCATCTATCCATGAATGCCCACTATAGCGAGCAGCAGTATATGAGGATCAGCAGTCCCAATGAATTCGATTCCGGCTACAAGGATAACCGCGGCTTTTTGTCAGGCGTCCTGGAAATGAATACCTACAAGATTGTCGATGACGTACCTATCCCCTGGAAAACCAGATGGCTCAATTACAATCCCTGGTGGTTCCCCTTCACAACGGGGGCGTACGGCGGCGTGTCAAACCTGACTGTAGAAGATCCGCGTATGAAGCAGGAGGGGTACGAGTATTACCGGAATTACAATTCCGACAATGGACAAAGAGAAATGGCCTTCTATATTCCGGGCGTCGATTATGGCGGGAGAATTCTAAATGATCTTCCCGAGCTGGATAAGATGAACGAAGACAAGCGAGTGGAACTGGCCGTGTCTTTTGACAAGGATTATTCGTTCGAAGAGGTGGAAGGCCTGCTGCCCGCAGGCGCAAAGCCGGTCTGGTACTGGGTCGATTCGTATGATGACCGCGAGGGGTTCAACTTCAAGCCGTATCCAAATGAGAATGATCCCGCTAAAATGAACTATCCGACCCCGATGAGTGCGAATTACGGAGTCTACGGGTTCGGCGTCCAGCCGGACTGGGATCAGGCGAAGCCCGAGGATTTCATCGGCGCAGTACAGATTGGGGTAGACAAGAAAGACAATCACCACAGTGAGTATCAGCGTATCTTCAATTATTTGAAAAAAGACAAGCCTGCACCGGAGGCCGGGGATGTACGGATACTGGGGGTGGTTGTGACCGGGACGGCGGACGGGTTAAAGAGCCTGAAAGGTCAGACCTACGTGCGCGGAGCAGCGCTGGGTGCGGTGGTGGACAAATACTAAAATATGAAATACAGAGGGCGGCCCTTTAAAGAGAGGGGCTGCCCTCTTGAATTAGCAGCAGAAAAATACAAGTGCAATTTATATAGTGCATAAGGGAGTCCCCCGGAATGTCATACTAATAGAAATCAGAATCCTGAAGCACACGGACGGGTGTTGCAGGCAGAAGGGGAGCGCTGTGTACGATGGAAATCACAGAAGCAAGCAAGGCGGGCGGAGGGCGTAACGAAGAGATCCTGCCAGGGGAGATTAAACCAGCAGTAAATGAGCCGGTTCCTCCAGGAATGCCGGGACCTGTGGGGGTGCTGAAGGAGCTGGGGCAGACGGCGGTGCCGACAGGGGAGCCGGATATTTTTTGCATGACGATTATAGGACAAATTGAAGGGCATTTCGTCTTGCCGCCGCATAACAAGACCACGAAATACGAGCATATCATTCCCCAGCTCGTTGCAGCTGAACAGAGCAAGACCATTAAAGGGCTGCTGATCATTCTCAATACGGTCGGCGGGGACGTAGAGGCTGGACTGGCCATTGCCGAGATGATCGCTTCCTTGTCGAAACCTACGGTAACAGTTGTCATCGGCGGCGGTCACAGCATCGGTGTACCTATAGCGGTATCCTCCACGTATTCCATTATTGCTGAAAGTGCCACCATGACGATCCATCCGATCCGGATGAACGGTCTGGTGATCGGCGTGCCGCAGACCTTCGAGTACATGGAGCGTATGCAGGAGCGGATGGTGAAATTCGTGACCTCTCATTCCCGCATCACGGAAGTGCAGTTCAAGGATCTGATGTTCAAGACCGGAGAGCTGAACCGCGACATCGGTACCGCAGTGGGCGGGCAGGATGCCGTCAGGTATGGTCTGATGGATGAAGTGGGCGGGATAGGTGCCGCACTCGCCCATTTGAACCGGATGATTGCTGCTGCCCCCACTCTGACAAATGAGACACTTCCGCAAGGAGGGCTGCCCCAATGACCTTTTATACCATTTTGCCGATGGAGCAGGTATTCGAGGGGGCACTGAGTTATGCCTCTCCCGTGCAGGAGATGACTATTCAGGGCATGCTGATGCAGGTAGAGCTGCTGGATGGAGGTCAGGCGAAGGTGGTCCGGCTGCTGCAGTGTCCGCTGGATAAATATCTGGATGCGGCCTTCTCCCCGGGTGCAATCGTTCAGCTGGACCGCTAAGTACGAACAACCCCCCTAAAGATGCATATTCTGACAAAAGAGAACATAGGTACGCCACGCCATTATATGGTATAATGTTGACTCGGGGGTGGCTGGCGTGGCTAAACGGAGAAGAAAGAAGAAGAAAGCGCTGCTGGGCAGTGTTTTAAAATATGAAATCTACGGAATTCTGCTGATTACGATTTCCGTCATTGCTTTGTCGGGGGAAGCGGCTGTCGGCCGCTCGCTCTCAAGCATGGCAGGTTATTTGCTCGGCAGATTCTATTTTGTGCTGCCGCTGGCGGGAACCTTTTATGGTCTGATGGTAATGATTCACAGGAAATGGCCGTCCACCTGGAACAGCCGCTATACCGGCGGCCTGCTCCTGCTGTTGTCCATGTGCCTGATGAGTACCATATCGGCGATGCAGCAGAAGCTGGGCCCGCTTGGGATGCTGCATCCGGGCAATGTACTGTCTCAAATACATAATGATCTATCCGGCGCACTCTCACCGGGCGCCGGCGACAGCAGCGTGTACATGTTGGGCAAGGACATCAGCGGGGGGTACATCGGTGCGCTTGAATACGCTGCGCTCCTGTGGCTGTTCGGCAATCTGGGCGCTAAGCTGCTGATGATTGTATTGCTGGCCATCAGCTTCATGCTGATTACCAATCTCTCCTATGTAGAGCTGTTTACCTTACTCCGGGTAAGGGCCGTCAAGCTGATTGAAGGAATTAAGCTCCGGGCGGCGAACCGCCCGGCTGCCGTTCCAGTGGTCAACAGCAGACCGGCCAGAGCCAGCAGAGTTACAACGCCGGAACCTGCGGATGATGACGATTACTTTGAAGAGGACGACAGATCGGGTCAGCAGCTGCCAAGACGCGGACAGTCGAAGCTGCTGGGCAGAATTACCGGATGGTTCAGCGGGGCTGCCCGCCAGAATCAGCAGGAAGTCATGGATGATCTGGAGGAAGAACTGCCGGATATTATCATTACTGATCCGCGGGGTGGTCCGGTCATCTCCGGAATGACAGCAGAGGGAGGTGTTCCTCTGGAGGAGTATGGCGAGGAGGACTTCCCGGATGAGGAGCTTGAGCCTGTAACGCCGATCATCCGGGACTTCTTCGAGCATATCCGCTCGGAAGGGCTGAATGCCGAGGACCGGGAGGAATGGAGCGAATTCTCACCAGCGGCACGTGGTGGTGCTGTAACCGGAATAGGTGCTGCTGAGCTTACGAGAGCGGGATCAGATTCTGTTCCGTCAGGGGAATCCGGGGAGGGTATACTGCCTGTAGAGCTGGACGGGCTGCCGGGAACGGCAGAGGAGGGCGAAGCGGCTCCAATTATACCGCCTCCACCTCCGCCCAAGCCGTACAAGCTGCCGTCCTTCCGTTTGCTGGCTAAGCCGAGTAACGGGGCGAAGGCGGGCGATCAGAATGATTATATGCAGACGGCACGCAAGCTGGAGGCTACACTGGAGAGCTTCGGTGTAAGGGCCAAGGTGCTGGAAGTGGTTCGTGGACCGGCAGTGACCCGGTATGAGATTCAGCCGGATATCGGCGTGAAGGTCAGCCGGATTGTCAATCTTACCGATGATATTGCCCTGGCACTGGCAGCCAAGGATATCCGTATGGAAGCGCCGATTCCCGGCAAATCAGCCATCGGTATCGAAGTGCCGAATTCGGAGGTCTCGGTCGTCACCATGCGTGAAGTGATGGAGACACAGATTTTCCAGGAGGCGGATTCACGGCTGTCCATTGCCTTCGGGCGGGATATCTCCGGCCAGACGATTATCGGCAATCTCGCCAAGATGCCCCATCTGCTGGTAGCAGGAGCAACCGGCTCCGGTAAATCGGTCTGCATCAACGGTATTATTACCAGCATTTTATATAAGGCTAAGCCGAATGAAGTGAAATTCCTTATGGTTGACCCTAAGATGGTCGAGCTGAATGTATATAACGGCATTCCGCATTTGCTGGCTCCGGTAGTGACAGACCCCAAGCGTGCCAGTCTGGCCTTGAAGAAGATTGTGGTGGAGATGGAGAAGCGGTACGAGCTGTTCTCCAAATCAGGCACACGCAATATGGAAGGCTATAACAACCTGATGAAGGATAATCCGGCAGCAGTACTGCCCTATATTGTTGTCATCGTGGACGAGCTTGCCGATCTGATGATGGTTGCGGCCAATGATGTAGAGGATGCGATCTGCCGGCTGGCCCAGATGGCGCGGGCGGCGGGAATTCATCTGATTATCGCCACACAGCGTCCTTCGGTTGACGTTATCACCGGCCTGATCAAGGCGAATATTCCTTCGCGGATCGCCTTCGGCGTCTCTTCGAATGTGGATTCCCGGACCATTCTGGATATGCCGGGTGCCGAGAAGCTGCTTGGACGCGGTGATATGCTGTTCCTGCCAATGGGGGCTTCCAAGCCGATTCGTGTCCAGGGCGCTTTCATGAGCGATCAGGAAGTAGAGACAATTGTACAGTATGTCAGCAGCCAGGGGGAAGCGAATTACGATGAGTCGCTTGTGCCTGAGGTGGACGACACCATGAGCGAGGATCAGGAGCCGCAGGACGAATTGTATGAACAGGCCGTCCAGATTGTCCTGGAAGCCAAGCAGGCCTCTGTATCGCTGCTTCAGCGGCGTATGCGCGTCGGTTACACCCGTGCCGCACGCTTGATCGACTCGATGGAGGCCAGAGGCGTAATCGGCCCTTACGAGGGCAGCAAGCCGCGTGAGGTGCTGATGTCACTGGAGCAGTATCAGCAGAACAGACTCAGTTCATAAATGTAAAAAGCTGTCCCGCAAGCCATGAATGGCTGATTGGGACAGCTTTTTATTAGAGGTTCTTTTCGATAACGTTGATGTTATGTGTCCCGAACAATCCCAGTATAAATGGGTGAGGTTGTTGATTTTTTTATCAGACTTACTTTTGGAGCATATGTAAAAGAATATCTTGATGTTGCTCTGAAAGCTGCAACAAGGTGAATTTCCCGTCTTTGATAAGGGAATTAATTAAGTCTGCCTCTTGTCTTGCGAGGTTATATAGAGAGCTGTCAATTCTGCCCTGAAGCAATGCTTCATCGAGTTCTTCCGAATCCTTTTGGATTACTGCACCTGACGGCAAAACGACAATATCTAAGAACAAATCGTCCATCCAAGGCACGTTATCCTCACTTACACCATTTCTATAGCATATATCAATATACCACTGTACAATCTGCCCTTGCTCGTCAAACATTGTAGTCACTGAATGATGCTTATCAAGAGGGAATTGTTGAAGCCACGAATACCCATCATTTACAATGCAAACCTTTTGGTCAAAGTATTTTACGTACAACGGCTCTTTAACTTTGGCAATCTTCAGAAGTGATAAGTAGCCTTTAAAATTATCTGTTTCAAGATATGACTGGACATATTCTCTTTCCAATACACGTTTCCAATCTGAACGGTCCCCATATTTTCTCTTCAAATGTATAGCTCCCTTCACCTAAGAAGTGTTCTTTCCTAATTGTATCAAAGCGGAGAATCAGCAACAATATTGAACCTGATTATAGGTTGTTTTACATCTAAAAACAGAGCAGCGCTTCTCCAATATAGGGGAGCGCTGCTCTGTTTGGATTGTGCCTAACTTTATTTTGCGAATGGTGCCATTGGTATTACTTCACCCGGGGAGCTGCAAGCAGAGCATCAACCATGTAATCAAGCTGCGCATTTAGGGAGTAGATATCATTGTAATACGATAATCCGAAGTCGATATTCATTAACCGGCCTTCCTTGACTGCCGGAATACTGTTCCAGATCGGGTCTCCCGTCAGGTCAGTCATTCCGTCATAAGAGGAACGGAAGATATAATCTCCGCTGTAATCGGTAATGACTTCAAAGGATACAGACTCCCCGCCGACATCGGTCTTGCTATCTATTTTTTGCTGAATCTTCTCCGGTGCCTTCATGCCAAGATATTCATATAAGACCTGCGAACCCCGGCCATACTGTTTGCTCATAATCACTAACATACTGCGTTCTCCGCCGCCTTCCATGATGGAGATGGTCGAATCTAGAATTCCCGCTTCCTTCAGCTTCAGCTTACTGTCCTCCACTTTGGCATTGAAATCATTTAATAGGCTGGTGGCCTGATCTTCCTTATTAAGAGTGTGTCCAATAAAGCTGACCCGCTCAGCGGTTGTCATTTTCTCATAAGGCACCAATACGGTGGGTGCGATATCATGCAATGCATTGTAAGTTTCCTCGGAAGGAACGATAATCAGATCGGGATCAAGCGATAAGACAGCTTCCGGGCTGGCCTCGAACCAACTTCCCAACTTCTGTACATCTTTCAATTCGTTCTCGAAGGCAGCACCTTCATTTACACTAGAGACACCTACGGGCTTAATGCCCAGCGCCAGAACATCGCCCAGCAAGTACAACACAACGACACGCTGAGGATTGGCAGGCACCTCAATATCCCCTTTTATTGTAGAGATTGTCCGGGTCTGTGCCTCGGCTGCAGTGTTGTCAGGGGACGTTGTAGAGGATGCCGTCGCAGCAGGCGAAGAGGTTGGCGTATTGCTGCCGTTGCCCGCCGTCGTTGTTGTGGCAGTTCCTGAGGAACAGGCACTTAACACTATGGTGAAGCATAACAACAAGGTTAACATTAGGGATGGCTTAGACGTTCTGAACATGGATGACGCTCCTTTTAGATCATATTGATAATGATTATCATCATCAATATATCCGAGAGTGCCTTCACGGGCAATGTCATTTGCAGACAGCGCAGATATCATATCCCGCCACGGGGAAGCGGCCTGCACAGAATTTTTGTACCTTACTGGTGAGTTTCCGAAGTGCTTTTTGAACATTTTTCCAAAAGAATACGCATCCGGATAGCCCACAGCAGCTGCAATATCATGCAGTGTGGCTTCTGTGCCCAGCAATAGCTCACGTGCCTTGTCCATGCGAATCTGAACCAGATATTGGGCGGGGCTGCTCTGAAGCCGCATGCGGAATAACCTCGATAATGTCCTCGGGCTGGTGCCCAAAGTGTCGGCTAGTGTATCCAGGGTGAACGGCCTGCTGTAAGAATCATGCATATAGCGTACAGCCTGGTCGAGCACATCTGCTCTAAGCGGGTGCAGCTCCTGCCCCTGCATCTGATGAAGCAGCTCATGGACCCACTGATAGAACAGGGCTTTGACATGCAGATGCTCAAGGTCGCGGCCTGTCTGCCACTCCCCATACATCTGGTCTAGAAGCTCATACAGCGGCAGGGGATGGGCCGGAGTGCAATGATATGACGCGGTAAAAGGCTTGCTGCGCTCCAAAAGCGCTGTAAGATTGCGGCGCGCAGGCAAGGTTAACGTTGTACGGTACATAATAAGGTAATATTCCAGAATTTCATGTGTTTTTAGCAATTTAATCGTAGTGCCTTTGCCCCCGTGAAAGACAGTTGCGCCGCTGATTTCATATCGGCTGTCATCTATAAGCAGACTTGCGCTGCCGCGAACGATATACAGGTATGTACTAGCCGGAAGGCGATACTTCAGCGGAGGTTGTCCAGAAATGAATGAGGCCTTGCGGATATCGATAACTTCTACAGCAGCATGGTTCCACAGTACAATATGGTCCTTAAAATCCATGTTTCTTCTCAACTCCTGTTGTTTCATAACCCAAGTATAGTTGATAATCGTTCTCAGTTGCAATGAATTTACGGTTCCTTGATTTGCGGTCATGCATAGGAAGTCCTGCCAGTCGTCATAATAACTTTAGCCATTCATGCAGAACTTCCAAGAGAAAGGTAGAGCGAATCCCATGACAAAACATAAGCAGTGGATCATTGCCGCCGTTACCCTTGCCCTTGCAGCTGCACCGTTTGCCGGTGCAGTCTTCAAAGATCATGATTTGATCTATGCCAAGCCATATGCAGCAGAACAGGTTGCCGCAGATAGCCCTGATGAAGGGGAGGAAGCCATGCCCGTGTTCGGCACAACTCCGCTTAAGGTCGGCTCCTCCGGGCAGGATGTCTATGAGTTGCAGGGAAGATTGAAGTACCTTGGTTATTTTAACGGGAAGATTGACAGCCAGTTCGGGACCAAAACCAAAAATGCTGTCACCTGGTTTCAGTGGAAATTCGGCCTGAAATCCGACGGGGTAGTCGGGGCCAAGACGAAGCTTAAGCTATACAATGCGACTACAGCCTGGAAGCCGACAGCGCCCGAGACGTCTACCGCCCAGAAGAAAGCGCCCTCCGGCGCAGCTGCAGCCAAAACCAATACGGCTGAACTGTCCTCCGGCAATACCATGGGCTTGTCCGAAAACGATCTGAAGATCATGGCTAACGCGGTTTACGGCGAGTCACGCGGCGAACCTTTTGAAGGACAGGTGGCTGTAGCCGCAGTCATTCTTAACCGTGTAAAATCCCCAAGCTTCCCAAATACGCCTTCGGGCGTCATTTTCCAGCCGGGAGCCTTCACCGCCGTTGCTGACGGACAGATCTATCTGGAGCCTAATGAACAGGCACGCAAGGCAGTGCAGCAGGCACTGAGCGGCTGGGACCCGTCGGGCGGCTGTATCTATTACTTCAATCCCAAGACGGCGACTTCCAAGTGGATTTGGTCCCGTCCGCAGGTGAAGACGATCGGCCAGCATATTTTCTGCATGTAGCTTACTGTGTCTGTATACAACCCTCCGTAAGAGCAACCGGTACGCTGTCCTCCGGTTGCTTCCTTACTTTGGAATGGTTTAGAATGGATAATACTTCATAAACTTGTTATAGAGCATCCATCCACGCTGCAAAGGAGTTTTGGACTTGACTAATAATGCATTTCAACATGGCCATGCCGCAGGCATGCGCATACATGTTCTGCCGACCAAGGCGTTCAAGACATTCGCCATCTCACTGTATGCAGGCGTTCCGCTTGAAGAAAGTACAGTGACTTCTACCGCACTGGTTCCGTTTGTACTCCGCCGGGGGACAGCGTCCTATCCGGAAACTACTCAATTCCGCGAGCGTCTGGAGGAGCTGTACGGTGCCGGCTTCGGCTTCGATATTTATAAACGCGGGGATTACCAGATTGTCCAGTTCCGGATGGATACGATCAATGATTCCTTTGTGCAGAGCAAGGAGAGCCTGCTTGGTGAATCCTTTGCTTTTCTGGGAGAGGTATTGACCCGTCCCCTGCTTGAGAATGGAAGCTTCCGGGCTTCTTATGTAGCTACAGAACGCGAGACGATCCGCAAGAAGCTGGAATCCATTGTGAATGACAAAATCCGCTACGCGGCAGAACGCTGCATTGAGGAAATGTGCCGCAACGAGCCTTACCGTCTCCATCCCCTCGGTCAACGGGCCGATCTGGATGCTATCACGCCTGAGACGCTGTACCAGAGCTATACCTCCTGGCTGAATGGAGCTACGCTTGATCTGTATGTTGTGGGCGATACCACACCTGAGGAGGTCGAGAAGCTGGTGATAGCTCATTTTGGCCGGGCCCATCACTCCGAAGCCGGAGGCTACACCTCGGACTTCACTCCGGTATCGGTTACGGAAGTGCGGACGGTAGAGGAGAAGCTGGATGTGAATCAAGGCAAGCTGAACATGGGGCTGCGGACCTCGATTACCTACAAGGATGACCGGTATGCTTCCGCGCTGATGTACAACGGTATTCTTGGCGGTTACCCGCATTCCAAGCTGTTCGTCAATGTCCGTGAGAAGGAGAGTCTGGCGTATTACGCCTCCTCCCGTTATGACGGGCATAAGGGCATCGGAACGATTCAATCGGGGATCGAGACCCAGAACTACGGCAAAGCCGTTGATATTATCCGCAAGCAGCTAGATGAGCTGAAGGCCGGCAATATCACTGACCTGGAGCTTAGCCAGACGAAGGCGATGATCCGCAACCTGCTGTCCGAGATTCAGGATTCGGCGTTTGAGATGATTTCCTTTGATTTCAACCGCCAGCTATCCGGCAAAGACCGTTCTGCCCAGGAGCTGATGGACCAGGTCGACGGCATGGGGGCGGCTGAAGTGAAGGCTGCAGCGGATACTTTTGAGCTGGATACGATTTATTTCCTGACAGGGAAGGAGGAATAGGGATGGAGAAGCTCCATTACGAACGGCTTCAAGAAACGCTTTATCACGAGGTTATGGATAACGGACTGCAGGTGTATGTGCTGCCGAAGCCGGCTTTTCTCAAAACCTACGCCACCTTTGCCACGAAATACGGTTCGGTAGACAATCACTTCAAGGTGGCGGGCAGCGAGGAGACTACAGTACCGGACGGAATTGCCCACTTCCTGGAGCATAAAATGTTTGAGGAGCCGGAAGGCGACATTTTTGCCACCTTTGCGTCGAATGGCGCATCGGCCAATGCCTTCACCAGCTTCGACCAGACGGTCTATCTTTTCTCGGCCACGGAGAACATTGAGCAGAATCTCAGCACGCTGGTTGATTTTGTGCAGCGTCCTTATTTTACCGATGAGAACGTGGAGAAGGAGAAGGGAATTATTGGGCAGGAAATCAATATGTATGCCGACAATCCTGACTGGCGCGTCTATTTCGGGCTGATTGAAGCTATGTATGCTACTCACCCGGTTCACATTGATATTGCCGGAACGATCGAATCCATCGCAACCATTACGAAGGAAACGCTGTACACCTGCTACAACTCCTTCTATCATCCCAGCAATATGCTGCTGTTCGTTGTCGGCGGAGTGGACCCTGAGCAGGTATTTGAACTGATCCGCAGCAATCAGCAAGGCAAGAGCTATGAGAAGCAGGGTGAAATTACGCGTATCTTCGCGGAGGAGCCTGAGCAGGTAGCCTCGAAGCATGTGGAGAGCAGACTTGCTGTCTCCATTCCCAAAATGATGTTCGGCTTCAAGGAAAAGGTGGATGGTCTGAGCGGTGAAGCGGCGGTGCGCCGTGATCTGACCACGAAGCTGATGCTGGACCTGCTGTTTGGCAGCAGTACGGCATTGTATCAGAAGCTCTATGACGAGGAATTGATCTCGGACAGCTTCGGCCATGAATTTAACAGCTCTGCGGAGTATGCCTTTTCGGCGATCGGCGGCGATACCAAAGATCCGGGTCTGCTGCTTGAACGGATTAAGGCAGAAGTTGGACGCATTCTGGAGACGGGCTTCGCGGAGAAGGATTTCGAACGGGCCCGCAAAAAGAAAATCGGCGGCTTCCTGCGGATGCTGAATTCGCCGGAGAGCATTGCCCATGAGTTCACCCGTTACCAGTTCCGTGGAGGAGATCTGTTTGAAGTGCTTCCCCTGTATGAATCGATCACTCTGGATGAAGTGAATGCCCGGCTCCATGATCATGTGAACTGGGAGCAGCTGGCCGTATCGCTGGTGGTGAGTCCTTAATGATGTTACCGGGAGAGGACAGCAAACCGATTGGCGAAATGACAGTGCTCATTACCGGGGGCAGCGGGGGAATCGGCGGCGCGATCGCTGAGCGTTTTGCTTCGGTGGGAATGAACATTGTGATTCATTATATGAATTCGCATGAAGCGGCAAATGATGTGGCCCGGCGCTGTCTGGCGCTGGGGGCGAAGGTAATGACCGTAGCGGCGGACATGAAAGACCGCAGTCAGCTCGTACGCATGGCCGAAAGGCTGGAGAGCAGCGGCATGATGCCGGATATCCTGGTCAATAATGCCGGGAAAGCTCATTATGGCATGTTAGCCGATCTGACCGAGGAGGAGTGGGACGATATCATGGCGGTGAATCTGAAGGGCACCTTCATGTGCAGCCAGATTTTCATGCCTTATATGGTCACGCAGCGTTACGGCCGGATCATTAATGTGTCTTCTGTGTGGGGGATCTCGGGTGCCTCCTGTGAAGTGGCTTATTCGGCCAGTAAGGGCGGAGTGAATGCTTTTACCAAGGCGCTTGCCAAGGAGCTTGCCCCCTCCAAGGTCACTGTTAACGCTGTAGCGCCTGGAGCAGTTCACACGGCCATGCTGTCCAATCTGCAGGCGGATGAACTGAAAATGCTGGAGGAGGAGATCCCTGCGGGGAGGCTGGCTACCCCTGAGGATATATCCTCGCTTGTTTATTTTCTGGCGCTGCCTGAGTCCGGTTATATTACGGGTCAGGTCATCAGTCCGAACGGCGGCTGGATTACGTAATAACCGGTATAATGCCAGGAACCATAAGCCTGCTCTGGAGAAATGCTCCAGCATAAGACCTTCCGGCTTGAGACATATTATAACTGTTGCTTCTAAATCTCAATATCATTACAAACCTGAGGAGGATTTAAGATGTCAACAGATTCCGTAGTGAAGAACTTTGATACCTGGAAAAGTTTTTTGGGCGACCGGGTCATTCAGGCTGAAAAAATGGGGATGAGCGACGAGACCATCACCAAGCTGGCGTTCGAAATCGGGGAATTCCTCGATAAGAAGGTCGATCCGGGCAACTATTCCAACCGGGCCATCAAAGAGCTGTGGGATGTCGGAACGGATGATGAGAAGCATACCATTGCCGGACTCATGGTCAAACTGGCGAAGAAAAACGCATAGGTACGCGGAAGAAGCTCCCCTTGCGGGAGCTTTTCTGCAATTATTACAATCGTGTCCTTGCCTTTCAATTTTTTTTTATATATCATTAACATGACCCGTGTATCTGAAACAACATGCAGGGAAAAGGAATCTATGAGGTGCGCACAAGTGGAATATAAACAATGGTATATGGAATATAAGATACATAAGAACAGACCCGGTCTGTTAGGCGACATTGCTTCCATGCTGGGGATGCTGGAAGTCAATATTCTGACGATTAACGGCGTGGAAGGCAAGACGCGCGGAATGCTGCTGGAAACCAGCGACGATGAGAAGATCATGCTGATGGGCGAAATGCTCAAGAAAGTTGATAATATAACGGTTACGGCACTCCGTACACCGCGGCTTGTGGACCGGCTGGCGGTCCGGCATGGACGGTACATCGACCGGGATTCGGATGACCGCAAGACCTTCCGCTTCACCCGCGATGAGCTCGGGCTGCTGGTCGATTTTCTGGGCGAGCTGTTTAAGAGAGAAGGCAATCAGGTTATAGGACTACGTGGCATGCCGCGGGTAGGCAAGACAGAATCGATTATTGCCGGCAGCGTCTGTGCGATGAAGCGCTGGACGTTTGTCTCCTCTACGCTGCTGCGCCAGACCGTCCGCAGCCAGCTCGCCGAAGACGAGATGAATCCGCATAATGTATTTATCATTGACGGGATCGTCAGCACCATCCGCTCGAACGAGAAGCATTATAACCTGCTGCAGAATGTCATGAGTATGGCAAGCACCAAGGTGATTGAGCATCCTGATATTTTTGTGCGGGAGTCCGAATTCACCTTCGATGACTTCGATATTATTATTGAGCTGCGCAATTCTCCGAACGAAGAGATATTGTACGAGTCGTTTACGACAAGCTACAGTGAAGATCTTTAATATATTTCATTAAGAGCATTGCTCACACAACATTCAGGAGGTGATGGTATGTCGGAACTGGGCCGGCATTTGAAGGAGGCTCGTCTGCAAAAAGGGATGAGTCTTGATGATGTCCAGGAAGTAACAAAGATCCGCAAAAAATATTTGGAAGCCATCGAAGCAGGGGATTATAAAGTGCTTCCGGGCAGCTTTTATGTCCGGGCCTTTATCAAAACCTATGCCGAGGCAGTCGGGGTTAACCCGGATGAGCTGATGGAGGAGCACGGCAATGTGCCTGCTGCTCCCGTCGATACTACCATGGAGACCGTGATTCAGAAGCGCAGCCGCAAGCCTGAAACGGAGCGTAACGCCAAGTGGCTCCCGACCTTGCTGATGTGGACCTTCCCGGTGCTGATTCTGGTGGTCATCTACTTATATGCCTCTTCCACGATGAATAATGATTCGCCGGAGAAAGCGGATAATGCAAGCATGACTACCGCGACGCAAGATCCGGCTAAGGCTAAGCCTTCTCCTACTGCCGCTGGAGGCGGTGCAGTGCCTTCAGCGACAGCGGATGCGGCAGCTACACCTGATGCAGGAGCCGCGGCAACCACTGCGCCTGCTGCAACTCCAGAGCCGTCTCCATCGGCTTCTCCGGGTGCTGTCACCGTTACTCAGGACCGTAAATCGGGCAAGACAACGATCTATAAGGTCTCCGCGCCTGCCGGAAGCCAGGTTCAGGTCGTGATTGCCTCAACCGGAGTCAGCTGGCTTGAAGTGTACAAGGGCGAGAACTCCAAGGGGGAGAAGCTCAGCTTCGGGAACACCAAGGCCGGCGATAATCTCAGCTTCACGCTGGACAGCGAAGGCATGTATATCAAATCGGGATATTCACCAGCTACCGCGATTTCGGTCAACGGACAGGCTATTACCGACGGCAAAACCTCCTCGCGTCTGCTGCTTGAACTGGACAGCGGTACGGACGGCGCTGCTGGCGGGAGTAATACCGGAGAATAATACATCCGATGTATAGTCTTTGGCGGATTGGAGAACCTAGAAGTGTTTAACAGTTCTCTCGCCAAAGTGAGGTGTATTCTCTCATGACCGTCAGCTGGATTGTAACAGGGCTTGGCATTATTGTCAGTCTCCTGGGGTATTATTTGACACCGGGCGCCTGGGGATATGGTATTCTGGGCTTTGGACTGGCACATGTTCTACTGGGGATTCTGGATATGTTCCGGGCTCCTGCACGCAGCAGATAATATTTAGAGGTGAGCGTCTCCCGGACAGGTTCCGGGAGGCGTGTTTTTAGGTGCACTCTTTTCCAGTATTAGACTTAAGAGCCCCTATCTCATATAATAGGAACAGACTAATTGTAAGTAAAGGATGTGGAACCATGAGTTCAGAAAGTTCATTTGATATCGTATCCAAGATGGATATGCAGGAGCTGACCAATGCGGTTCATCAGACCGAGAAGGAAATCGATAACCGGTTTGATTTCAAGAACAGCAAGAGCAGCCTGAAGCTGGAGAAGGATGCGCTTGTCATCGCCTCAGAGGATGAATACAAGCTGAATGCAGTTATTGATATCCTCCAGACCAAGATGGTGAAGCGTGGAATCACGCTGAAGAATATGGATTTCGGCAAAGTGGAGCCGGCTTCGCTCGGCACAGTGCGCCAGCGGCTGGGACTGCGGCAAGGGATAGACCAGGAGAACGCGAAGAAGATCAATATTCTGATCCGCGATTCCAAGCTGAAGGTTAAGAGCACGATCCAGGGTGATCAGATCCGTGTGACCGGCAAAAGCCGCGACGATCTCCAGCAGATTATCCAGCTTTTACGCAAGGCTGATTTGCCGCTTGATTTACAGTTTAACAATTTAAAGTAAGATCATGTGCCCCGCAGTGTATACTTACCTTACTTGCGGGGTGCTTCATGTTTTTTTGACACTTATTTATGGCTATAATATACTAGCTAAGCAGTTTTGAAGAAATTGCTGGAATACCGGATTCGTATGGACTAGGGGAGGAAACTTCAGTGAATTTACCCAACCGCATCACATTAGCACGTATTTGCCTTATCCCAATCATGATGTTTTTTCTGCTGGTGGACTTCAGCTTCTATCCGGAACCGATACATTGGGGCTCCTTTCAGCTTTCAATTAATCACTTGGTCGCGGCAGTTATTTTTCTGCTGGCAGCCAGTACAGATGGAATTGACGGTTACATAGCCAGAAAATATAACATGGTCACCAATCTGGGCAAGCTGCTCGATCCGCTTGCGGATAAGCTGCTGGTCTCGGCCGTGCTGATCTCGCTGGTCGAGCTGGGAAGATGCGATTCCTGGATTGCCATTGTCATCATCAGCCGCGAGTTTGCCGTGACCGGCCTGCGCCAGGTGGCACTGCTGGAAGGGAAGGTAGTGGCTGCAAGCAAATGGGGAAAGGTAAAAACAGTGATTCAGATTGTTGCTATTTCCCTGCTGCTGCTTAACAATTTCCCGTTCCAGTTCGTCAGCATCCCTGTGGATGACATTGCCATCTGGGCGGCAGCCATCATTACCATTTACTCTGGCATTGATTATTTCGTGAAGAATAAGGATCTGCTGGATTTGAACAAAGCCTGAGAGGCTGGAACAGGCTTAACCTTGCAGGATACCTACAATCAGGAGGAGAACGTCAGCTATGAAAGCAGAGATTATTGCCGTTGGAACAGAACTTTTACTTGGACAAATCGTGAACAGCAATGCCCAGTTTCTTTCAGTCGAGCTGGCTTCATTAGGCATTGACGTTTATTTTCAGACCGTTGTGGGAGATAACAAAAACCGCCTTCTGGAAGCGATCCGGATTGCTCAGAGCCGGGCGGATGTTATATTGTTCACGGGCGGCATTGGTCCGACCGAGGATGATCTGACCAAGGATGCGCTGGCTGCGGCGCTTGGCCGGACCCTGCACATCGACCAGCTAGCCATGGATCATGTGCAGCGCTTCTTCGATGACCGCAAGATTGTAATGACTGAGAATAACCGCAAGCAGGCGCTTGTCATTGAAGGGACGACTCCTCTGTCCAATGATACCGGCCTTGCGGTAGGGATTGCTTTTGCAGAAGAGGACAAATATTATATCGTGCTGCCCGGCCCGCCCCGGGAGATGAAGCCGATGTTCACGGATAAGGCCAAGCCATGGCTTCAGCAGCATGCACTTACTGGTGAAATGCCGCTCTACTCGAAGATGCTGAAGTTCGCCGGGATTGGCGAGTCGCTGCTGGAGGACAAGCTGATTGAGCTGATCCGCAGCCAGAGCGATCCAACGATTGCCCCGTATGCCAAGGAAGGCGAAGTGACCGTGCGCATCTCCACCAAGGCGCCGTCCGAGCGGGAAGCTATGGTCAAGCTCGATGCTCTGGAGAAGACGATTGCGGACATTCTGCCGGAGAATCTGTATGCCAACATCGATGTGCCGCTGGAGCAGCTGATTGTGGACTGGATGGCGGATGCGGGACTCACTCTAAGTGCTGCCGAGAGTTGTACAGGCGGTCTGCTGATGGAGAGCATTACGAATATTCCGGGCAGCGCCTCCATGTTTGCCGGAGGGATCGTGTGTTATTCCAATGATATTAAGAAGAAACTGCTGAATGTGCCTTCCGCCATGCTTGAAGGTCCGGATGCCCCGGGAGCGGTGAGCCGCGAGGTTGCGGAGGTACTGGCTGAGCAGGTGCGTATGATCGGTGACACGGACTTCGGCTTATCGGTTACCGGTGTAGCCGGACCGGGATATTCCGAGCGCAAGCCGGTGGGTCTTGTGTTCGTAGGACTGGCTGAGCGGGGCTGCAAGACAGAGGTATATGAGCTGAATCTGAAGGGCACCCGTGAGAACATCCGGCTGCGCACCGTCAAGGCGCTGCTGTACCGGTTGTGGCGCCGCCTGGAAGAACGCAAGGTTGCTACTCCGCTGGAAGGCTCGGCCTTGCAATAACTGTACGGGCCGGTATATAATTCATGTATACGGAAGAACCGTGGCTTGAGCGATCATGCTGCGGTTTTTTGTTTTATATTAGGTATAACAAATTATCCTTTGGCTGTTCCTATTAACGTAAGAAGCGGAAGAGAAGCACCTGCTGAGTTTTGCATCCGGAAGGAGGCATGTATCTTACAATAAAAGGGAGTATCATCCCCGGGAGCAAAAAAAACGAATGTATGTTCTAAAAAAGACTTGGCAAGCCCTTCAAAACACGTTATTATAATACTATAAACAGTGAAGGAAGTGGTCTGATTGTCAGATCGTCGTGCAGCGCTTGATATGGCGCTTCGTCAAATAGAAAAACAATTCGGTAAAGGTTCGGTAATGAAACTGGGAGAATCCACTCACATGAAAGTGGAAGTTGTACCTAGCGGATCTTTGGCACTTGATATTGCACTAGGTATTGGCGGACTTCCCAAAGGACGTATTATTGAAGTATATGGACCGGAATCTTCCGGTAAGACGACGGTTGCACTTCATGCGATCGCTGAAGTACAGAAGCAGGGCGGACAAGCTGCCTTCATCGATGCTGAGCATGCGCTTGATCCCAAGTATGCCAAGGCGCTTGGCGTTAACATTGATGAACTGCTGCTGTCCCAGCCTGATACGGGTGAACAGGCCCTGGAAATCGCTGAAGCGCTTGTACGCAGCGGAGCAGTAGACATCATTGTAGTTGACTCTGTAGCAGCACTTGTGCCGAAGGCAGAAATTGAAGGCGACATGGGTGATTCCCACGTAGGCTTGCAGGCCCGTCTGATGTCCCAGGCCTTGCGGAAGCTGTCTGGTGCCATTAACAAATCCAACACTATTGCGATCTTCATTAACCAGCTTCGTGAGAAGATCGGCGTAATGTTCGGTAACCCTGAGACCACTCCGGGTGGGCGCGCTCTGAAGTTCTATTCCTCTGTCCGTCTGGATGTGCGCCGGGTAGAGAGTATCAAGATGGGTAACGATGTCGTGGGTAACCGCACGAAGATCAAGGTTGTGAAGAACAAGGTAGCGCCTCCGTTCAAGCAAGCGGATGTAGATATCATGTACGGCGAAGGAATCTCCAGAGAGGGAAGCCTTGTGGATATCGGTACGGAGATGGATATTGTCAACAAGAGCGGTGCCTGGTATTCCTATGAAGGCGAACGTCTGGGTCAAGGACGGGAGAATTCCAAGCAGTTCCTGAAGGAACATCAGGATATTGCTCTGCTGATCGAGAACAAGATCCGTGAGGCAAGTAATCTCACGACTCTGGTAGAGCCACCATCTGAAGCGGCTGTGGCTGCGGAGCAAGAGGAAGAAGAGAAGCTGCTGCTTGAGATTGAGTAATTAAGTACTCCTCTACTTCTAATTGAATAATGAAGTCAAGATGGATAGGCGCCCTGTGAAGATATAACAGGGTGCCTTTTCGTAAATATTTCAGCTTAAGTAGGTGATTGGCAGGATGGTTATCCAATTGGATGAGGAATTCGAGGAACAGGATGAGCAGCAGGTGCTGGCGGATTTCCCGGCAGATCAAGAGCTGGTAATTACAAAGGTAGAGCGGCTTAAGAAGTCTAATTATCGTTATCTAATCCATTTCGGAGACTACAACATGACTGTTCATGAAGATGTCATGATCAAATACCGGATGATTACCGGGAGTGCTTTTGTAAAAGCGGATCTGGAGGATATCGTTGCCGCAGACGAGCGCCAGCGGGGGTATGTGGAGGGGCTTAGGTATCTGGAGCGCAAACCCAGAACCGCACAGGAGATGGCCCGCCGTTTAAGGGAGAAGGAAATAGGGGAGACTGTTATTGCCGAAGTTCTGCTCCGCCTGCAGGAGGAACGTCTGCTTGATGATCCCTTGTACGCCAAACAGTGGGCGGAGCAGCGGATTGTGAATCAGCGTAAGGGCAAGATGTGGATCCGGCAGGAGCTGCGGGAGAAAGGGATTGATAAGTCGCTGATTGCGGAAGCGCTGGATGAGATCACACCCGAGCAGGAGCTGGAGAGCGCGCTGCAGACCGGACGGAAGAAATGGAGTACGATCCGGGGAGATGTGAACGACAAACGCCGGAAGACAGGGGCGTTCCTGATGCGCCGGGGATTCTCAGGAGAAATGGTGCGCCAGGTGATCGGGATTCTGCGGGATGAGCAGGATTCTGGGGGGGAAGAAGAGGAGTTTTACTTCCCGGATTGATTCTCTTGACTTTATTACGGTTATCGACTCTCTTGACAAGGTCTTTTTATAAATAATAAAATATAACATGAATCGGCATAAACTAAGAATCCTTTTTCCTTCCCAAAAAGCAGACTCTTATGTTCCGGTTCGCGTACAACTCATATGAAATGTAATCGCCGGATAAGGCGGGCAATGTGCATGTGCAGCATGTGCAGTATGGCAATCGGTGTATTACCGGTTTTTTGTATGGTGATGAACGGATAGTTTAACAACTGCACAAATACCCAAGGGAAGATCCTTGGAGGATATCAACGAGGAGGTGAACAGATGGATCCATTGATCTGGGTCATTGTCGTTCTCGTTGTAGCTGCAGCATTCTTTGGATTCGGTTATTTTATTCGTAAATCCCTTGCAGAAGCTAAGATTTCCAGCGCAGAGAAAGAAGCCGTAGTCATCGTGGAGAACGCGAAGAAAGAGGCGGAGGCGCTGAAGAAGGAAACGGTACTTGAGGCTAAGGACGAAGTTCATAGAATCCGTACCGAAGCTGAGAAAGAAACTCGTGAACGTCGGAATGAAATCCAACGGCAAGAGCGACGTTTGCTGCAAAAGGAAGAATCGCTGGATAAAAAAATGGAATCGCTTGAACGAAAAGAAGAACAAGTAGCTAACAAAGAGAAACGAATTGATGAAACCCAACAGCAAATTGATGTAATTTACAAGAATCAGGTTACTGAACTGGAACGTATCTCCAATCTGAGCATCGATGATGCCAGAAGTATCATTCTCAGCAATGTAGAACAGGAAGTTCGCCATGAAACTGCTCAGATGATCAAGGAAATCGAACAGCAAGCTAAGGAAGAAGCGGACAAGAAAGCCCGTGAGATTATCACCTTGGCGATTCAACGCTGTGCGGCTGATCATGTGGCGGAAACTACGGTATCTGTCGTTACCTTGCCGAATGAAGAGATGAAGGGCCGGATTATCGGTCGTGAAGGCCGCAATATCCGTGCGCTGGAGACTCTGACCGGGATTGATCTTATTATTGATGATACGCCGGAAGCCGTTATTCTGTCAGGATTTGATCCGATCCGCCGCGAAGTGGCCCGTACGGCACTGGAGAAGCTGGTCGCAGACGGACGTATCCATCCTGCACGTATTGAAGAAATGGTGGAGAAATCCCGCAAAGAAGTGGATGAACGGATTCGCGAATACGGTGAACAAGCTACCTTCGAGGTTGGCGTTCATGGTCTGCACCCGGATCTGATCAAAATTCTGGGTCGCCTGAAATTCCGCACGAGCTACGGTCAAAACGTACTGAAGCACTCCATGGAGGTTGCTTATTTGACTGGACTTATGGCCGGTGAGCTTGGGGAAGACATCGTGCTTGCAAAACGTGCCGGACTGCTGCATGATATCGGCAAAGCGCTTGATCATGAAGTGGAAGGTTCGCATGTTGAAATCGGCGTCGAACTGGCGAAGAAGTACAAGGAACATCCGGTGGTTATCAACAGTATCGCGTCCCACCATGGAGATTGCGAGGCTACCTCGGTTATTGCTATGCTGGTTGGTGCTGCTGATGCTTTGTCGGCTGCCCGTCCAGGTGCACGCCGTGAGACCCTGGAAACGTACATCAAACGTCTGGAAAAGCTGGAGGAGATCTCGGAGTCCTTCGAGGGTGTCGAGAAATCCTATGCCATTCAGGCGGGCCGCGAGGTTCGCGTAATGGTACAGCCTGAGAAGATTGATGATGCCGAAAGCTTCCGTCTGGCCCGCGATATTACGAAGATGATTGAGAGTGAGCTGGATTATCCGGGTCATATCAAGGTTACGGTAATCCGCGAGACACGCGCTGTAGAATATGCGAAATAAATAAGGAAATCGGCCCCCTTGCGGGGCCTTTTTTCATGCAGCACGCCGTGGAGTTTGGAATGAAGCAGAATAGGTGAAATTATACTTAAGCAGCGATTTATGGTTGGCAGAGCATACACAAACCCAAAATTTAGGAGGAGAAGATTATTAAAGTTTTATTTATCGGAGACATTGTAGGCAATACAGGCAGAAAAGCGCTGCGTGAAATGCTGCCTTCCCTGAAAAGCAAATATCAGCCGCATATCATCATTGCCAATGGTGAAAATGCCGCTGCCGGCAGAGGGATCACCGCTGCTATCGCTAACGAATTCTTTAACTGGGGTATCCACGGTATTACGATGGGTAACCACACCTGGGATAACAAGGATATCTTCGAGTTCATCGACGACGAGCCGCGGATCATCCGTCCGGCTAACTTTCCGCCGGGGACACCGGGCCGTGGATATACCGTTGTTAAGGGGAACGGCAAGCAGCTGGCGATTGTGAATCTGCAGGGCCGTACCTTTCTTCCGGCGATTGATGACCCGTTCCGGGTAGGCGAGGAGATTGTGGAGGAACTGCGCAGAGAGCATAAGTGCATTCTGGTGGATTTCCATGCGGAAGCAACCTCCGAGAAAATTGCGATGGGCTATTTTATGGATGGAATGGCTTCGATTGTAGTCGGCACACATACTCATGTGCAGAGTAATGATGATGTGATCCTGCCTGGAGGTACAGCGTATCTTACAGATGCGGGTATGGTTGGTTCAAGAGAAGGGATTCTGGGTATGGAAAAGGATGCGATCATCTATAAATTTACAACTCAGCTTCCCTCCCGGTTTGTAGTCGACGAAGGCAAATGGCAGCTGCATGGTCTATTCGCAGAACTTGATGAAGCTACAGGCAGAGCGACACGACTGGAGAAGATCCGGCTGCGTGAGGATGAATGGGTGATGAGCTAAGGACGGCAATGCCGTTTCTACTTGCAAATAGGTAATTCGGTAATACTCATTTTGTTTTGGGTGAAGTGTGATATTTATTATATCGAAAAAGAGTATCTTTTGAACTATTTTCTCCGGAGAGGTCCGCAAAAAGAAGGAATTAATTCTTCTGAAGCGAATAACATCTACTGTAGTGGAAGAAGAACACCATCATTTTCCCAGGGGAGGTACTTACTATGGATGTATTAAAAGTATCAGCTAAATCCAATCCAAATTCCGTTGCTGGCGCATTAGCAGGTGTTCTTCGCGAACGTGGATCGGCCGAGCTACAAGCTATTGGAGCAGGAGCACTGAACCAGGCCGTGAAGGCCGTTGCCATCGCCCGGGGATTTGTCGCACCCAGCGGAGTGGACTTGATCTGTATTCCGGCTTTTACGGATATAGTGATTGATGGGGAAGACCGGACGGCAATCAAACTTATTGTGGAACCTAGATAACTCAAGTGAATCATTTAGATTAGGCCTGTTTACATTGTAAACAGGCTTTTTGCTGTGCTGACTGCCGCTTCAGTTAGGTGCATATACATGAAATAGACGCTGGGCCGTCAACGGTTCATTTGGATATTCAGCAGGTGAAGAAAGAAGGAGAGCTGACCTATGGTGGGAAACAGGAAGCTGAAGGTGGCGGATTTTCATTGTGATGCTCTGAGTAAGCTGCAGGCGAATCCAGGGATAGACTTTAAGAATGATCCCCGGATGGATGTGACCGCAGAGCGGCTGACAGAGGGAAATGTCGGACTGCAGGTTTTTGCCATCTATTTGTCTACGGTGCGCGGAAGGGCAAAGTTCGAGGATATTCTGGGGCAAATCGAGTGCTTCCATCAAAAGGTTACCGGTCCTGGAGGGCTGCAGTGGCTGAGGTGGAAGGAAGAAGTGCAGGAAGGCAGCTTCACTGCACCGGCCTATGGAATGCTCTCTCTGGAGGGCGTGGACGGTCTGGAGGGCAATCTGTTCTATGCCCAGTTATGCTTCGAGCTGGGTGTGCGTTGCCTGGGGATTACCTGGAACTATGCCAACTGGGCGGCGGACGGTGTGCTGGAGCGGCGGAACGGCGGGTTCACTGAGCATGGCCGGAAGCTGATCGACTGGTGCAACGGGAGCGGAATGCTGCTGGATGTGTCGCATTTGGCCCCGGCGGGATTCTGGGAGCTGCTGGAGCTCAGTACCCGTCCGTTCATTGCTTCGCATTCGAATTGCGCAGCGGTCTGCAGTCATCCCCGCAACCTGAGTGATGAGCAGCTGAAGGCACTGATTGCCAAGGATGGGCGAATCGGGCTTACCTTTGTCCCCTGGTTCGTGCGGGATGAAGGAGCGGCCCGGCGGGAGGATATGCGGAGGCATATTGAGCATGTCTGTGGTCTTGGCGGGAGCGGACAGCTGATGTTCGGCTCGGATTTTGACGGAATTGAAGCGTGGGTAGAAGGGCTGGAGCATCCGGGGCAATATGCGGAGTTCGCCGAGATGCTGCTGAAATACTATCCCGAAGCTGATGTGCGGGGCTGGCTGTATGAGAATGCGCTGGGGTTCTTGAAGGAGCAGCTGCCTTCTTCCGCAGGTTTACCCTCTTTTCTCACCAGGAAGTGACTATGAATTGGAAAAACCAGGATGAAGCATTCACAGAATCGTAATATGCCCGGAAAAAAGCCTCGCATTGTGATGCGGGTCTTTTTATTTTCGGGAAATTAGATGTATAATGTTCAGTGGCTTGTACAGATACTAGAGAAAATACAAGGAGTGACTTAAAAATGAGCAAGACTGTACCCGTAGGTGTGTCGGCCCGGCATATTCACCTTACGCAGGAGCACGTAGAAGCATTGTTTGGCCCAGGTTATCAATTGACCGAGTTCAAACCTCTGTCCCAACCCGGACAATTCGCAGCGAATGAGCAAGTGGCTGTCATTGGTTCGAAAGGGAAGTTCGACAAAGTAAGAATCCTCGGACCTGCCCGTCCGGCTTCGCAGCTGGAAGTATCCCGCACAGACTCCTTCAGCCTCGGCGTGAAGGCACCTGTCCGTGAATCCGGCAATATTGAAGGAACACCAGGAATTACGATTAAAGGACCTGCCGGTGAAGTTGAGCTGGAGACTGGTGTTATTGTAGCAGCGCGCCACATTCACTTCCACACTTCCGAAGCAGAAGCTTGGGGCATTGCCGATAAGCAGCTCCTGAAGGTACGTCTGGGCGGCGAACGCGGCCTGGTGCTGGAGAACGTGATTGCACGCGTATCCGACAGCTTCAAGCTGGACATGCACATCGATACCGATGAAGCTAACGCTGCCGGTGCCAATAATGGCGATACCGCTGAAATCCTAGACTAGTATTTTATAATAGGTAAGACAAGAGCAGGGGACCCTTCCTCTGCTCTTTTGTTGTAGATTTTTTTGAAAAGAAAGAAATGAAAGTTTTCATATTCGCTTTTATGTGTTATCATTATGTGTTATGACTTTGCTGAGCGCTATGTGGAGACGCCGCAAAAGGAATATACAGTAATGGAATTAAGGATTCACCAATATATGTATGCACAATGAAGGAGATAAAATGACATTTAACGATTTGAACCTGATCCCCCCGATTCTTAAGGCGCTTAGCCTGGAAAACTATACATCCCCGACCCCGATCCAGGAAGAGTCTATTCCTGCGGCCTTAGCCGGCAGAGACATCCTGGGCTGTGCACAGACGGGTACCGGTAAAACGGCGGCCTTCTCGTTGCCGATTATTCAGCTGCTTAGCCAGCAGGCCAGAACTGGTGGGACTAAACGTATCCGCTCCCTGATCCTTACGCCTACCCGCGAGCTGGCGCTGCAAATTCAGGAGAATATTCAGGCCTACAGCAAGTTCACAACGATCCGTTCGACAGCCATTGTCGGTGGCGTATCACAGAAGGCCCAGGAGCGGGCGCTGGCAATTGGTGCCGATATTCTGATTGCTACACCGGGCCGTCTAATCGACCTGATCAGCCAAAAGCGTGTGGATCTGCAGCATGTGCAGATTCTCGTGCTGGATGAAGCGGACCGCATGCTGGACATGGGCTTCATTCATGATGTGAAGCGGATTATCGCCAAGATGCCGCTCAAGAAGCAGACGTTGTTCTTCTCAGCCACTATGCCTGCGGAGATTTCGCAGCTGGTGAAAACACTGCTCGTCAATCCGGTGAAAATCGAGATTACTCCGGTATCCTCCACGGTAGACAGAATTGAGCAGTCGATCTATCTGCTGGAGAACGGAAATAAGCAGAATCAGCTGAACCGTCTGCTGCAGGACCCGTCGATTGTATCGGCACTGGTATTCACACGCACCAAACGCGGCGCGGACCGGGTAACCCGGGATTTAACCCGCATTAATATTACAGCACAGGCCATTCACGGGAACAAATCACAGAATGAGCGCCAGAATGCGCTGAGAAATTTCAAGAGCGGAGCGACACGCGTACTGGTAGCTACAGACATCGCTGCGCGCGGAATTGATATTGATGAGTTGTCCCATGTCATCAACTTCAACCTGCCGAATATCCCGGAAACCTATGTTCACCGTATTGGCCGGACCGGCCGTGCGGGGATGAGCGGCATCGCCATCTCGCTGTGCGAAGCGGAGGAAATTCCGTATCTGAAGGATATCCAGAAGCTGATTGGCAAGACGATTCCGGAGATCAAGGAGCATGCGTATCCGATGTCTAAGAGCAATCTGGCATTGCTGGCAGACCGTCCCGGCAAAGCGCCGGTCAAACCGTCGCAGAAAGCCAAGACGAATCCGCCCCGCAAGCCGAAGTCGGAATGGTTCGCGCAAGGCAAACAGCAGAGCGGCGGCAACACAGGTGGCGCTAAAGGCGCTTCTGGAAGCGGTCAAGCAGGCAGTGGAGCTAGAAGCGCATCGGGCAGCAGTTATGCTGGCGGTGGAGCGAGAGGTGCTTCGGGGGGCCAGGCTAATGCCAACGGGCGTCCAGGCGGCAGCCAGAGCCAGAAATCGTCCAGCGGTTCATACGGCCGTTCAAACCCTTCGGGCAGCAGACCTGGCGGTCAGAGCGGACGTCCGTCCAGCCGTCCAGCGGCTAAAGCGGGCCGCTCGTAATTCGATTTTGTAACGTGCAGTAATGATTGACCTTATCTAACACAAACACCCGCCATTCTCAGTATCTCACTGAAAATGGCGGGGGTTTGTCTGCTCCATGGCCTCTTAACGGTTATATCG
>NZ_ASPX01000029.1:0-66690 GCF_000517965.1 Paenibacillus sp. FSL R7-277
TGTCTGCCGCTGACAGCTTCCTCTGCAAGGTAGGCGCCCAGCTCCTCGCGCAGCGCGGTGCTAATGGAAGTCATTGGCAAGCGGAGCGTGTCTGAGGAGAGCTCTCCGAGTTCGCTGAGCAGCCATTTGATCGGGGCCGGGTTGGACTCCTTGAACAGCAGCTTCATCAGCGGCACTAGCTGATCATACGCAGCCTGTGCAGCCTCAATCTGACCGGCTCTGTACTGCTCGTAGATGCTTAGGAAGCGGCCTGTATGTACATTGGCTGAGGCCAGCATGCCTCCGGCGGCCCCGTAGCCCAGCATGTCGAAGAAATGCAGATCGTCGCCGCAGAGCACGGGCTTGCTGCCGCTCTTGGACAGCTCGGAGACGAGCAGGGGGGAGC
Organism: Paenibacillus sp. FSL R7-277; assembly: GCF_000517965.1. Taxonomy (NCBI): domain Bacteria; kingdom Bacillati; phylum Bacillota; class Bacilli; order Caryophanales; family Paenibacillaceae; genus Paenibacillus; species Paenibacillus sp. FSL R7-277. Next base: position 386 of record NZ_ASPX01000029.1, read on the forward strand.
CGGAGCAGTCTTTTAACCCTACGACATTATTCATCTCCAGGATCGTACGGGCGGTGTCCAGCGTCATGCCGACTCCAGTGCGGCCCGGGATATCGTAAGCCATAATGGGCAGACCGACCTCTGCCGCCTTGCGGAAATGGGCGATGATGCCTTCCTGGGACGGACGGCTGTAATAAGGGACAACCACCAGTGCGGCATCGGCACCTGCGTTCGCCGCCAGCTCAGTACGGGCCACGGTAGAGTAGGTATCATTTGTACCTGTGCCCACCACGAGCGGGATAGAGCTGGACTTCAGAAGTTCCCGTGAGGTATCCACGAGCGACTGTAATTCCTGTATATTGACTGTCGGCGATTCTCCAGTGGTTCCATTGACGACCAGACCATGAATATTGTTCTTGATGATGTTGTTCACATAACGCTGATACGATTCCAGATCAAGCTCACCAGCAGCATAGAACGGGGTGACCACGGGAACATAAATTCCATAAATCTGTTCTTCTGTTAACATGAATATCGTCCTCCAAAAATGTAAAATCCGTTTGTTCTACTGTACCATGGATTATTGCATCGTTGTTAGCTATAATAAATGATGTAGGTTATCAATAATATTGATGTTAGGGTGAGACGATGGACTTAACGTATATGCGGACCTTCCGCGAAGTGGCCAAGCGGCAGAGCTTTACGCGTGCGGCTGAAGAGCTGGGCTATGCCCAGTCCAGTGTCACGATGCAGATACAGAAGATTGAGAAGGAATATGGAGTGCCGCTCATTGAACGTCATGGCCGCGCCTTGCGTTTAACTCCGCCGGGGGAAGAGCTGCTTAAGCTGTTCGTGGAGATTCTGGATCTCTATGACCGCTCTAAGGAAACAATCGCCCAGCAGATCGGCGGAACGCTTACGATTGGAACGATTGATTCGCTCGCAGCCTTCTATTTGCCGCCGTTCCTGCAGCAGCTGCGGACGATGTTCCCTGGTCTGAATATTCATCTGCAGACCGAGCAGGAGGCCAATCTGATATCCAAAATCAGGGACGGAGAGGTCGATATCGGTCTTTTGCTGGACCGGAGCACGGTGGATAGCGCGCTTACGCGGACGATTATCCGCGATGAGCCGCTTGTGCTCGTGGCACCAGCCAGCCATCCGCTAGCCCGGCTGGAGCAGGTGACCCTCCAGGATCTGAACAACTGCGAGCTGATTGTCTCCGAGGAGAGCTGCATTTACCGCAGCCTGTTCGAGAACCTGCTCCGGGACCACGGGATCGTGTTTCGGATTGGTTTTGAGCTGTCGAATCTGGAAGCGATTAAGCGTTGTGTACGCAATGGCCTGGGCATAGCGCTGCTGCCGCGGATTGTGGCGGAGGAGGAGATCGAGCGGGGGAACCTGTCCGAGCTGTCTTTTGCCCACCCGGAGATTCATTTCGATCTGCAACTGCTGCTGCATCCGAAGAAGTGGAAGTCCCTGCCGCTCCAGTCGCTGATTCAGATGCTGCTTGAGGATGCCAAGGCGAAGACTGTTGCGCTGTGAAAGTAACGTATGGAGCAGTGGGGAGCCGTCTCGTAACAAATTTATATCAGCAGAAGAGCACTGCCGTATCGCCCTCATGAAGGGTGCGGCAGTGCTCTTTTTGAGTTATAAGCTAATATTGATGATTACTTTAATACCTTTCCAGAATCAGCTGGGTCTTGAGGCCATCAGCAGGAAGAAGCCAGCCCTCGGCGTTCAGCAGGTTCATCAGCTCTGTACGCAATCCACTTACGCCAGTGCTATCGGTGGTTTTGAACGAAATTTCCACGATATTCTGGATGCCGCTTCCCGCCTCATCACGCACTGGCCATACCTCAAGAGTGATCTCCTGATTGTTCCAGGTGCCTGTATACCGCTCGAAGGTCAACGGGCCATGCGCCCGGGAGGCTGCCAGCTTCTGCTTCCCCCAGTTCGATGCATACCAGTTCTTCAATTTGCCTGGCAGCTTGTCCAGCAGCAGCTTCAGGGCCTCTTCCTCAGCAGGGAGCACGGCTCCGGCAGCTTTGGTGCTGACCTTCTTGGTATTAGAGAAGCTAAGGGTCTGCTTGCCATACCCCCAATCCACCTCTGCTTCGTAGTTGTCATCTGAAGCGTCGAAGCCCTCCTGATTCGCCAGGGTGAGCGCTGCCTGGATATTTCCGTTCACGACAGGATAACGTTTCTTGTAGGTCAATTCATAATCGGATTTGTTCTCTTTTTTGCGCAGCCGCACATCCCATCCCTTGCTGTTCAGCTCAAGCGTGTCGGTATCGAAATACTCGACTCGAATAGCCTGTGGAGTAGAATTCAGGTCGAATGTATCCATGACCTCGCTGCGCGGCGATCCGCTGCTGTCCAGTACAAGGTCAGGGTCCGCCAGAAACTTCACCTCATAGGCTGGAACGGCGTTAGCTGCGGCTGAGACGCGCTCCGGCAGCAGGAAGCCCTGTCCGGCTAATCCACCGCCTGCTGCCACAATACTCAGCATGAAGGACAGGGTAAGCTTTTTCCATTTTCTCAAGCATCATCACTCCTATGATCAGGTTTGGGTACATGATCCACTTTACGGGTTGAGTATATGGGAGCGGTTAAAGTGAAAGGGGAATTGCGTTAATCCTGCATAGACTTACTCAATGACGGCTAACAGTTTTTGGTGGCCAGCAGGCTGCTCCGGAAGCTCTCCATCTGCACCGAAGGATGCCGGTCCTTGTTGTGCACGGCATAGATATAACGCGGCGCCATTTCCCCTTGAATAGGCAGCACCTGAATTAGACCTTGCTGCTGCTCCCACTGTACCGCCATCCGGGACATCACGGAGATGTGGCCGCCCAGCTGCACGAGCTGCTTGATGGCCTCCAGTGAATCGACCTCAATCGTATTGCGCAGCTGCAGCCCTTGCTGTCCGAACCAGCGCTCCGTCAGGCGGCGGGTACTGGATTCGCTTCCGTGCAGCGCAAAGGGAGTCTTACTGATCTCCTCCATATTAAGCTGAGTCTTGCGGGCGAGCGGATGCTTAGGAGAACAGATCAGGACGAGGTCATCTGTAATCAGCGATTCAGCCTGCAGAGCAGGCTCCGTGAAAGGCTCTGAGGAGATCACACCCAAGTCGATTTCGTGGCGGATCAGCATCTCCCGGATGACCGGGGAGGGCTTCACAGACAGAGCCATGCGGATGCCGGGGAACTCCCGGGAGAACGCATGTAATATGGACGGCAGCAAATAGGTTGCAGGTACATAACTGGCCCCAATCAGCAGCGTTCCCCGGTAGAGGGTGTCGAATTCTCCGGCTACCCGTCGGGCTTCACGGGCAAGCGCATTAATCTTCACGGAATAATGAAGGAGGGCTGCTCCGGCCTCGGTGAGAAAGGTTTTGCCGCTGCGGGCCTCGAACAGCCGGACCCCGAGCTCTTCTTCAAGCGACTTCATATGAAAGGTTACGGTCGGCTGCTTGATCCCGAGCACCTCAGCTACGCTGGTCATATGATGCAGCTGGTCGATCAGTTCAATAATTTGCAGTTTCATCAGATTCATGGAGTTACCTCTTCCAATCGTTAGTGGGATATCCCCCACCATAGATTTTATCTATGAACGTTAACAGAATTCATATATAAAGTTAATTACGTGTTTACATGAAAAATAAACAACCTGCGAATACAGACGTTAGACTGAGGACAGCTCAAGAAGACAGGCAGGGATCGAAATGAATATTCAGATGAAGGGGATTCATAAAAGCTTTGGCGGACAACCGGCGCTGCTGCCTGCCGGGCTTGAATTGAAGCACGGTAAGTTCACTACCTTACTGGGGCCTTCCGGCTGCGGCAAAACCACGCTGCTGCGGATGTTAGCGGGCCTTGAGCGCCCGGATGGCGGGGAATTATACGCTGACGGGAAATGTTATTTCTCCGCTGCGCAGCGGATCGATGTTCCGGTGCACAAGCGGAATTTCGGGATGGTATTTCAGGATTTTGCACTCTGGCCGCATATGACGGTGTATGAGAATGTGGCTTTCGGGCTGAAGGCCTCAGGGCAGCGTGCGCAGCTGCGGAGCAAGGTACTGGAGACACTGGAGATGGTCCGGCTGCAGGGGATGGAGAACCGGTATCCGCATCAGCTGTCGGGCGGTCAGCAGCAGAGGGTTGCTTTTGCCAGAGCGGTAGTTGTCCGTCCGGGTGTGGTGCTCTTCGATGAGCCGTTAAGCGCGCTGGATGCCGTACTCCGGGAAGAGATGAGAGTGGAGATGATGTCGCTGGTGCGGGACATGGGTCTCACTGCACTCTACGTGACCCACGATCAGATCGAAGCGATGTCGATGTCCGACGAGATTGTCGTTATGAAAAGCGGGCGGATATTGCAGACTGGAACTCCTGAAGCGGTATATGAGGCACCGTCAGAACCGTTCGTGGCTTCATTCATCGGCAAGTCGAACTGGCTTACGCCGGAGCAGGAGATGGTGCGGCCTGAGCATATCGGATGGAGCCGCACGGCGGGCGATGATCTGTGTTATTCCGCTGTTGTACGGAGTATCAGTTATGTAGGAGAGCGTTATGAGATCCGTGCGGAGGTGGAGGGGGCCGGAATATGGACAGCCTATCTGAACAACCGGATTCCTGTAGGAGAAAGGGTTCAGCTCTATGTCTCACCGCGGCGGATATGCCGGATGAATTCGAATTCAAATGAAGAAGAACCTAAAAGGAGCGAATCATAACCATGAAATGGAACAATCCGCGTAAACAAGGCGCAATGCTGCTGTTATCTGCTGTGATGAGTATGAGTCTGGCAGGCTGCGGTACGGGCAACAGCACCAGTGCAGGCGGGGCCAGCACGAGTACACCTGAGGCAACGGATGCAGCTGCGTCAACTCCTGAAGCTACAGCAGCTGCGTTAAGCGGCAAGCTGGTGCTGTATTCCGCCGGCCCTCAGGGCTTGGCAGACGATATTGTGAATGGCTTCAAGGCCAAGACAGGCCTCACGGTGGAGATGTTCCAGGGAACGACCGGCAAAATTCTGGCCCGGATGGAAGCCGAGAAAGCAAATCCGGTGGCCGATGTGGTGATTCTGGCTTCCCTGCCTTCCGCACAGGCGCTTAAGGCGGACGGTCTGACGCTGCCCTACCCGGAAGCGGCCAATAAAGAGAAGCTGAATCAGGACTGGTCGGATGCCGAAGGCAATTATTTCAGTTCAAGTGCTTCTGCGCTGGGGATTGTCTATAATACGAAGCTGGTAGCGAATCCGCCCAAGACCTGGGCAGAGCTGGCAGATGCGGAGTGGAATGACGCCGTCAACATTCCAGATCCGACGCTGTCAGGCTCGGCGCTGGATTTCATTACAGGCTATCTCAGCGTGAACGGCGAGCAGGGCTGGGATCTGTTCAAGAATTATAAGGCCAACGGAGTCGCTATGGCTGGAGCGAACCAGGAGGCGCTTGATCCGGTTGTTACAGGAGCTAAGAGTATTGTGGCAGCAGGAGTAGATTATATGGCCTATAAGGCCAAAGCAAAAGGAGAGCCGCTGGATATTGTCTATCCTGAGGAGGGTACGGTGATAAGTCCGAGACCGGCAGCCATTCTGAAAACGAGTCCGAACGTGGACAATGCCAAAGCATTCATTGATTATCTGTTGTCTGACGAAGCCCAGCAGCTGGTAGCGGATGCGTATCTCATCCCGGGCCGCGAGGATATTGAAGCTTCGAACCGGACCAATCTGAAGGACATCCCGCAGCTTAAGGTGGACTGGGCCTGGATGAGTGAGCATGGGAATGAGACGGCTTCGAAATTCGCGGAAATTTACAAATAAGGCTTAAGGTTGAGGTGAAAAGCAATGAGTCCAGTCTCCATGGACAGTAACCGGATACTTCGGAGAGCGGGCTTGCTGCTCTCCTTCTTTTTGCTGGCGGTCAGCATCGGCATTCCGCTTCTGCTCATCTTCTGGCAAAGCGTTACCCCGGATCAGCGGCTGGACTGGATGGCCCCCCTCCGTACGATCACCGGACAGAGTCTGTCCGGGGTGCTGCTGAACTCGGTATGGCTTGGTATATGCGTAGTGGCAGGAACTACGCTGCTTGCGATGCCGCTGGCCTGGATGATGGCCAAGACCCGCATGGGGCTGCACCGCTGGATTGATGTTATTCTGCTGATTCCGTTCATGACCCCGCCGTATATCGGCTCCATGGGCTGGATTCTGTTCATGCAAAAAGGCGGATATCTTCAGCAGTGGCTTCCGGGTGCGGGTGCGTTAAGTGATTCTTTCTTCAGCTTCTGGGGAATGGTCTTCATTATGAGCATGCATCTGTTCCCGTTCCTGTATCTGCTGCTTCGGGATGCGCTTATCCGCATAGGCGGCAATCTGGAAGAGGCGGGAGCGGTGCACGGGGCAAAGGCAGGCTACCGCTTCCAGCGGATCATCATGCCGCTGCTGCTGTCGGCCTATGGCATGGGGGTGATGCTCGTCTTCGTCAAGACGATTGCGGAGTTCGGAACACCGGCTACCTTCGGCCGCAAGATCGGCTATTATGTCATGACCTCGGAAATTCATAAATACATTTCCAGCTGGCCGATTGACTTCGGCAAGGCTACGTCGCTTGCATCCGTTTTGCTGTCGGTCTGTCTGGTCATCTGGTACATGCAGTCGGCGGTCAGCCGCCGGTTCACTTACCGTCTGGTGGGGGGCAAAGGACAGCGCTTCAAGACGTATTCGTTACGCGGAGGCGCAGGCTGGCTCGCCGGTATGTATTTGGCTGCCCTGCTGCTATTATCCATAGGCATCCCATACTTCTCGATTATCGCCGCCTCGCTGATGAAGCTGCGCGGTGCCGGGCTGTCACTGGACAATCTGACGCTGGAGCATTACAGGGAGCTGCTCTCCTGGGGATCAGTGAGCCTGAAGGCGATCGGGAACAGTCTGGGGCTGTCGCTGGCCGCAGCGTCGGTGGCTGTCGTGCTTGGAGCCGGCCTTGCCTTGGCTATCGGCAGGTCTGTGGCTCGGCTGCAGCGGATCATTGATCTGCTGAGTCTTTTGCCTAATACGGTTCCGGGCATTGTAATGGTGGTAGGGCTGATTCTGCTCTGGAATGCGCCATGGATGCCCTTCACGCTCTACAACACCTACGGCATGGTAGTGCTTACCTATGTGGTGCTGTTTCTTCCTTATACCGTGCAGTATGTGAAGGCCAGCTTCTCGCAAATTAACGGTATGCTGTTTCAAGCGGCCCAGGTCAGCGGAGCGGGCCCGTTCTATATCTTGCGGCGGATTCTGCTTCCGCTCATTATGCCCGGCATGCTGGCAGGCTGGATGATGACCTTCACCATATCTGTACGGGAGCTGGTTGGATCGCTGCTGATTCTGCCGCCTTCGATGCAGACCTCGGCTACGTATATTTTTGCCCAGTTCGAACAGGGGCAGGTATCGCTTGGCATGGCCATGGCGGTGGTATCGGTTGGCTTGACGGTGCTGCTGCTGCTCGGCATTGAACTGCTGAATTCCAGAACAAAGTGGACCGGATTATGACGAAGCTGACCATATGGGGCGGAGCCGGTGAACACGGGCGTTCCGCTTACCTCCTGAGTGGAAGGGGCTACCGTCTGCTGCTTGATTGCGGCGTCAAAAAAGGCGGAGCCGGACAATATCCCCTCATCGAACCCGGGCAGGCGGCAATGCTGGACATGGTACTGCTCTCCCATGCCCATGAGGATCATTCGGTAGCGCTGCCGCTGCTGTATGCGCAGGGTTACAAGGGTGAGGTATGGACAACGCGGGAAACAAGGGCGCAACTGGATGGCTACTTCCGCTCCTGGCGTTCGAGTATTAGCCGTGAGGGCCATGAGCTGCCATACACTGAAGCAGATGAACAAGCGATCCGTTACCGTTATCTGGAGGAAGAGGGCAACTGCCTGTCCTGGTTCAGACTGATTCCCGGGGTTCAGGTCATGTGGGGACGAAGCGGGCATCTGGCGGGATCTGTATGGTTCCTGATCGCTGCGGAAGGGCGCTCAATCTTCTATTCCGGCGACTATACGGCGGAATCCCTGTTACTTGCGGCTGATTCACCAGCTGAGGCGATACAAGCAGCCGGAGGCATCCCGGATGCGGACCAGAGGCTGAGGGTATGGTCGTGCGGGCAGCGTCTTGATCTGGCGGTGGCCGATGCGGCGTACGGAATGGACGAGGAGACCCAGTCCGATAAGCTAAGGCAGCTGGAGCAGGCCATCCGTAGGACTGCGGCACGGGGGGGCAAGGTGCTGCTCCCGGTTCCGGCAGGCGGACGGAGCCAGGAGATGATGCTATGGGCTGCCAAGCTGTTCGCGGATCTGCCGATGGTAGTGGAAGCGAAGCTGATAGAGGGGATGAGGCGGCTGGCAGCCTCGCCGTTCTGGCTTAGGAGTGCTGAGCGAACAGGAGGGTATTCCGCAGCGGATCACATAGCAGACTTTTTTGCCGCCCGCCGCTGGACGATGCCGCAGAGCGAAGTGGAACGGGAGGAGCTGCTGTCAGGCTCCGGCCCTTCCCTGTGGTTCGTGCCGGATGGCATGATGCAATCGTCCTTGTCCCGCTGGTACTATGCGAGGTGGGCGTCCCATTCAACCTATTCCGTGCTGATCACCGGTCATGTAGCGGCCGGTACCTTCGGATACAAGCTGCTGCATGAACCGGGACAGCATGGAGTATGCGAGGTGCTCAAGCTGCGCTACAAGGTGCATCAGGGCCGGGAAGATGTGCAGCGTATGCTGAAGTCTCTTCCGGTCCGGCACGCCGTACTGGTTCATGCTGCGAAGCCGGAGACCGACAAGCTCCGTGAAGCCTTGATCGAGGGCGGGCAGCTGACGGGCTGCACGCTGCATTCTATGGCGGCGGGGGAAACGCTGGATTTGGATTAACTATGAAAAGATGAAAGAGGTTGTCTCGTAAGCGGAATTTTGCTTATAGAGGGGCCTCTTTACTTATTTTTTAGGAGATTATGAATTTCTTCTGATGTGTAAAGAGGAGCAGATGGAATGTATATGAAAAACCGAATACAATTTGTTGGGGGGCGGCGCGTGGGCCAAATGTAGGCGGAAAACCGAACACATTGGGCAGTGCGGAGGCGCGTGGACCCAATGTATGCGGAAATTCGAATACAATCGTTGCTGCTGCGAGAAGGAATGCACCCCATGCTCCGCAGCCTGTAACATTGTTAGAAAAATCCTGCAAGAAGTGCAGCAATACGGCCGAATAGAAACGACTGATGCTAAATTCCTGCAGGAAATGCAACAAAGCTAGTGTTAACTTGCTCTGAACACCGGAATTTCTGCAAATGATGCAACAATGTACCACAACCAGTAACTTTTTTAGTGAAGTCCTGCAAAATGTGCAACAATGCTGCTTCATACAAGCGGTTGGTGAGAGAAAACGCTCAGAATTGGTGAGAGATGGGCGGAACACCGCCAGAAAAGGAAGAAAGATTTTAGGACGTATGCGAAAATCGACTACGAGGTGTGTAAAAGGAAAGTGGGCTGGAAGTATACCACCAGAAGGCGATGAGGCACCAGTATACTTCGCCCGTTAGGGTGATTTTGTCCGTTTCCGCATAAACAGCGGAGCGGGCAGAATGATTGTGGACAAGCGGAGCGTTCGCCTTTGTGTCAGGATTTTCACCGCTAGGGGGAATGAAAAAATCTGGACACAACAGCGATTGCAACAATGTTCCGTGTGCAGAGCGTCCACCCAAGCGCTCACACTGATCCTGCTCCAAAATAAAGGCTGTCCCAAGTAGCTATATCATGGATTTCGGGACTTCCGCTTTTCAAAGCGCCTTCCTGTCCTTATTCAAATACAGGAAAACAAAGCTCACAAAGATGCCTGCTGACCATGTCTTCCGTGTATCTCTCCATAACCGGCCGCCCGGGATCAAGCTTATGGCCGCTGCGTGACAACGCCGGGAAATCTCTGCCCATGCCTGACCGACAGCTTCAGCCGTATGCTGGAGGGTTACCACTGCGTAGGCTCCGCCGGGAAGCTCGCCGTAAGGTACTGAGACCCCGGCGGGAGGATTCTCAGTCAGGCTGATGCAGGCATCATATCGGCAAAGCTCCGGCCTTGTAGTTGCAGGGTTGTCCTGCGGAATGCCGAACAGCACCGCCGAGCCTTGAAGCAAGCCTTGTTCCCGCGCCCACTGCTTCAATTGTTCCATCGCCTGAGCGTTGCCGGGGCCGTAGGGGCCTGTCTGCCGTACATAAGCTATACGTGTTGCCGGAATGCTTTCGAGTTGAATGTTCATCATTAATCATTATCCTTTCTGTGGTTAAGTGGTCAAATGAAGTACAACCCGAATGCTAACATGGACTAAAATAGAATGCATTTCTTTTTTTGTGGGCTTCCTAGGCGGCAAGATGTTGACATCAAAAACTAGAATATGGTATATAAAAGGGAGTGTTAGCACTCAAGTGAGTGGAGTGCTAAACGATGCTCCGCAATCCGAAGGTTACTTTTGAAAGGAGATTTATTTATTCATGGCTAAAAAAGAGTTTAAAGCTGAATCCAAAAGACTGCTGGAAATGATGATTAACTCCATTTATACGCAGCGCGAGATTTTTCTGCGGGAGCTGATCTCCAATGCAAGTGATGCCATCGATAAAATCTATTACAAGGCACTGGCCGATGATAGTCTGGTGTTCAATAAAGAGGACTACTACATTAAAGTAAGCGCCAACAAGGATAGCCGCACGTTAACCATTGCCGACACCGGCATCGGGATGACGCAGGAAGAGCTGGAGAACAATCTGGGGATTATCGCGAACAGCGGCTCGTTTGCTTTTAAGAAGGATAATGAAGCTAAGGATGGACACAACATCATCGGACAATTCGGGGTCGGATTCTATTCCGCATTCATGGTGGCGGACGATGTGACCGTAATCAGTAAGGCGCTGGGCAGCGAGCAGGCGTTCAAATGGGAATCCCAGGGTGCGGACGGCTACACGATTGAGCCTTGTGAGAAGGATACGGTCGGTACCGAAATTACGCTGAAGATCAAAGAGAACACCGAGGACGATAACTACGATGAATTCCTGGAAGAATACCGTCTGAAATCAATCATCAAGAAGTATTCGGACTTTATCCGCTTCCCGATCAAGATGGACATTACCAGCAAACAGCCTAAGGAAGATGCTGAGAATGAATTCATCGATGTGACGGAAGAGCAGACGGTCAATAGCATGGTGCCGATCTGGCGCAAGAACAAGAAAGAGCTGACCGAAGAAGATTACAACAACTTCTATGCAGAGAAGCGTTACGGGTTCGACAAGCCGCTGAAGCACATCCACATCAGTGCGGACGGCGCAGTGGTCTACAACGCGATTCTGTTCATTCCGGAGAATACTCCGTTTGACTACTATACCAAGGAATATGAAAAAGGCCTGGAGCTCTACTCCAACGGCGTGCTGATTATGAACAAATGCGCCGATCTGCTGCCGGATTACTTCAGCTTCGTCAAGGGGATGGTTGATTCCGAGGATCTGTCGCTCAATATCTCCCGTGAGATGCTGCAGCATGACCGCCAGCTGACGATGATTGCCAAGAATATTAAGAGCAAGATCAAGAGCCAGCTCCTGAGCCTGCTGAAGGATGAGCGCGAGCAGTATGAGACGTTCTACAAGTCTTTTGGCAGACAGCTGAAGTTCGGGGTCTATAACGACTACGGTATGGAAAAAGAAACGCTGCAGGATCTCCTGATGTTCCACTCCTCCAAGGAGAAGAAGCTGGTGACGCTGGCTGAATATGTTGAGAGAATGCCGGAAGACCAGAAATATATCTACTACGCTTCGGGTGAATCGGTAGAGCGCATTGAGAAGCTGCCGCAGACCGAAATGGTGCTGGACAAGGGCTATGAGATTCTCTACTTCACCGATGATATCGATGAATTCGCAATCAAGATGATCATGGCTTATAAGGAGAAGGAGTTCAGAAATGTCTCCAGCGGCGACTTGGGAATTGAAGAGAGTGCCGAGGATAAGCCATCTGAAGAGGAAGAGAATGAGAACAAGGGATTGTTCGAAGCTATGCAGGGCATTCTGTCCGGCAAAGTGAAGGCAGTCAAAGCCTCCAAGCGGCTGAAATCCCATCCGGTCTGCCTGTCCACCGAAGGCGAGCTGACAATCGAGATGGAGAAAATCCTCAAGGCCATGCCTAACGGCGGCCAGGATGTGCAAGCGGACAAGGTGCTTGAAATCAACATTCACCATGATGTCTTCAAGTCCCTGAAGGCGGCGGCCGAAGGCGACAAGGAGAAGCTGGGTCTGTACACCAACCTCTTGTACAATCAGGCGCTCCTGATCGAAGGACTGCAGGTTAATGATCCGGTGCAGTTCACGAACGATATTTGTAAAATCATGGTCTAAGCAGGCGCTACTGCCAGCCTTAAGACCCGTAATTCAAAAGAACCCCCGCGCTGACGCTTGACCGGTGCGGGGGTTTTGGCGTGCGCATGAAGCCAAGCTGCGGGCCGTTCATCCTCAGGATGAAGGGAGTCGAAATTGGACATCCTCCAGAAGACAAGCAGGCCATTAGAGTGACTTGAAGGTCTCGATGAACTTGGTAGCCAGGGACGACAAATATTTATCCTTCATCCATACGGCGGCTACGCGGGTGCGCAGGGTCTCGCAAAGGATCTCTTTGTAGATGAGGTTGCTGTGATTGGCCAGCTCAAACGCCGACTTGGGTACAATTCCGATCCCGAGTCCCGCATTGGCCCAGAGCAGCGTGGTCCGCGCATCATCATTCATACAGAAGATCTGTGGCTCGAAGCCGTGCTCCAGGCAGGTCTCGCGGATGAGCTGCTCGAAGCGGCGGTAGATAATCAGCGGTTTGTCCTGCAGCTCGCCAAGCTGAGCAGCACTCTGGCTAGGGGCCCAGTCATAATCAGCGGCCATCACCGCGATCATCGGCTCCGAATGGAAATACAGGCATTCCATATTGCTGGTGTTGAACGGGGTGCGGATAATGCCCACCTCAACAATGCCCTTGTTCAACAAGTCGATAATCATGAACGTATTGCCTTCATGAATCTCAAAGGTTACGCCCGAATAGCGCTTATGAAACGCTGTCAGCGGCTCGTGCAGCAGGGTAGCGCCTGATGAAGAGACCGTTCCAATGGTAAGGCTCCCCTTCAGTCCTTTGGCATAGTCGCTGATCTCCCGGGCGGTGGAGTCCGTTAACTCCAGAATCTGCTGGGCCCGGTTACGCAGAATGATTCCGGCATCCGTCAGCTGGATGCTGCGCGGTCCGCGCTCCACCAGCTTGACTCCGAGCTCCTCCTCCAGCAGCTTGAGCTGCTGGCTGAGTGGGGGCTGGGCCATTTGCAGCTTCCTGGCTGCGGATGTAATTTGTCCTTCCTCGGCAATCGCCAGGAAATACTTTAATTGGCGGATATCCATGGTTTAGCCTCCATTTGTAAGGGTTATGACATACGTTATCCATATGGGATAGATACGAAACCAATATTATGAATATGTTAGCGGGTATGACATAATCATAACGGGTCTTTTATTTTTTTCAAGAAGGATTACATACTACGTTACGTTAGGTGAGGATGAATGTGCGCAAAATTGCAGTATTCTTAAAACCGTACAAGAAAGAAGTGACAATTGGGCCGATTTTCAAGCTGCTGGAGGCGATTCTCGAGCTGCTGCTGCCAACGATCGTAGCTCTGATCATCAACAACGGAATTGGCAAGCAAGATAGCAGCTACGTCTACCGGATGGGGTCCCTGATGGTGCTGATGGCTATTCTGGGCTTCGGCTGCTCCATGGTATGTCAATATTATGCGGCGCGGGCCTCACAGGGGTTCGGCACCACGCTGCGCAACAAAATGTTCAAGCACATCTCTTCGCTGTCGTATGCCGAGCTGGATGTCATCGGCACGCCTTCGCTGATCAACCGGATCACTAACGACGTTAACCAGCTGCAGGTGGCAGTAGCTATGCTCATCCGGCTGGTCATCCGTGCGCCATTCATCTGTATCGGGGCTATTATTATGGCGATGATTCTGGATTTCCGCCTGTCGCTGATCCTGATTGCCGCTACTCCGGTATTCGGAGTCATTCTGTACTTCATTATTACGCGCAGCTCGCCGATGTACCGCAAATATCAGGCGAAGCTGGACCGGCTGGCGCTGGTGCTCAGCGAGAATCTCTCAGGCATCCGGGTGATCCGGGCCTTCGCCGAGAGCCGCCGCGAGAAGCAGCGCTTCAATGAAGCCTCTGAGGATCTGACGCAGACGGCCATCCGTGTCGGACGGATCTCCGCTTGGCTGGGACCGATGACGACACTGGTAGTGAACGCGGCGATTATTGCCATTCTATGGGCAGGCGGAATTCATATTGAAGCCGGGAGTCTGTCGCAGGGTGAGATTATTGCATTCATTAATTATGTAACCCAGATCCTGCTGGCCCTGATCGTAGTCTCCAATCTGGTCATTCTGTTCACCAAGGCCTCGTCGTCTGCGAATCGCATTAATGAGGTGCTGGCGATGACAGCTTCGGTTGTTGAAGTGCCTGCTCATGCACCTGCTGCGAAGCGGGACGGAGCAGCGCCGGTGATTTCCTTCCGCAATGTCTCTTTTGGCTATAACACGACCGGTGAGCTGGCCCTGGAAAATATCTCTGTAGATATCCTCAAGGGGCAGACGGTAGGATTAATCGGCAGTACCGGCTCGGGCAAGAGCACCTTCGTGAATCTGATTCCGCGCTTCTACGACGCTGTGGAAGGGGAGGTTAGGGTCGAGGGTGTAAACGTACGGGACTACCGCCTGGAGCAGCTGCGCAGCAGAATAGGCATCGTGCCGCAGAAGGCGGTGCTGTTCACCGGCACGATTGCCGAGAATATCCGCTGGGGGAAGGCGTCTGCTACCCGGGACGAGATCATGGCTGCAGCGGCGGTTGCCCAGGCAGAGGAGTTCATCACCCGGCTGCCGGAAGGGCTGGATACGCTGGTGGCACGCGGCGGGCATAACCTGTCCGGTGGCCAAAAGCAGCGCCTGACCATTGCCCGCGCTGTCGTCGGACGTCCGCCGATTCTCATCCTGGATGATTCCTCCAGTGCGCTGGACTTCGCTACGGATGCGGCACTGCGCCGCGCACTAAGCAAGAACAGTACAGATATGACCGTACTGCTTGTATCCCAGCGGGTGAGCACAGTAAGGCAGGCTGATCAGATTATCGTCTTCGATGAAGGCCGGATTGCCGGAATCGGTACGCATGAGGAACTGCTGGAGAGCTGCGCAGTCTATCAGGAAATCTGCATGTCACAGCTCTCAAGCGAGGAGGCTTTACAATGACCAGTACAATGACCTGGAAACGTCTGTTTCAATATACCCGTGAGTACCGGAAAATAACGTATGGAGCTATCTTTTGCGCCATCCTGAGCGTGGTTGCCAGCCTGATCGGGCCGCTCCTGATTGGCCGCGCCATCGACCATATGATCGGACCGGACCGTGTGGAGTTCCCGGAAATTCTGCGCCTGCTGCTGATTCTGGGCAGTGTATATCTGGTCGGCAGCTTCTTCGGCTGGCTGCTCACTTATTATACGAATAAGCTGGCGTTCCGCACGGTCTATGACTTGCGCCGCGAGCTGTTTGACAAGCTGGACGCCCTGCCGCTGAAATTCCATGATAACCATCCCCAGGGCGACAGCATCAGCCGGTTCGTGAACGACATGGATGCCGTCTCTGACGGGCTGCTCCAGGGCTTCTCCACGCTATTGACGGGGATCGTAACCATTGCCGGGGCCATCGGGCTGATGCTCTATATCAGCCCTGTAATGACGCTGGTGGTGCTGCTGTCTGCTCCGGCAACCTTCTTCGTTGCCCGCTTCATTACGATGCGTTCCCAGCAGCTGTTCCGTGAGCAGGCCAAGATTCTCGGGGGGCTAAACGGCTATGTCGAGGAAATCGTTGGCGGGCAGAAGGTGGTGCAGGCTTATCATTACGAGGACCGCTCCTTTGCAGGCTTTGCGGAGCGGAATAATGAGCTGTACAAGACAGGGACGAAATCGCAGTTCTATGGCTCGCTCTCGAACCCGACTACGCGGCTGGTTAATAATATCACCTTCTCGCTGATTGCGATGATCGGAAGTGTGCTTGTTATCGGAGACCTGTTCTCCGTAGGGGATCTGTCCAGCTTCCTGATCTATTCCAGTCTGTTCGCGAAGCCGTTCAATGAGATAACCGGCGTGATCACACAGCTGCAGTCCGCCACAGCTTCGGCGCAGCGGATCTTCACCATTCTGGATCTCCCGCAGGAAGCGCCGGACCAGCCGGATGCGTATGTGATGGAGAACAGCCGGGGGACGATCACCTTCGACAAGGTAAGCTTCGCTTATACACCGGAGCGCCCGCTGATTAAGGACTTCAGCCTGGAGGTGAAGCCGGGCACACGCGTGGCGATTGTCGGCCAGACCGGGGCGGGCAAGACCACGCTGGTCAACCTTCTGATGCGCTTCTATGAAGTGGACAGCGGAACGATCCGGATTGACGGAGTAGATATTACCGCCATCACCCGCGACAGTCTGCGGCGCAATTTCGGCATGGTGCTGCAGGAGACCTGGCTGTACGGGGCTTCCATCCGCGACAACATTGCTTACGGCAAGCCGGAGGCCTCCGAAGCAGAGGTGATTGCGGCCGCCAAGGCCGCGAATGCGCACAGCTTCATCAAGCGCCTGCCTGAAGGCTATGACACCAGGATCAGCACCTCGGGAGATAATCTCTCCCAGGGTCAGAAGCAGCTCCTCACCATTGCCCGCGTCATGCTGGTTGATCCGCCGATGCTCATTCTGGATGAGGCGACCAGCAGCATTGATACGCTGACAGAGGCGCGGATACAGAAGGCCTTCCTGGCGATGATCACCGGGCGGACCAGCTTCGTCATTGCCCACCGGCTGTCCACGATCCGCGAGGCGGACCTCATCCTGTTCATGAAGGATGGAGATATCGTGGAGAGCGGAACGCATGACGGGCTGCTGGAGAGCGGAGGCTACTACGCCCGCTTGTACAACAGCCAGTTTACGGCGGTGTAGGAATACGGTTAATTTAAATAGCTGCGGCAGCACTTCTCTGGAAGTGGGCCGCAGCTATTTTTATTGTATGCGAAAAACCGAACACATTGGGCTGGCACAGCTCTGTGGCTATGGCCGGGATTATCGGCTGCCCTGCGCAGCTTAGGTATGATCCTTACCCGGATGCAGCCGGCTGCGCATAACCCCTGGAGTCACTCCATGGGCTTTGCGGAAGACCCGGATGAAGTAATTGGTCTCCATGCCAAGGTTGAGGGCGATATCCTGCACGGGACGCTCAGGGTCCTCGGTCAGCATCTGCATGGCGCGCTGCAGCCGCAGGTTCTGCAGATACTTATGCGGAGTGACCCCGTATTCCTGCAGGAACAGACGCTGAAAATGCTGGACGGAATAACCGACAGCCGCCGCCAGATTGGTGATCAGCAGCGGCTCGGTGAAATGCTCGTTGATCAGGCTGACTGCTTTGTTCAGTGCCTCGTTGCGGACGTTTTCGTTCTCCAGCCGGGTCACTGCACCTGTGGAGACTTCACTTCTGCGCAGCATCAGCAGCAGCCGGTACAGCGTCACCGACAAGTCCTGCATCGACTGTTCCTCCTGACGCGCCGAGCTGTTCCCATTCACCGTGTGCCAGATCCCGCCGAGCATCTCCCAGCACTCCTCGAACCGTTCGAGGCGGAACGGGGCTGGCGGCAGCAGGCTAAGACCCTCCAGAACGGAGGCAGACTGGCTGCCGTGGAACCCGATGAAGCCGACATGCCACGGCTCGTGGGATAACGGATAATATTCATGCCCGCGGTCAGGCGGAAATGCATAGGCCATCCCAGGCTGCAGCACCGTTTCAGTGCCGTCCTCCAGGTCACGGAACCGCCCGCTGCCGCTGCGGATCAGGAAAATCTGATGCACCGGGAATCCGGCAGGACGCACATGGTGATACTGGATATGACGGCCGACAGAGTACGGATAGAGAGGGAAAGCATTCAGGTCACGCGGCATTTCAATCAGAGAGAAGGGGAGCATACGAACACCTCATATTCATTTTGTGCTATGCAAACGCTATTATTATCCTACCATTGATCACGGATTATCCTTTATTATAAATAGTGTAAATCGTTATAAGCAAGAGGGACAGAGCCACAGAAGAAATTGTATCAGTGAAAAGTCCCATCCTGACATCTACCATCACACCTAAACGAGAGGATGAAATCATATGAGCAGCAAAGTTCCTGCAATCAGCAGCAAGGCTCCTGTAATGCTTCATGGCGCCGACTATAATCCCGAGCAATGGCTGAAATATCCGGGGGTGCTGGAAGAAGATATCCGTATGATGAAGCTGGCAGGCTGTAATGTCATGTCTGTCGGGATTTTCTCCTGGGTCTCCCTGGAGCGCGAAGAAGGGGTATTTAACTTTGAGTGGATGGACCAGCTGCTGGACCGTTTTGCGGAGAATGGTATTTATGCGTTCCTGGCTACTCCGAGCGGTGCGCGTCCGGCATGGATGTCCGAGAAGTATCCTGAAGTGCTGCGGGTGGAACGGAACCGGGTGCGCAACCTGCATGGCGTCCGTCATAATCACTGCTTCACTTCTCCGGTCTACCGTGAAAAGACAGCGCTGATCAACTCCAAGCTTGCTGAGCGTTATGCGCATCACCCGGCAGTGATCGGCTGGCATATCTCTAATGAATTCGGCGGTGAATGTCATTGTAATTACTGTCAGGATGCCTTCAGGGACTGGCTCAAGGTGAAGTACAATAATGATCTGGATGAGGTGAACCACGCTTGGTGGGCTACATTCTGGAGCCATACGTATACTTCCTGGGAACAGATCGAGTCCCCTGCTCCGCATGGTGAGACTCAGGTTCACGGTCTTAACCTGGACTGGCGCCGGTTCGTAAGCGATCAGACGATTAACTTCTGCCAGCATGAGATTGACGCGGTGCGGGGCTTTAACCCTGACCTGCCGGTGACCACCAACATGCATATGATTGACGGCGTAGACTACCGTAACATGGCTAAGATTCTTGATGTGGTATCATGGGATGCTTACCCGGACTGGGGATATACCGAGGACGATGATGACGCCCGTCTGGCCGCTTGGACAGCGATGCACCATGATATGTACCGCAGCTTCAAAAAGAAGCCTTTCCTGCTCATGGAAAGCACGCCTTCCCTCACGAACTGGCAGATTGTCAGCAAGCTGAAGCGCCCGGGGATGCACAAGCTGTCTTCACTCCAGGCAGTTGCGCATGGTTCTGATTCTGTACAGTACTTCCAGTGGCGTAAGAGCCGCGGCTCCAGCGAGAAATTCCACGGCGCGGTGATCGACCATAGCGGACATACAGAGACCCGTGTCTTTAAGGATGTAGCTGAGGTAGGCCGTACCCTGGCGGGACTGGAGGAAGTTGTAGGTACTACAACTCCTGCTGAGACAGCCATTCTGTTCGACTGGGATAACCGCTGGGCGGTGAAGGATGCCCAAGGTATCCGCAATTCCGGCCTGAAATATGAAGAGACTGTGCTTCAGCATTACCGGGGACTGTGGGAGCTGGGAATTCCGGTGGATGTGGTAGGCTCAGGCGATGACCTGTCCGGCTATAAGCTGGTGATTGCTCCGATGCTGTACTTGATCAGCGAAGAGAACGGGAAGCGGATTGAGAAGTATGTTGAGCAGGGCGGAACCTTCCTGGCCACCTATTGGTCGGGAGTAGTCGGCGAGACCGATCTGTGTCACCTGGGCGGCTTCCCTGGACCGCTGCGCAGAACGCTGGGCATTTGGGCCGAAGAGACGGAAGGACTGCATAGCCGCGATCTGAACGGTTTAGTAATGGACCCAGGCAACAGCTTGAAGCTGAGCGGGGAATACGATGCACATGAGATCGCCGAGCTGATTCATCTGGAAGGCGCTGAGGCGCTGGGCCATTACCGCAGCGACTTCTACGCCGGACGTCCTGCACTCACAGTGAACAAGCTGGGAGCAGGTAAGGCTTATCATCTGGCAACACGCGTGAAGGATGCGCAGTTCTATGTGGACCTGTACGCCGCGATTACCGGAAAAGAGCGGATCAGCCGCACTCTGAACACCGAGCTTCCGACCGGAGTAACCGCCCAGCTGCGTTCCGATGGCGAGCATGAGTATGTATTCGTGCAGAATTTCAGCGGCTCCGAGCAAGTAGTGACGCTGGACGGACAAGCCTATACTGATGTAGAATCCGGCGCAGCGGCTCCGGCCGAGCTGAAGCTGGTAGTGAATGGACTGGCAATTCTGAAGCGCGCAGCGGCTACAGCATAAGTGAAGCAGCTAAATCGCGTAATATAGTTAGAAGTATCAGCACAGATAGAGTGAGTTACAAAAGAAGGCAGAACCCCATCGACGGGTTCTGCCTTTTGAGTATGCTTTAGGTTGTGGCTGGACCGTACAACCGCTCAATCCCCTCAATTACCCGCCTAAAATATTCACGCTCATGCGGGACAAAGTGCGTGAAGTCCACCAGCTCGTCGATGCTGATTCGTTCACCGTTCCCGGTGACCTGGAAGCCCTGCACATGAAGCGTGCTGTCTGCTCCCGAGATGAAGCTGCGGAAATCAGCGAAGCGGGCCTCTACGATTCCAGCCACTTCTTCCAGCTGCGGGGTGAATTCACTTAGTGCATAGCGGTTCTCATAGACATATACATGCGCCCGTTCACGGTCCATGAATCCGGCGGAGTCCATCTGGTAGGGGATGACCCCCAGCGGTTGCAACTCGTCAAAAGCAATTTCAAGCCCCAGCTCCTCCTGCACCTCGCGGATACCGTCCATAACAGTCTCGTCAGCCAGCAGATGTCCGGCAGCAGTGATGTCGAGCAGCCCGGCATAATCTCGCTTCTGCTCACTGCGCAGCTGGAGGCAGATCCTCAGCCCGCTGTCAGCTTTGCGGACAAACCAGCAGTGGAAGGTCTCATGCCAGAGACCTTGGCGGTGAACCTCGTCCCGGGGAGCCGTCCCCGTCCGGTTCCCTTGTTCATCAAACGTAGCTAATAATTCCTCGTTCATGCAATTTGCCTCCATTGCCCCAGTAAATTAAATTTTCCGGGAGTAGTATGCCGATAACAGAAGGTACAACAACAGAAGGGTAACCAAAGTCATAGCAATCGTTAAGAACACGGTTTGGTTAATCAAAGAGGCGACGACAGCAGAAAGAGACAATAGAAGAAGGAAAAGACGTATAGCAGCCCTGCCAGTTTTTAAGGCGATCATCCGGTTCCGTTCATCATGTGCTGCAATATGTGACGCTTCTAATGTTTCAGGGTCTTTGAGAACCTTGCGGAGCCGGGCAATACGGAGAGCGGCAGTAATCCACGAACCGAACAATAAACCGGCGAGAATCCCTATATCCCAGCTGTCCAGCGTGTCGAGCCTGCCCCATACGAACGCTTTGAGTATAAACGCCACAATAACGGTTATCCCCATACCTGCCGCGTAGAATGAATTGATAACGATTCGCCGCCGCAGCTCCTTTTCAAAAGACTTCATAGTCGATATCCTCCACATCTGAAAAATCAAAAATTTCCTCGATCGGCAAACCGAAAAATTTTGAAATTTTATAGGCAAGCGGAAGGGAGGCGATATATTTTTCGTTCTCAATTGAAGTGATGGTGTGGCGTGTGACACGCAGTGCCTTAGCCAATTCCTCTTGGGAAATCCGCCGCTCTTTTCGCAGTTCGCGTATTCTTGTCTTCACTAACCTGCCACCTCCCCTGAAGCAATACTTCTGCACCTCAACTCTGTTATTATGTTGCACGGATACGGTCTTAGTCAAGTTCACTACACAATTTATGTACAGTTGACTATACAAAAAATGTGCAGTAAGCTATACATAAGACGATCTAAAGGATGGGGCGTGGAGCATGGAGAATATACGGTTCGAAGGGGTCAGAAAGTTCTTTGGCGATGTGGCTGCTGTAAACGGCCTGGATCTGAGTATTGCGGAGGGTGAGGTCTACGCACTGCTTGGGCATAATGGGGCGGGAAAGACTACAACGCTTCGCCTGCTGCTTGGTCTGCTGGAGCCGGACGGGGGAGAGGTCATTGTTTTTGGGCGGAATCCTATACAGGAGGGGGATAGCGTGCGCGGGCTATGCGGCGTTTTATCCGAAGATACAGGGCTGTACGAGTCTTTGACCGTCTGGGATAACCTGATGTATTACGCTGACATTTATGGTATGAGCCGTGTAGAATCGAGTAGCCGTATTGACGAACTGCTGCGGACATTTGAACTGCATGACAAGAAACGAACGATGATTAAGGGCTTGTCTACCGGCATGAGCAAAAAGGTTGCCCTGATCCGGGCCATGCTTCATAGACCGCGCCTTTTGATCCTGGATGAGCCTACGAATGGGCTTGATCCTGTCAGCACAACCGATCTAAGGAAGATGTTATCGCGGCTGGCGAAGGAGGAGGGGACCACCGTCATTATGACCACGCATCATCTGGAAGAGGTCCAGAAGCTATGCGATCGAATCACGATTCTGCGGCACGGGCGAAATATTTTTACCGATTCCATCTCAGCGCTCCAAGACAGCAAGCATTACATGGACAACGGGCAATTCAGTCTTGAGAAGCTGTACATGGATATAGAGCAAGGGGGAGGCCGATGAACAGATCCTATCCCGTTTTTCGTATTCAGTGTGCTGAGTTTACAAGTGACAAAGGGATGCTCTTCTTTTATGGACTATCTATCGGCATTACGGGTATAATCGTTCCACTATTCGTGCCCGGGGTGAAAGTCTCCTTAACCACCGCAGCACTACTTACGGCAATCTTACTGAGGCCCATGTTATCTGATAGCATCGCGGGAGAACGGGAGCACCGCACTTTGGAGACACTCCTGTCCAGTCCCATCCATGGAAAAAGCATGCTCTGGAGGAAGTTTGAATTCTGCTTCTTATTTGCGCTGGGCTACTTCACTATAACCGTCCTCTGCTCTGTGTTCACGAGCTATCTTGCCGGCGGCGGAGCAGCGTTGATTCCTTGGCAATGGATGTGCATCATGGTAGTGGCTGCATTGAATTATAGTGCAATATGCATGGGCGGGGTGTATGCTTCCTCTACATCAGGGGATTTGCGGGCTGCCAACCAGCGGGTGTCGCTAATGGCTTATCCTCTGAGCTTTCTGTTTGTCATCTGTCTGTCGGTTATAGGAACTGTGGACTTGTTATCGGCGCTGATCATAAGTTGTATCTGTGCATTGATTTACCTTTGGGTTATTTCGATGTTCGCAGCGAAGATCAGAAGGATGAAGCAGCCGGATTTCTTCCAGCCCATCACCATCCATAAGACGGAGAGAGCGCATCAGCAGCATATATCATTAGCTCTGCCGAGATCTCAGTTTGGCATAGTGTTACGATTGGAATGGAAGATGCTAATGACCTTGAAAAGGATGCTCCTGAGCTTTGGATTTCTGTGCTTCTCGCCGGTTGCTATGGTGTGTCTGCTGCTGTATTTTACGGGAACACTTGACCTGAGTTATGCCGTCCTGCTAACCGTGCTAATGATACCGAGAGTGCCAACCAACTTAATAGCGTACTCCGTAGGCGGGGAGAAAGTATATAAGACAGGGGAAGCCTTATTGTCTACACCTCTGCAGATCCGGCCGGTCTTTCTGGCCAAATGTATGATTCCAGTGCTTGTAACGGCGGTCATGCTGACCCTCTCATCTGTGCTGACGCTGGCGGGTGTATATATTGCAGCACTGATCATGCCTGATCTTGTCTCCCCCCAAGGCTATACGGCTGCACAGCTTATCCTGCTGTTTCCCGTTAGTCTGCTCTCATCCATAGCCATGATGTTCATAGCAGCTATTCTTGCTTTGCGGCTCAGAACTCCGCGTCAGGGCCTGTATGTGACAAGCCTTCTGTCGGTTCTGTTTGTGTTCCCGGTATTAGCGATCATCTACTTGGCTCCGAACATGCTGATGGGGTCCATAATCTATCTCGCGGTTCTTGGAATTGGCAATCTAATCTGTCTAAAAAAAATTTCGGACAACATAACCCGTCCTCAGCTCATGAGCAGACTATAAGGAATATACAAAACCCCCGGTCAAGCTTCATTAAGAAGCAACCGGGGGTTCGTTGTACAAATATAAGAATTTATATGTTACACGCGATAACTTATCCTTCTATTTCTCGCTGAAACGGTACCGTCCTTTAAGAGGACGGCAAAGCCGTTTCCACTTGTTGGGTTCCTTATCTAGCCAACCAGCCGCCATCCACATTCAGAATGTGGCCGTTCAGGTAGTCGGATGCTGCGGAGGCCAGGAATACGGCAGGGCCCTTCACATCATCGGCAGTTCCCCAGCGTCCGGCTGGAATACGCTCAAGGATAGAGTCGGAGCGGCTCTGGTCCGCACGGATCGGAGCGGTGTTCTCGGTAGCCATGTAGCCCGGAGCAATCGCGTTGATGTTAAGGCCCGAGCCTGCCCATTCATTGGCAAAGGCTTTGGTCAGACCGGCTACGGCATGCTTGCTTGCGGTGTAGCCCGGCACGTTGATGCCGCCCTGGTAGGAGAGCATGGAGGCGATGTTGATGATTTTACCGCTCCCCCGTTCCAGGAAGTGACGTCCGGCAATCTGCGACAGCAGGAAGACAGTGTTCTGATTGAGGTTAATGACATCGAACCAGTCTTTCTCACTGTGATCCTTGGCCGGAGTACGGCGGATCATGCCTGCACAGTTGACGAGGATATCCACTTTGCCGGTGAAGGCAACGGCTTCGTCGAACATGCCTTGAAGCTTGGAATGGTCGCTGAGGTCTGTGGCGATACTCAGTGCTTTGACGCCAAAAGCTTCACAGGCTGCTACGGTCTCGTCACTGGAATTAAGAGATACGGAGACTACGTCTGCACCGGCTTCTGCGAAGGCGATGGCAATGCCTTGTCCAAGACCTTGCGCTGCGCCTGTTACGATTGCTGTCTTACCTGCCAAGCTGAATAAAGATGACATATGATTATTCTCTCCTTTGAACGATTTGAATTGTGAAATTAGCCGCATTCAATGTTGACGCCGGCCTTGCGGAACAGCTCTGCGGTCTCCGGGGCAAGCCCGCTGTCTGTCAGCAGCACATCGACCTCCTGCAGGGAGGCGAAGGTGCGCAGCGCGGTCTGTCCGAACTTGTGATGATCGCAAGCGGCGAACACCTGACGGGCTGTGGAGACTAACGCCTGTTTGAAATCTATAAGATCGCCGGTATAGATGGACAGGCCGTGTTCAATATGAACGGCTGTGGCCGAGAGAAAGGCTTTTTGAATATTAAGCTTCTGTACATAGGACACGGCTTCGGGACCGGCCAGCATATTGCGGACACGGTAGCCGCCGGGTACGACCAGACGGATGTTATCTCTCTGGACCAGCTCACTGATGATGTAGACATCATTGGTAATGACCGTAAGAGGCATATTCGTAAGCCGCCGGGCAATCTCAAGCGTTGTGCTTCCGCCGTCCAGGGCAATGATGTCATCCGGAGCGATATGCACCAGGGCACGCCGGGCAATCTCCGTCTTCTCCTCGGCGTATTTATCCAGCGGATTGCGCAAGGGCAGAATGCCGAACTGATCGCTCTGTGCCAGCACGGCACCGCCGTGGACGCGCATAATCAGTCCCTGCTCCTCCAGCTTGCTTAAGTCCTCGCGGATCGTTTTGCCGGTGACCTGGAGCTTGTCGCTCAATTCATTCACGGTTACATCCTTCTGGTTCAGCATAACTTCCATAATCATCTCGTGCCGCCGTATCGGGTTCATCCGCCTGCCTCATCTTTCCGTAGTTGATTTGCTACTATTGTAATTCTTTCATCCCTACGGGGTCCATATCATCATACCGCTTGTTGTCTCCGGCCATGCTCCAGATGAAGGTATAGTTATGTGTACCGACACCGCTGTGAATGGACCAGCTTGGCGAGATGACAGCCTGTTCATTGTGCATTACGATGTGGCGGGTCTCGGTCGGCTCGCCCATCAGGTGGAAGACGATGGAATCATCCGGCAGATCGAAATAGAAGTAGGCTTCCATCCGGCGCGGATGCGTGTGGGATGGCATGGTGTTCCACATGCTGCCCGGCTTCAGCTGAGTCATCCCCATTACAAGCTGTGCGCTCTGCACGCCGTTCGTGTGGATGAAGCGGTGAATCGTCCGTTCGTTGGAATTCTCCAGACCGCCCATGGCTCCGGATTCGGATTCAGCCAGCGTAGTCTTCGTAGTCGGGTAAGACTGGTGTGCCGGAGCGGAATTCAGATAGAATTTTGCCGGCTTAGCGCTGTCCGCACTCTTGAAAATAACATCCTTCGAGCCTTGGCCCACATACAGGCATTCCTTGAAATCAACCTCATATTCAGTACCGTCCACAACAACCGAACCCGGGCCGCCGACATTGATGATTCCCAGCTCGCGGCGTTCCAGGAAGTAAGTTACGCCAAGCTCCTTGAGGTCCGTAGTCAGAGTTACCTCTCCGTTCACCGGATTCGCTCCTCCAACGATCATGCGGTCTTCATGGGTCAGGACAAGCTTCAGCTCGTCTGGTGCAAAGATAACCGGGATATGGAACTCCTTACGCAGGCGCTCAGTGTCAAACTGCTTCACTTCATTCGGATGTGATGCAAAACGTCTTTCCATCGAATATTCAGTCTCCTTAGAAAATATATTTTCGTTCGTATAGGTACAACTTAATCCATTTAAGTTCATATATCAAGCATAATCTTTTTTAGTACGTTTATTTTAGTTTATTTGTTCGGGAATAAGATTGCCATCTGAACTGAAAGCGTGCACAATAGAGCTGGAGTACAGGGGAATTATTCAGGATTGAAAATATGGAATTCATACCTACGGAGGGTGAACGAGATGGCAGATATGCCTCAGCAACAGACGACTTCTAAAATACGCCAGCGGCAGATTATATCCGCTATCGCGGTGGAGGCGGAGCGCCGCCCGCTGCTGTACAGCGGACTCTGGTTCCATGATGATGTGCGGAACAACTTCTATTATGCGTCTTATCTGTTTGCCGCTGCGGTGGATGACACCCTGGAGCTGCCGTTTGGCAAGGAGGATGCCAAGCGGAAAGCCGAGTCTGTACTATTAGAAACCGTTAGGCTTCAGAACCGGATGCCGGGGACCCCCCT
Source organism: Paenibacillus sp. FSL R7-277 (assembly GCF_000517965.1). Classification (NCBI taxonomy): domain Bacteria; kingdom Bacillati; phylum Bacillota; class Bacilli; order Caryophanales; family Paenibacillaceae; genus Paenibacillus; species Paenibacillus sp. FSL R7-277. The sequence continues at coordinate 27,563 of NZ_ASPX01000029.1, forward strand.
GTATGGACATTGGCCGCTGGGGCTGCATCCCACTCCGGGAGAGGCTGCACCGCATGAGCTGCCGGTTGAGATTATGGGCAGCCTGATGGTCTGGTTCAACCGGCAATATTGCGACCGGTTCAGCGCGGGACTGCGGGTGGCGTTCCATACGGCTATCGGCCATATCTACCGCAGCGCTTTCTTCCGTAAGCAGGTAGCGACCTTCGGCCATCATGAAGCCAAATATACGGCCGCGAAGCTGATCTTCGGCAGGCTGTTCGAGGATGATCTGCTGAGGGAGGACGGGCGGCACAGTCTGGAGCTGACGCTGGCACATATCCGGGCGAAGGGAATGCCGGAATATGGCAGCCTGCCGTGGTTCTGGCACTGGATTCAGGCGTTCACCTGCGCCTGGGAGCTGGAAGAGGACAGCAGCCTGAAGTCTACACTTGGGGAAATGCTGGACTACCTCTGGAGCGAACGGAGCCTGTGGTACCTTAAAGGCGCCTGGGCAGGCGCCCATTCCCGGGGCTGGCCGCATGATGTTCCGGCAGACGGCAATCTGCTGCATGATTATGTCCAGTTCGGCGATTTCGCGCTGCCGGAGGAGATGCCGCGCACCGAATATGCAGGGTTCCTCTATTATGAAGCGCCGGAGGAGGCGCGTTCCGCTGCCCTGAACCGCCAGATACCGGTAGAGGTCTGCAAGAAGACCGAGAAGGTGGTTGCCGGTTCCCCGGAGCGCCAGCCGGCGCTGCATTCCTACGCCTATCTGACGAAGGATTACGCGGCAGGCGGGATGTGGGAGCGGGTGGAGGAATTCGACAATGAGCAGCTGCGCTGGGCCTTCTCGCTCCCGGTTCCGGCGGCGGCGGGCGTGAACCGGCTTTATTTTTTCCATCCGGGTCAAGGCTATCAGCCAGGAGATCCCCGGCACCAGAGTCCTTATATGGAGGTGCTGTATCATCAGAACACGATCCTGTCGCTGTTCCCGGTGCCCGAAGGAAAGGATACAGCCATCGTCGGGGTGCTCCCGTTAGGCGAATGGATCAGGCAGCCCAAGGCACTGCTTGGCTATGCGGGCAATGTGTATTTTGCCGTCTATGTATCACAGGAATATGAACTGCTGGAGCGGCCATCCTATCTGGAGGTAACGTCCAAGAACATGCCCGGAGCCGTCGTGGTTGAAGCGCTAAGCACAGATCAGGCGGCGGAGCTGGGGATACACTGTCTTGAGGAATTTACCGCAGCCGCTATACAGCGGGCACCGGAATTTACGGAAGGAGAGATCCTCTCGGCAGCGTATACGGCTTGGAGCGGGAATGAGCGCCTACAGCTCAGGATAGACAATAAGCATACGGGAATACAGGCGTTGATTAACGGGAAACCGGTATCATTTGAACATTATAAGGTCTAAACGGGATGCTTCGCTGCCTGGGGATATGAAGATTTTTTCGGATTGGAACTATCTTAAATTTTAAGCTACAATGACATAGAGCCCGGGGGTCAGCAATGGCTGCCGGGTTCTTTGCGCTACCCGCATAGGCCTTAAGCATGGCGCAGCAATGAAGGTAATATCTTTGGCGCTGCAAGGAAAGAATAAGTTGACTAATTTGCAGCAGAGGATCTACTACTGAAGACATGGGGGAGAGCAGGATGACAGAGACGGAATATCGGCTGGAGAAGGATTTTTTGGGCAGCAAGCAGGTGGAGCATCAGGCCTATTACGGGATACAGACCCTCCGGGCGGTGGAGAATTTCCCGATTACAGGCTACCGTGTGCATCATGAATTAATCAAGGCGATGGGGATTGTCAAAAAATCCGCTGCGCTCGCCAACATGGAAATCGGCCGCCTCTATAAGGGCCTGGGTGCGGTGATTGTCCAAGCAGCAGACGAGGTGATCGCGGGGAACTGGGATGAGCAGTTCATCGTTGATCCGATTCAGGGCGGCGCAGGCACCTCGCTGAATATGAATGCCAATGAAGTGATTGCGAACCGTGCGCTGGAGCTGCTGGGCAAGGCCAAGGGGGATTACCTGCAGCTCAGTCCGAACACTCATGTGAATATGGCGCAATCGACGAACGATGCTTTTCCGACGGCAATTCATATTGCCACGCTATCGCTGCTGGAGCAGCTGCTGATCACGATGCGGACGATGCACGGTGTATTTTTGCAGAAGGCTGCTGAATTCGATTCCGTCATTAAAATGGGGCGGACCCACCTGCAGGATGCGGTGCCAATCCGTCTGGGACAGGAATTCGAGGCGTACAGCCGGGTGCTGGAGCGTGATATTCAGCGGATCGAGCATACGCGTGGCCATCTCTATGAGGTGAACATGGGAGCTACCGCCGTGGGTACCGGACTGAACGCCGATCCCCGGTATATTACGCGGGTCGTTGAGCTGCTGGCTGAGATCAGCGGGCTGCCGCTGGTCAGCGCCGAGCATTTGGTGGATGCTACGCAGAATACGGATGCCTATACCGAAGTCTCGGCCTCGCTGAAGGTCTGCATGATGAATATGTCCAAAATCGCCAACGATCTGCGCCTGATGGCCTCGGGCCCGCGTTCCGGCTTCAATGAAATTACGCTGCCGGCCCGCCAGCCGGGATCGTCCATCATGCCCGGTAAGGTGAATCCGGTGATGGCCGAGGTGATTAACCAGGTGGCTTTTCAGGTGATTGGCAATGATCACACGATCTGCCTCGCCGCTCAGGCCGGTCAACTGGAGCTGAACGTTATGGAGCCGGTGATGGTGTTCAATCTGATTCAGTCGATCAGCATCATGAACAATTCCTTTCGGGTGTTCACCGACTATTGTCTGGCAGGGATTGAAGCCAACAAGGAGAAGCTTGCGCGTGAGGTGGAGAGAAGCGTCGGTATCATTACCGCCGTGAACCCGCATCTGGGGTATGAGGTCGTCTCGAGGATTGCCAGGGAAGCTATTCTGACCGGAGAATCGGTGCGGGCCTTGTGTCTGAAGTACAATGTGCTTAGCGAGGAAGAGCTGAACCTGATTCTGGACCCGTATGAAATGACCCATCCCGGCATCGCGGGGGCAGCGCTATTGAATCATGAATAATAATCGTGATTTGTGTAAAATCAGGCTTCCTCTCATGGTATAATAGACACGAGCATTTACACCGGGCATTATCCTATATTCTGTAATGGCTTACTGGAGGCAAAGTGTGGCGAAGGCAAAAGTGGCAAAACGTCCCACCCGCGACGAATTCGTGCTTGAGGAGCTGGGCAACCAGCTGGTAGAGGCGAAGCAGGAGGATTCCGAGATTCTGCTGACAGTCTGGGGGAAGGAAGAAGAGGTGCGCGGGGTGATTGTAGAGATGGATTCGCGTACCGGCAGGGTGCATGTCAGAAATAACGAAGAGATTATCAAAGTGCCGTTCATGGACATTATGCAAATCAATTATCCCCGGGATTAGGGGGAGCGGCAGATGAACAAAACGAATGCCATGCGCATACTGGATGCAAGGAAGATAAGCTACACCATTCATAGCTACGACAATGAGGACGGGCTGATTCACGGAACAGCGGTTGCTGAGAAGATTGGCCTGCCTCCTGAGGTAGTATTCAAGACACTGGTCGCACACAGCGGACCGCAGCCGTATGTCTATGTGATCCCGGTTGCTGAGGAACTGGATCTGAAGAGAGCCGCCAGAGCCGCCGGAGTGAAGAAGATTGAGCTGCTGCCGCTGAAGGACCTGCTGAAGCACACGGGATATGTCCGCGGGGGCTGTTCCCCTGTCGGGATGAAGAAGCTGTACCCTACGTTCATTCACAGCAGTGCGGCGGAGCTTGAGACAATCGCGGTCAGCGCAGGCCGGATCGGCGTTCAGATGGAGCTTGAGCCGAAGCTGCTGGCTGAAGAGGTGTCTGCGGTTTTTACAGAGTTGATTAAAGAGTAAATGTAACGAATAAAGCCGGAACTCCTATGTGTGTAGGGTTCCGGCTTTTGCTTCAAGCAGTAGTCCATTCGCTGTAATGGTCAGCTATGAATTGCAGCTCGCGCTCGTAGTGGGCCAGGTGGCCTTCTTCCACCATTTGGACAAAAGCAGGATTGCCCGCCTCGGCCTCCTTCTTCAGCGTATCGCACATAGCCGTGAGCCGCCGGGTCAACCAGTCGTGCAGATCTTCCGGGACAGGGAGTCCATAGGCTTCAAAAAACAGCTGAATCCGCCGCTGCCGGTCTGCTGCATGGAGGTCTGCCTGGTAAGGTACCGTGGAGCCTGTCAGATAGTCAGGAGCAAAACCGGCGAGCGGAACTGAGGTGTAGAGGCTATAGGCAATGTCCCATAGGCGCGGGCCTGGACCAGCCATATCGAAATCAATCAGCGCCACAGGCGCACCATGCTGAAACACCACGTTGTACAGCGCCGCGTCATTATGGCAGATCACTTCATGTGCGGCAGGATCGGCATAGGGAAGCTGCCACTCCGTATGTATACTATTCGGTACAAAGCCCTCTGTTGCATCATGATAGCTGCGTAACAGGCGCGCCAGGCCCGTAAGGGTCTCTTCAGACCACATGTACGGCTCCAGCTCAGGATAAGCGTTGCCTGGAACCTCGCCGGGAAGAAAGGATAGAATCTCGCGCCCTGCTTCATCTACACCTAGGAATCTGGGTGCTCCTGCGAAATTCTGCTGCTCCAAATGCTGTAGAAGTGCATGAATACTTGTGCTCCAGCTCCCTGTGGGACGGCGGACGGTGTCTGCATTGCGGATGATCTCATTTACATTTCCGCCGGTTAATTTCTCTTCATCGTACGGGTTCATTGGTTAAAGGTACCTCGCTTTCTTTGATGAGCGTGCAGCCAGCTGCAGGGGTCAAGGCAGCAGCTTCGCAGCGATTAACCCCAGATACTCCTTCAGCGCCAGCCCGGTTGTGGAGACGGCTCCGGCAGACGGAGTGAATTTGCTTACATAGAGTGACATAGGACGGCTGGCTTGGAAATCTACCGGAAAAGCCTGCGGCGTAAGTCCGGCATGCCCGAACTGGACCATGCTGCGCGGCATATGGAAGCCCGAGGTCACCAGAACGGGACGGCTGAAGCCATGCTCCTGCATGAGCTTTGCGGTGTTGACCGCATTCTGCTCTGTATTGAGCGAGCGGTTCTCCGGCAGGATATCCTCTGCGGGGATGCCGAGGCCGATGAGCTGCCGCCGGGCGATATCCGCTTCATTGCCGCTGTCGGCGAATACCTGTCCCCCGGAGAAAATAATCGGCAGGCCGGTCTCGCGGTACAGCCGCGCAGCTGCCAGCAGCCGGTTCGCTGCCGGACCGGACATATTGCCCTGCCCGTCCAGATCCGGGGTGCCGGAGGTGGCCCCGCCGCCGAGGATTACGATCACATCCCCCTCTGCGGAAGCAGGCTGAGGGTACTTCCGCTCCAAGCTCCCGATCAGCGTGTCGGCGACAGCAGAGGTCATCGACAGATAGAGCAGGAGTGTGACCGCCAGCAGCACGATTGCGGGACGGCGGCTATTTTTCCACAGCCAGACTACCATCCCCAGGAGCAGCAGGACGAATATCCCGGGCGGGAGGACAAAGCTGTATACGAATTTAATGAGGTAGATCATACGGTCACCAACTTTTAAACATAGGATATAAGACATTTAACAAAAAAATCACCTGCATAGCAGGTCCATTCCAGTTGCAGGGTACCACGGGTCCGGCTGGAGTTCCCGGCTTCACCCGGCTGTTTTGGCGATCCGGCGCTGCGCTGTTTTGTGCTTCGCGCTTTACACGCCCTCCATGCGCGCTTTTGGTGAGCTTACAACTGAAGTGGACTGAGATTCCTTTATTTTGCCAAAATTAAGGTTGATAATGCCGAAACGGACTGAGATTCCGCTATCTTGTACTTTTGAGCCTCTAAGGACACATGTTAGGACGCATAAAGGATTCTCTGTCCGCTTAGCCCGGAATTTCACCTGATTTGCTCATATAGCGGAATCTCAGTCCTCTTAATGTTCAGTTAGAGAGTCATGTAGGCGGCGGGATTCAGCGAATCACCTTCAACAATAATCGCAGTCAGTCCTGAATCCGTACGGGTCTCATGCCATTCCCCTTGCTCCCAAAAGACGGCTTGACCTGCACTCACAGCTGTAAATTCAGCTTCCTCTCCGCGCACAACCCCTTCACCGTTCATAATGAGCAGCAGCTGCGGACAGCTCGCCTGATGAAAGCCGATTACTCCCTGGTGTCCAAGATATACGCAGCCGATATGTGTTAACCCCTCAGTCTGGATAATCCGGGATATGATGAAATCGGAATTAAAGGCTGCTATGGGTTTGCCGGATTCTGGTTTGAAATGGTATATCTTCATTATGTAACTCCTCCTAAGATGTACCTCCCCCTGAGTGTGGGAGGGGCGCTCCGTCGCCTGCCTTGCCCGGCTCCTCCGTAAGCTGGCGGTAGCCCATGGGGGGCAGGCCGGTCCAGCGCTTGAACTGCTTGCTGAAATGAGACACATCTCGGTAGCCCAGCCGGTAGGCGATGCTCTCCACAGACAGGCTGTTATCCAGCAGCAGCAGCTTGGCATGGCGGATAATGAGATCGGAGAGATACTGCCTTGGCGGGAGGCCATAGATCTGCCGGAAGGCGCGGTTGCAGTGGTTGGGGCTATAGCCGAGCCTGGCTGCGATCTCCTCGATGCTTCCGGCTCTGCTGCCGGTTGCCGCTGCCGTGAAGACGGATTCCTGCAGCAGCCCTTCAATGGCATTCGCCAGGGCAACGGTCTTCTCCGTCACTCCCGGCAGGGTGCTCCGGGCAGGGGAAGGCAGGGCAGCCAGCACCCAGCCGGTAAGGGCGGCGAAGAACTGGAGCGATGCGTTCAGCATCACGAGCCGGCCCCGCTGTGCATCACTGGCCTCCGGGAGAATGGTCGAGCGGATGATGTCATCCAGGGAGGAACGGATTGCCTTCAGCTCCGGGGTGTCTCCGCTTAGACTGACGGTGTCCATCGTCATCAAGGAGCGGCGCAGAACCAGATCGTCAATGTCGAAGTGCAGGCAATAATAAGACATCTCATCCCCTGCGGCTGCGCCCAGACTGGAATGCAGCACACCGGGGCGGATGAACAGAATGTCGCCGCTCTTCTGGATGTAGGATTGTCCGCCTACGGCCATGTGCTGCGAGCCCTGCAGAACGATGTTGATCTCGAACATCGGGTGAGTGTGTGCCGGATATTGCCATTCCTTGTTCACCTTGCGCCAGTGGGCGGCAAAGAGATGAAAGGCAGCTTGAACATCCGGGGACATGCGTCCATCCATAGAATGCTGTGTGCCGGGATCTAATACGTTCATGTTCAACCTCTTCTTTGTTAAAAGATGGATCTATTATAGCATAGGCCGCTGCGTCCGATTGATTTGTCCAAATAATTGGCGGCTTTGCGCCTGTTGCCTGAGGGGAGGGTAGCGCTAACATAGAGCTAGAGCCCGGCACGGCCGGGACACAAGCTGGAGGGAGTGTATATACTGTATGCCAACGAACAAATTCTTCAATGCCCATCATTCACCGATAGGATCATTCTCAAGCTTCACCCTCGGATTTCAAGGAGCGTCCGGCGGCTTTGACCTCGAACTCGGCAGGCCGCCGAGACAGAACATATATATCGGCCTTGCACGCAAGGATGGCCGCGGTTACGATACGTTGCCCTTCCACGAGCAGGGCAGCGACGATGAGAGCAAGCGCTACGACATCGAGAACCCGGACCCGAGCCCGGATAAGCCGCAGATTCTGTTTCACTTCGGGGAAGACGAGATTACGCGCGATTTCCGGCTGACCACCGACAGCTGGCAGGCAGGCGATCTGACCTTCCGCATTCTGTCACCAGTCCGGCCCGTTCCGGACCCGGGGACGGCTTCGGATGCAGAGATGAAGGAAGTGCTGTTGCCAGCCGTGCTGGTAGAGCTTGAAGTCGATAACACAGCGGGCAGCTCTGCGCGTCGTGCTTTCTTCGGCTTCCAGGGGAATGACCCGTATAGCGCCCTGAGAAGATTCGATGGAGGCAAGGAGGAGCTGACGGGTGTCGGCCAGGGCCGGTTCCTGGCGATTGCCGCGAAGCAGGGAAGTGTTAAGGCGGCAATGCATTTTACAATGGAGGATATTCTTGCAGCGGAGCTGGAGGAGAACTGGACGTTCGGGCTGGGTCAGGTTGGCGCGCTTATTATGGATGTGCCAGCCGGCGAACGCAAGGTGTACCAGTTCGCGGTCTGCTTCCACCGCTCCGGTTATGTGACTTCAGGAATGGATGCGAGCTATTACTATAACCGTTATTACAGCAATGTTGAAGCTGTTGCGGAATATGCGTTATCCCGGTTCGACACGCTGAAGAAGCAGGCCGAAGAGGCGAACGGGATGCTGGAGGGAACAGGCTTAAGTGACGACCAGACCTTCATGCTTGCTCACGCCATCCGCAGCTATTACGGCTCCACCGAACTCTTGGAGTACAGAGGCCAGCCGTTCTGGGTCGTCAACGAAGGCGAATACCGGATGATGAACACCTTCGATCTTACGGTAGACCAGCTGTTCTACGAGCTGAAGATGAACCCGTGGACCGTACGCAATGAGCTGGATATGTTCGTGGACCGGTTCAGTTATGTGGACACTGTCCGTTTCCCGGGAGATAGCACCGAGTATCCGGGCGGACTTAGCTTCACGCATGATATGGGAGTAGCCAACGCCGTGTCGCGTCCGGGGTACTCCTCCTATGAGCTGTACGGCATTGACGGCTGCTTCTCGCATATGACCCACGAGCAATTGGTCAACTGGATTCTCACTGCGGCAACCTATGTGGAGCACACGGGCGACCGCAGCTGGATGGAGCGCAATCTGACCGTACTGGAGAGCTGCCTGCAGAGCATGCTCAACCGGGATCATCCGGACCCGGCGAAGCGCAATGGCGTGATGGCGCTCGACAGCTCGCGGACCATGGGCGGTGCAGAGATCACGACCTATGACAGTCTGGATGTCTCCCTGGGCCAGGCGCGCAACAATATTTACCTGGCGGGTAAGTGCTGGGCAGCATATTTGGCGATGGAGAAGATTTTCCGCGATAACGGCAATACGGAGCTGTCCCAGACTGCCGGCAGACAGGCCGAGCTCTGCGCAGCAACCATCGTGGGTAGTGTTACCGAAGGCGGCTACATTCCGGCGGTCATCGGCGAAGGCAATGATTCGAAGATTATCCCGGCGATCGAGGGTCTGGTATTCCCTTACTTCACCGGCTGCAAGGAAGCCTTGGAACGCGGAGGACGGTTCGGTGAATATCTCGGGGCACTGGACACTCATCTGAAGGCTGTGCTTGTAGAGGGAGTCTGCCTGTTCGAGGACGGCGGCTGGAAAATCTCCTCCACCAGCAATAACAGCTGGCTGAGCAAAATCTATCTCTCCCAGTTCATCGCCAGAGAAATTCTCGGCTTGAAATGGGATGAGCAGGGACGCGCGGCAGATCAGGCCCATACGGCCTGGCTTACGCATCCGCAGCTCTCGATCTGGAGCTGGAGTGACCAGATTATTTCCGGCGAGATCACCGGCAGCAAATATTACCCGCGCGGTGTGACGGCTATTCTGTGGCTGGATGAGCAGCGGGGGTAAGCATTCGTACGCCGTATAAGCGAAGGGAAGAATCGAACGTTGCACAAGTGAAGGAACGTGTTAAACATTATAAGTTGCATTCTTTGCAGGATTTTGAAGCGCAGATATGGATACACAGGATTCTAGGGTGAGCTTTCAAGAAGCATAAGTTTAAAAAAACAAACAGCGAATCTCCCATGGCGGGGGTTCGCTGTTTATTTTATGCTCGATCCTGAAGGGGACGAAGACTCGCTGTTAATGTTATGCCATTACCAGACTAGAAAATACGGTGCTTCCAGCCGTTGAGCTTCGCTACGGCTTCAACATAGTAGTAGTCGCCATAGATCAGCGACACATCTGTGAGCGAATCGCCGCTGGCGGCTCCATGCAGCAGAATGGCTTCATGGTCCGGCTGGTCCCAGGTGGCATAATTCTCTGTAAGTGAACGCAGTATGCGCTCTGCGGCATCCGCATACACGCGTTTCTCGCCCGGCGGTACAAGCTCTGCCAGTTCCAGCAGGCCAGAGGCGGCGATTGCTGCGGCCGAGCTATCTCTGAACATGCGCTTGTCATCTGCAAGCCGGAAGTCCCAGTGCGGCACGTGATCCTCCGGGAGAGCCGCGATGAAATAATGGGCGATGCGCTTGGCGGTATTCAAGAAGCGCACGTCCCCGGTGTTACGGTAGGTGTTCGTGAAGCCGTACAGCCCCCAGGCTGAACCCCGGCTCCAGCAGGATTCAGGGGAATATCCCTGTCCGCCGAAGTTCTCAATATAAGCGCCGGACTCTGCATCGAAGGACAGAATATGCCTGGTGGACCCGTCCTCGCGCACACCATAGGTCATTGCTGTCTCCGCATGGCGGGTAGCAATATGGCTGTAGCGCGGATCGCCGGTGATCCGGCTGGCCCAGAAGAGCAGCGAGATGTTCATCATGCAGTCGATGATCACCCAGCCGTGCTTGTCCCCGTTCCAGGCGCGGATGAACCGGCCAGCCGGATTATAACGTGCAGCCAGGTAGTTAGCCGCTTCAAGTCCCCGGCGCAAGCCCTCTGCATCACCTGTAAGCGTATGCTTGATCACCGCAGTAGCCAGGAACTGAAAGCCGACATCGTGATGCAGCTCTTCGGTCGGCTTCGCGAACCACTGTCCAATCGTTTCGTCCCAGGGCCAGGCAGTATCCTTATAAGCATCCTTGCCGGTCATATCATACATAACCCAGAGTATTCCCGGCCAGAAGCCGGAGGTCCACCAGTCAGTCCCGGGATTATCGAATCTGCCGTCTGCTCCCGCAGCATGAGGACTCCGCTTCCCGAGCGCCTTGATCATGCCGTTTACTTTCGGTTCCAGACGGTTCATTACTTCCTGCCAATAAGCTGTAGTCATCGCTGATGCCTCCACTTGAATTAGATTATGGCCTCAGTATAACGCCTCTGGCGAACCGGAAGTTGTCATTTGATATCACGAAATGTTGTTATATTGTCCTATTCCTCGCAAGTAGGCTTTCAGGTTCCCTTGCGGTATTGCAGCGGAGAAAGGCCAAGTACCCGCTTGAACAGCTGGTTGAAGTAGGAAGGATTCGGGAATCCGACAGCGCTGCCGATTCGCTCCACCGTCAGGTCCGTCGTCTCGAGCAGCCGGCAGGCCTGCTTGAGACGACGGGCGGTAAGGTAGTCGACCAGGCGGCCGCCTGTTTCCTGATGAAAAATCCGCGAGACATAGGATTTCGAGAGGTGAGTCTCCTCCGCAAGCTGCTCCAGATTCACCTCTTCCTGATAATGCGCTTCAATCCAGTTCATGATTTGCTCCGAATAGCGGAGCTTCCGCCGTTCTCCGGTATGAATCAGTGACTGCTCCCCTGTTCCCAGGCAGCTTAACAACTGCAGAAGCAGCATCGTGATATCCTCGGTATCTTCCCCGGATGATTTGCTCCGGCACTGATTGTAATTCCCATAGATCCATTCCATAGTCTCCAGGCGGTCACCAAGATCGAAGCCGCAATAGGGATTGCTGCCTTGCCATAACGCATTGAACACCGCTTTACGTTTGGCGAAGCCCTGCAGCAGATGCTCTGCTGTCAGGGGGTCAAGATAGAAGATCGTCCGTATGAACGGGCATTCGGGTGAGACGTCCGAAGAAATCCGGTGCAGCTGATACGGCTGGAAAAAGAAAAGCATGCCCGGCCGGATATCATACATCTGCTGATTCACAACAATGCTGCCCTGCCCGCCGTGTACGAACATGATCTCACAGCACTGATGCCAGTGGTAATATCCCTTGTAATAATCGTCGGTATAGATGCGGTAGTCCCAGATCAGCGACTGCCGGTTCGCAAACAGAACAGGCTCGAATAGCTGTTTCATCCTTGGTTTACGCTCCTGTCATGACAAAATAAAGACATTTTATGGTTTCTATTATAACGTTGACCCTACCAGGGCGCTACAATAAAACAGGAGCTTCACTCTATGGATTAGCTTAGGAGGAAGCGGCGCGCTGCCTCACTTTGTGTACTACGAGAATAAGCAGTGGAAGTGCGAGCGAATAGGTTAAATTCCAGTCTACCCAGTAAGGGGGGATTTCTTTGACATAAAAGATGATGTCCTTGGAGATGAGCTGTGAAAGTCCGTAGATCAGGAACGCGACAGGGAAGATTAGAGGGCGGTGGCTTTTCAGCTTGAATATTTGCGCCGTTCCGAGCACAAAGGCATAGAAGTAGAGTGCTGTTTTGAAATAGGTCGTGATAATCCAGGCGGTAGCCATCAGCGCTTCAAGCCGCTGCAGGAAGTTGGCGATATTGATTTTTTGGGCCAGGATATAGGCGGCATAGAAACTATGCTCCGAGAAATAGACGCCAAGAACGGTCAGCGAGAGAAACAGAATCAGGTTCAGACCTACGGAGCCTATGCAGAGCGCGATGAAGATATCACGGTTAATCTTACTGTTCTTAAGGGTGTAAGGATAGACCATGAAGAATACGCAGATCTCTCCGAAGGGATAGAACACGCCGATCATGATCGAATGCAGCATATCCGGCAGGGGTGTAGTCATCATGGGATAAACACGCTCCAGCCGGACCTGCGGAAATAAGAGCAGCATCAGGGCCACCAGGAATAAGGCAAACAGCGGAAAGAACACCTGCGCTGCCCGGCCAACCGTCTCAAGCCCCAGACGCAGACCGTACACCAGCAGAACAATGCTCATGAACCGGATTACTCCGCCAGGAGTTCCCTCGTAGATCTGGGTACACATGAAATCCTCTATTTCCCGGACATACGTAGAGGCCGCGATGATGAAGAAGAACAGATAGTACCCGCCTACCGCGCTGCCTAGCCATTTCCCCAGCACCTGCCGGCTGATCTCAATAATATTTTGGTCCGGACTGATATTTGCTACTACAACAAACAGGAAGACTAGTGCAATCCCCGGCGGAATACTGAACAAGGCGGCGATCCAGGCATCCTGATGGGCTTCGGAAGTCATGGCTGCAGGATAGACCAGGGCCATATCCCCGATAAAGGTGAAAAGACCGAGGATTACCAACTGCGCTGTGCTGATCCGCTCTTTTTCAATACTCATCTCTATCCCCCCTTTATATGTGACCTCCAGGGCCTATGAACCCGGAACCCTCTTAGTATGGCATCCCCTTCCAGAATTATGTGAATCAAGTGCAGGTCTGAATTTGAGGAATAATTATCAAGCAATGCTACCAAACTAACCTGAATAGAATGTTCACGGGAAGGAGAAGTGGCCCGGATGAAGAGTACGGTGGAGGGAGAGTTATCCAGCCGGCTGGAGGTCAATAATGAACAGCTGTACAAGGTGCTGGGCGAGAGCACTGACCTGGTGAGAAAACAGCTGAAGCTGGGAGAGCATACGGAGCTGGCTATTTTTTATATTGATGGCCTGATAGATAATCAGCTGCTGCATAATTCGATTCTGTATTCGCTTCAGGAGGGACGGACCTCGGCTCTTCTGGAAGAACAGGACCCTGATAAGAAAATAGAAATCTTGACCAGCCGTGTGCTAATGGCCGGTGATCTTACCGTGGTTCAGGATTACGCCAAGTTCGTACACGACCTGTTATCCGGCAACGTGATGCTGATGGTGGAGGGGACGGCATCAGCGCTGCGGATCGGGCTGCCCGGCTGGGAAGACCGGGGTGTAAGTGAGCCGAGCTCGCAGTCTGTGGTCCGCGGACCGATGGAGGGGTTCAGTGAGAATCTGCGGACCAACACCGCGCTAATCCGCCGCAAAATCAAAGACAGTCAGCTGTGGCTGGAAACGATGCAGATCGGCCGCGTCACCCAGACCAGTGTCTCGATTATGTATCTCAGCCATATTGCGAATAAAGAGCTGGTGCAGGAGGTGAAGCGGCGCCTGAACAGCATCGATACGGACAGTATTCTGGAGAGCGGCTATATCGAGGAATTTATTCAGGACAAGGTGGCGACCCCCTTTCCCACGATTTATAACAGTGACCGGCCGGATACCATTGCGGCAGGCATCCTGGAAGGGAAGGTGGCAATCCTGGTCGATGGAACCCCTTTTGTGCTGCTGGCCCCGACCGTATTTGTCTCCTTCTTTCAGTCGGCGGAGGATTATTATCAGCGGGCGGATATTTCTACCCTGCTGCGGTTCATCCGGTTTCTATCTTTTTTTATCACCTTGTTTGCCCCTGCGTTCTATGTGGCTATCACAACCTATCATCAGGAGATGATCCCGACCAATCTGGTGATCAGCCTGGCGGCCCAGCGGGAGACGGTGCCGTTTCCGACTTTTGTTGAAGCGCTGATGATGGAATTGACCTATGAGATTCTGCGGGAAGCAGGCGTACGTATTCCTAAGAACGTGGGCCAGGCTGTTTCTATCGTCGGTACGCTGGTTATCGGGCAGGCGGCGGTTGCGGCGGGGTTCATCTCCTCGGCGATGGTTATCATTGTATCCATAACAGCGATCTCAAGCTTTGTGATTCCCGAAGCCGGGATGTCCATCGCCGCACGAATAATCCGGTTTTTCCTGATTGCACTGGCCGGGTTCATGGGGCTGTACGGAATATTGTGCGGAGTATTCATAGTGGTGCTGCATCTCGTCAGCCTGCGCTCCTTCGGCGTTCCTTATATGAGTCCGCTGGGGCCCTTCAGGCCAACAGACCTTAAGGATTCGTTCTTCAGGTTCCCCTGGCCGTTCCTGAGAACAAGACCGCAAGAGAATAGAATCCAGAATCTGTATCGCCAGAACAGATCCAAACGCGGAGGTTCCTGATATGACAAGCCGTATAAAGAGAGCCGTCGCTGTTTGCCTTCCCCTGCTGCTGCTTTCGCTATTGCTTAGCGGGTGCTGGGAGAGGAAGGAGCTGAATGAACTGGCTTTTGTGCTGGCGCTGGGCCTTGATAAAGCGGAGAACGGCTACAACGTAACGATGCAGGTGGTCATCCCCTCTTCTATCTCTTCGCAGAATTCGGGAGGAACAGGGGGGAGCGGGGTTCCCGTAGTTGTCTATAATTTCACAGTGCCAACAGTCTATGAATCCCTCCGCAAGTTCAATCTGATCAGCTCCCGTTCTCCCTATCTGGGCCATATTCGTGTGCTGGTGATCGGAGAAGAGCTGGCACGGGAAGGGGTAGGCGAGACGCTGGATGTGATTAAAAGAAGCCGGGAGCCGCGTATGGACTTCTATGTGATGGTTGCACGGAAGACTACCGCCGAGAACGTTCTGAAGGTGCTGACCCCGCTGGACCGGCTGCCGGCCACTAAATTATTCAGCTCCCTGGACAAGTCCTACAGGATTTCATCCAAGACCGTCGCGGTCACATTGGATCAATTCATCGAGGACCTGCTCCTCCAAGGGGAGAGTCCGGTGTTAACCGGAGTGGAGGTGGAGGGTGATCCCGAGGCAGGCAGCGAGAAAAGCAACGTGGAACGGACAGACCCCAGGACGAAACTTCGCTATGAGGGTGTTGCCGTATTCAAAGGGGACAAGTTGCTTGGCTGGATAGATGATGACTATACGGTTGGCTTCAATTACGTGACTGATAATGTCACCAAAAATACGGGACACTTCAAAGACGAAGCCGGAGGTCTGATCATTATAGAGGCGCTTACTTCCGTTACCAAACGGAAGGTGAAAATCATAGACGGCGAGCCACATATATATTTGAGCGCCGAAACACTATGCAATGTGCAGGAGGTTGAAGGCGCGGATAAGCTGGATACGGAGGCCAAAATCATATCACTGGAAGAGGAGACAGAGGAACGGGTTGTAAAGCGGATGAAAGATGCTGTAGAGGGAATCAGCAGGCAGTTCAATGTGGATATCTTCGGCTTCGGGCAATCCATTTACCGCAAGAGCCCCAAGGCATGGGAGAGGCTGAAGGAACGGAAGGGAGAAGGCTATCTTAAGACCCTGCCTGTCCATTACGAGGCCAGTGTGACGATCAACCGGATCGGTACAATTGATAATTCATTTTATGAAGATATTAAGGAGTGAGCCTGTATGCTGCTGGTGTTGATGTTTGCTCTGATTGCCGCAGGCTGTGCAGCCATGGATCTGTCCTCCCTGAAGGGCAGGCAGAAGCAGCGCGATCGTGTGGTGTGGGGTCTGCTCTGGATCGGCGGAATGGCGGCCACGATATGCACGCTGCTCAAAATCCAGGTTCCCAGCCCGCTGCTGCTGATTATATTCATCTACAAGCCGATCAATGATTTGGTATCTTCATGGTTCTGATCATGAGTTCGGAAATCCCGGCAGGCCTTCTCGTTGAAGGCCTGTTATTTGTCATGCACCGGTAGTTTTTCGTAAATGTCGAATTGAGATTGACGAATTGATTTTATAGTCGTATGATGTGTTATAAAGTTCCTGAGTATTAATAAGTAACTATATAATAAAATAATAACAACGGGAGGAATGAAAGTGGAATCATCTACATTTGTACTTTTTGGCGCAACCGGGGACTTGGCGAAGCGGAAAATCTTCCCCGCTCTATACAACCTGTTCACTGATGGCAAGCTTTCCGGTCCTCTCTCAGTCATTGGACTGGGCAGAAGGGAGCTCACTAATGAGACGTTCCAGCGTCAGGTGCTGGACTCCCTGCGCACCTTCTCGCGCCGTTCGGTAGAGGATACAGCGGCGCTGCAGAATTTCCTGCAGGCTTTTGAATATAGTGTGCTGGATGTTGGGCGTCCTGAGGATTATGTGAAGCTGCTTGGGCATGTACAGCGCCGGGAGGAAGAGCTGGGGCTTCCGCAGAACCGGATGTTCTACCTGTCAGTCGGTCCCGAATTCTTCGGGGAGATTGCCGGTAATATCAATGCCAGCGGACTCGGGAATACCAAGGGCTGGAAACGTCTGATCATCGAGAAGCCGTTCGGACGGGATCTGCAGTCGGCGCGTGTGCTGAATGAGAGCTTGAGCGCAGCTTTTGCAGAGGAGGAAATCTTCCGGATTGATCACTTCCTCGGCAAGCCGATGGTACAGAACCTGGAGGTGCTGAAATACTCTAACCCTGTGCTGCGGGCCTTGTGGCAGAACCGGTATATCGCGAATGTCCAGATTACCGCCAGTGAGACGGTGGGTGTGGAAGAGCGGGCGGGTTACTATGATAAGGCTGGGGCGCTGCGTGACATGTTCCAGAACCATATGCTCCAATTGCTGATGATGATGGCGATGCAGCTTCCGAAGGGCAGTACACCGGAGGACGTCCGCAGCAAAAAACGGCATGTCATCCGTTCCGTCCGTCCGCTGCTGCCCGAAGAGGTATCACAACATGTAGTGCGCGGCCAGTATGCAGCGGGGGAGATGCGCGGACAGCAAGTGCCTGCGTATACCGCTGAACCGGGCATCGCAGCCACTTCACAGAATGAGACGTATATTGCAGCACGCCTATGGATTGAAGATCCGCTGTGGAACGATGTGCCGTTCTACATTCGTACAGGTAAGCGCATGAAGGAGAAATCCACGCGGATTGTTATAGAATTCAAAGAGCCGTTTAATGATGTGCATAACAAGAACCGTAACAAGCTGCCGCTTGACCCTAATCTGCTGGTGATTGATATTGGCCCGCATGAGGGCATCTCTCTGACTCTGAATACCAAGAATCCGCTTCAGCACGGGAAGCTTGAGCCGGTTAGCATTAAGCATGAGCCGGGCAATCCTGATGTGCCGGAGGCTTATGAGAATCTGATCTATGATGCTATGCTCGGCGACGCTACGTTCTTTGCCCACTGGGAGGAAGTAGAGTTGTCCTGGCAGTGGGTTCAGCCTATAATCGAAGCAACAGCAGATGGCAGCCTGCCGCTGCACCTGTATCCTGCCGGATCTAACGGCCCGGCGGCGGCAGATCAGCTCCTTGGCGAGTTCCACTGGTGGCTGGATGAGCCGGAGAATGCAGAGCCTGCACGCGTTCACCGTACAGCCGGGATAGAGCCGGAAGTCATCCGGCCGGGAGCGTAAGCGGCGGCGGTAACAGCAAGCGGACAGAGTTAGCTAATATATGACTACACAATTCGGAGGGATTCGTAATGAAAGTCGGTTTAATCGGACTTGGCAAAATGGGCTTCAATCTGGGCCAGAACCTGCTGGAGCATGCCCATGAAGTGGTAGCGTATGATGTGAATCCTGCTGCGGTGCAGGAACTGGCCGAACGCGGTGCGTCCGGGGCAGCAAGCCTGGAGGAGCTTACGGGCCAGCTTGATTCTCCGCGCGTTCTCTGGATCATGGTCCCCCATACTTTTGTGGATTCAGTAATTGCTGAACTGACGCCGCTATTATCCAAGGGAGATATCATTATTGAAGCCGGGAACTCTCATTATAAAGAGTCGATCCGCCGTCATGAGGAGCTGGGTGCCCACGGAATTCACTTCCTGGATGCAGGAACCTCCGGCGGAATGGAAGGCGCGCGCAATGGGGCCTGCTATATGGTTGGAGGCGATGAGGAAGCGTGGGCGGTGGTCGAGCCGCTGTTCCGTGACACTGCGGTAGAGAACGGATACCTGTACGCCGGCAAATCCGGAAGCGGACATTTCCTCAAGATGGTGCATAACGGCATTGAATACGGGATGATGGCTGCGATCGGTGAGGGCTTCGAGGTGCTGGAGAAAAGCGGATATGACTTCGACTTCGAGCAGGTGGCCCGCGTCTGGAACAACGGCTCGGTCGTACGCTCCTGGCTCATGGAGCTGATCGAGCGCGCCTTCTCCAAGGATGCCAAGCTGGAAGACATCAAGGGCGTCATGCATTCCTCCGGGGAGGGACGCTGGACACTGGAGACCGCCTTCGATCTCCAGGCAGCGACTCCGGTCATAGCCATGGCTCTGCTCATGCGCTACCGGTCGCTGGAGACCGACACCTTCACCGGCAAGGTCGTCGCCGCCTTGCGTAACGAATTCGGCGGCCATGCGGTGGAGTCGAAGTAAGCAGCGGCAATTAGGCTGAAGCGGTGATATCAGGGGGCTGTCCCAAAGCCATGAAATGGCTGTTTGGGCAGCCTCTACTATTTCGGCTTTGGGCGGAGCAGTGCTTTTCCCGCCAATGGAGAAGTACTGCTCTTTGTTGTGCCTGCACAGAGAATCAGACAACCCGCCCGAAGCATATAAGTACAGAAACATGAAAATGGACGGGGGAGATGGCAGGTGTCCCGCAATCAGGAATTCAGAGTCTATCTGGTCACGAAGAGAGATATTTTACGGTTTGTCGTGGTTGAAATCATTATCGGCAGTATGACGTATAAGCTGGCTTTGAACCTTTGTCATAATGCGATTCTGGCGGGGGCGGGCGGCTGGGCCTGTACGGAAGGGCTGAAGCGGCTGGTGAAGCTGGGCGGGTGATGGGTAATAACGGGGATTCCCCGGATTGTCTATCTGATGTACTATATATAGAAACAGATTAGACATAGATAGACAGACAGAGGGAATGGTGATGCACAGATGGTTAACCTACTGGAAGTATTACACAAAGAAATTATGCCGGCAGAAGGCTGCACTGAACCGATTGCGGTAGCTTATGCCGTCTCGTTGGCGGCTGAGCTGGTTGAGGAAGAGATTACAGGAATCGAGCTGTTCCTCAGCGGCAATATCATCAAGAATGCGATGGGTGTGGGGATTCCTGGTACAGGCCAGACGGGCTTGCCGATAGCGGCTGCCCTGGGTGCGGTGGTGCGCCGCTCGGAGCGGAAGCTGGAGATTCTGTCCGGGCTGACCCCGGCGGAGCTGGCAAGTGCAGAGGGACTGCTGGAGCGTAAGCTGCTGGAGGTTGAGCTGAAGGATACGCCGGAGAAGCTATATATAGAAGCGAGAGTACACAGCAAGAACCATACCGCCACAGCGATCCTGGTAAAAGAGCACACGAATGTGCAGTATCTGGCGAAGGATGGCCAGCGGCTTGAGCCGAAAATGGACAAGGCCGACTGCGGAGACCCGCTTAGTCTGGACCCCGAGGTATACTCGGTCTCACTCGAAGATATCTATGCCTTCGTTCAGAATACACCATTCGGGGATCTTCGCTTCCTGCTGGAGGGAGCGGTTATGAATAAGGCGATCTCGGAGGAAGGGCTGCGCGGGGAGTATGGTCTCCAGGTGGGCCGGAAAATGAGCCAGCAATCCGCCCTCAATCTGTTCGGCGCGGATGTGGCGAACCGGATCATTGCCGCAACGGCAGCCGCATCCGATGCACGGATGGACGGCAGTGCCATGCCGGTAATGACGACGGCGGGCAGCGGCAATCAGGGGATTGCCTGTACCATGCCGGTCATTGCCCTGGCCGAGCTACTCGGCAAGGATGAGGAGACCCTGGCAAGAGCGATGGCGCTCAGCAATCTGATTACCATCCATGTGAAACATTACATTGGCCGTCTGTCCCCGCTCTGCGGCTCAGGCATTGCCGGTGGAGTGGGGGCGGGCAGCGGCATTGTCTATCTGATGGGCGGGACGCTGGCGCAGATCAAGCACTCCATCCAGAATACGATTGCCTCTACTTCCGGCATGATCTGCGATGGTGCCAAGCCAACCTGTGCGCTCAAAATCTCAACGGCCACCAACGCGGCCATTCAGTCTGCCACTCTCGCCATGAACAATATCTCCGCGGGTCTCAATGACGGTGTCATCTTCGAGAAGGTGGAGGATACAATCAAGAATATGGAGACCCTGGTCCAGGAAGGGCTTGCCGCCACAGACCAGGCGATTCTGAATATCATGCTCTCCAAGGGAGCCGCTTCTTCATAGGGAGCAGGACAAGTGCTGGATGTCTCAGCATTTAGCGTTTGTAATCCGGCTGCGGCAACGAAACGGGCTGTGGATTGGCAAGTACCCAATTCACGGCCAATTCGCATAATCTGGCCGGCTCATCATTGCCGTTGCCATGGCGCAGGTATCCGGCTAATTCCGCCGCTTCCTTCAGGTGCGCAGGGTCCAGAGGTGTGCCCGAGGCGAAGTGCCGGAGCAGCGCATTCAGCATTTTACGGAAATCGGCATCCCAGTTGCCTCCGCCGTTATTCATGATTTCATGTGAGATCCGGCCGGTGATGCGAATGACCTCTCCCTGCACGGTGAGCGCATGTCCTGACGCCGGGATTAGTAATTCCCACAGCTCCTGGTGCTGATCCTGCCATCTTGTGCTGTTTACCTCGATCTTGGAAACGCCGTCATGCATCACCCGCGCTGCTACAGGCTCCACATCGAACAGCTTGTACAGGGATTCGAGTGCATCTGCGGTTTCACTCAAGCGCTCTTTATTGAAATTGGATCTGGCGAATTCAAATGCTTTGCCGATCTTACTCACGGATTCTTGCATCTCCGGTGTGATCTCCGCTCCGGCATCAAGCAGGATCTGCGAGATTTCCAGCATGCTATCGATATCGCTATTCCGGCATTGTAATAAGGCTTTGGACAGCGGGGTGTTCCCCGACTTATTTACCGCATGGACATTTGCGCCATGGGCCACCAGATCCCGTACCGCCTGAGTCCGGTAATAGTTAACCGCAGCGTGCAGCGGGGTCTGGTTCTGATAATCCAGGGCTTCCAGCTCTGCACCAAGCTCCAGGAATAATGGAATATTGCCGGACCAGGTTCCAGCCTGGGAATACAGCGGGGTACGCTGGTATTTGTCCCTCGCATTAATATCGGCACCCTGCTCCACCAGCCAGCGGACCAGCTCATCCGGAATCTGCCGCATGCTGAGCGCGGGTTCTTTGTAATATCCCAAGGTTGCATCCCAATCACATTTTTCAAAAATAGCTTTTAGTGCATCGACATCCCCTGATTTAACCAGCTCGCCGAAGTCGGCGGGTAAGGTTTTTCTCTTTTTGCCCATTTGCCCATTTCTCCTCCCTAAAATGATTTCCCATGATATTAGTACAGCACTTCCACATTCTTCTCGGACAACAGCTTCAGCCACGCCTCCGAAGGCTTGCGGTCGGTAATCAGCACATCGATCCGGCTTAGCTCTGCGAGCCTCGCGAAGGCCGTCTGGTCGAACTTGGTATGGTCCGCGAGCAGCACAACCTTGTGTGCCTGGCGCAGCATATATTTCTTCAGCTCACATTCCGGTTCATTGGAATCGGTGACCCCGCGGTCCATATCGAGGGCCTTGCAGCTGATTACGGCGGTGTCCACATTGTAGCGCTGAATGGTCTCATGGGCTACGGGGCCGACAAGCGACAGGGAACGGTGGCGGAGTGAGCCGCCTGTAGAAATAATGCTGTGGCTCGAACTTGCGAACTCATGGAGAATGTTGATCGAATTGGTGATGATCGTCAGATTACTTTTATTACCCAGCAGCTTCAGGAATTCAAACGAAGTCGAGCTGGGGTCGACCATCAGCGTATCCCCGTCATTAATCAGATCCAGCGCCTGGATCGCTATTGCGCGTTTGATATCCGTATTGAGTGCTCCCCGGGTCAGAAAAGGCAGGTCCTCATTGGTATGCCTGTTCAGCATGGCTCCGCCGTAGGTCCGGCTTACAATGCCATCCTTCTCCAGCTTCTCCAGATCTCTGCGAATCGTCTCCTCTGTCACCTCGAACATCCGGCTCAGATCGGACACCAGCACACGCTTGTCCTGATGGACAAGGTCGATTATTTTTTTGCGTCTTTCGGCAGCGAGCATACGTATCACCTTTCCAGAGTTGATAGTCTTAATATAGCCTGTTATTTCTGTGTTGTACAACACAATTCACCTGATTTGCTCTGAAACCCACAATAATGATTGCTTATTTCCCGTAAAACAAACAATAAACAAAGAAAAACAACTTATTTAGTGTTTAAAGTGTTGACAACACAGATTAACGGCGATACGATGAGAAGGTCAACAGGGAGATGTGCGCTTACAGTGTTCATTAACTATTTACGTGCCCGGGAGGCTGGTTAAGCAATGAGTACTCATGTCTATTATGTGCCGTCGATTAACATGATGGGGAAGGGCTGTCTGAAGGACATCGCCCCATACATTCAAGAGCTGAAGCTGAACAAGGCGCTTGTGGTCACAGACAAGTTCCTGATGAAGAGCGGAATCGCCGGAAGGCTGCTGGCTGTGCTGGAGGAGGCGGGGATTCAGTATGTGGTATATGATGAAGTGAAACCGAACCCTACCTGCAAAAATGTTCATGACGGCGTAGATTTCCTGAAGCAGCACGAATGTGACTATCTGATCTCCATCGGCGGCGGCTCGCCGCAGGATACGGCTAAGGCCATCGGCATTGTTGCCACCAACGGGGGGCATATTGCCGATTATGAAGGCGTTCACAAATCCAAGAATAAATCTCTGCCGATTGTCGCGGTGAACACGACGGCCGGGACTTCAAGTGAAGTGACGATCAACTACGTGATTACAGATGAAGAGCGCAAGATCAAGATGGTCATGGTAGACAAGAACAGTATCGCCACCATCTCGGTGAATGATCCGGAGCTGATGGTCGATAAGCCTGCTGCGCTGACGGCGGCTACGGGCATGGATGCACTGACGCATGCGATTGAAGCGCTGGTCACTCCAGGCGCATATCCGGTAACCGATGCTACGGCACTGGCTGCGGTGGAGCTGATCTTCGGCAATCTGGCGCGGACGGTAACGAACGGACAGGATATTGAAGCGCGTGAGCAGATGGTCTATGCGATCTTCCTCGGCGGCCTTGCCTTCAATAATGCAGGCTTAGGCTATGTGCATGCCATGGCCCATCAGCTTGGCGGGGTGTATGATCTGCCGCACGGCGTGTGCAATGCAATGCTGCTGCCTTACGTGGAAGAAGAGAATGCCAAGCATGTGCCGGAGAAGTTCAGAGCGATTGCCAGAGCGGCCGGTATGCAGACTGAAGGACGCAGCGACAAGGAATGTGCGGATTACGTCATTGAGGCGATCAAGGCCTTGTCCAAGGAGGTTGGCATTCCTGCCAAGCTGTCCGAGCTGGGTGTAGCGGAAGTAGATCTCGATCTGCTGGCTGAGAACGCCATGAAGGATGCCTGCGCGCCCGGTAATCCTTTTATTCCTACCAAAGATGAAGTAATCGCGTTATTCCGCAAAATTCAGTAAATCACCTCCCATAGAATAGGAGATTCCCTATGACCTATCATATCGCCGTCGATATCGGCGCCTCCAGCGGACGGCTGGTTCTCGGACAGCTCGTGGACGGGAGCCTCCAACTGGAGGAGATTCACCGTTTCAGCAATGGCTTCACAGAGCAGGAAGGCTCCTGCTTCTGGGATATGGATTATTTATTAAATGAGATTATTAACGGGCTTCGTAAAGCGAAGCACGCAGGAATTCACGAATGCACCCTAGGTATTGATACCTGGGCGGTAGATTATGTGTTGCTGGATGCT
Organism: Paenibacillus sp. FSL R7-277; assembly: GCF_000517965.1. Lineage (NCBI taxonomy): Bacteria > Bacillati > Bacillota > Bacilli > Caryophanales > Paenibacillaceae > Paenibacillus > Paenibacillus sp. FSL R7-277. The sequence goes on from NZ_ASPX01000029.1 coordinate 51,932, forward strand.
GATGGTAAGCGGATGAACGAGGTCTACGCCTACCGTGACCACCGGACCGATGGGGTGATGGAAGAAGTCGGGCGGCTCCTTCCGCCCGAGAAGGTCTACGCCAAAACGGGCATTCAGCAGCTTCCCTTCAATACGCTGTATCAGCTATATGCGCATGACCGGGAAGAACTGAAGGCGGCCGATCAGATTCTGCTGGTGCCGGATTATCTCTACTACCGGCTCGGCGGACGTAAGATGAACGAGGTTACCAACGCATCCACGACGCAGCTATTGAATCTTGCGGCCCGTGATTTCGATGCCGAGCTGCTGGAATTCCTGGGTCTGCGGCGTGAACAGTTCGCTCCGTTAACCGAGTCTGGGGAAGATCTCGGCTTCATTACGCAGGAGCTGCGCGCGGAGTATGATCTGCCGGAATGCCGCCTGATCTGCGTGGCTACGCATGACACAGCATCTGCGGTACTCGGTGTGCCTGCTCAGAAGGACCGTGCGTCAGCCTATCTTAGCAGCGGAACCTGGTCTCTGATGGGAGTAGAGCTGGATCACCCGATCAATAACAGCAGAGCGATGGCCGCTAATTATACCAACGAGTGGGGCGCTTACGGGACTTACCGGTTCCTGAAGAATATTATGGGCCTCTGGCTGATTCAGGAAGTGCGCAGACTGGACGGCGGAAGATTTAGCTTCGCGGAACTCGCAGAGCAGGCCGGTGAATGCCCAGGCTTCCGCAGCCTGATTCCCTGCAATCATCCGCGGTTTTTGAACCCGGACGATATGATTCAGGAGATCCGCCAGGCCTGCCTGGAGAGCGGCCAGCCTGTGCCGCAGACTACGGGCGAGCTGGCCCGCTGTATCTTTGACAGTCTGGCGTTATCCTACCGCAGTCATCTGGCTGAGCTGGAAGAACTCACCGGGGAGCTAACCCAAGTGCTGCAGATTGTTGGCGGCGGCGCTAACAATGGGCTGCTGTGCCAGCTGACGGCAGATGTTACCGGCAGGGAGGTGCTGGCCGGACCGACCGAATCCACAGCCCTGGGTAATCTGGCTGTGCAGATGATTGAGGCGGGGCGCATGGCAGATATCCATGAAGCCCGGCAGATCATCTCACAGTCCTTCGCGATTCAGTCTTATCTTCCACAGCCGGTTCCTCAGCTGGCGGAGCTGCTGGTCCGCTGGGAGCAGCTTCATCCGGGAGCGGATGTTCACAATACGTATTAGGAGGCAACAGCATGGATCAGAGCATCATTAACAGCTACAACGAAGCCAAAAAATTATATGCAGCCCATGGAATTCAAACGGATGAGGTACTGGAGAAGCTGGCGCAGATCAAAGTATCGCTGCACTGCTGGCAGGGCGATGATGTAAGGGGCTTTCTGTTCAAGGATAAAGAGCTGAGCGGCGGCATTGCCGTGACCGGCAGCTACCCCGGACGGGCCGGTACACCGGATGAGCTGCGTCAGGATCTGGAGAAGGCCCTCTCGCTGATTCCCGGCAAGCATAAGGTCAATCTGCATGCGATCTATGCCGATACGAAGGAGCAGGTGGATCTGGATGAGCTGGCGCCGCGCCATTTCAAGAATTGGGTGGAATGGGCCAAGGAGCAGGGCTTAGGCCTTGATTTCAATCCGACCTGCTTCTCGCATCCGAAGGCGGCAGACGGGTTCACCCTGAGCCATGCGGACGAAGAGATCCGCAGCTTCTGGATTAAGCATTGCAAGGCTTCCCGCAGCATTGCTGAGCACTTCGGCCGCGAGCTGGGCCAGCCGTGTGTGACGAATTTCTGGGTGCCTGACGGCTACAAGGATACTCCGGTAGACCGGCTGGCACCGCGCATGCGACTGAAGGAATCGCTGGACGAAATCTTCAGCGAGGAGCTGGATCCGCAGTACACTATCGATGCCGTGGAGAGCAAGCTGTTCGGTATCGGCTCGGAGAGCTACGTTGTCGGTTCGCATGAGTTCTACATGGGCTACGGCCTAACACGTGGTAAGGCCATCTGCCTGGATGCCGGGCATTTCCATCCGACGGAAGTGATCTCGAACAAGCTCAGCTCTATCCTGATGTTCAGCGAGCAGCTGCTGCTGCATGTCAGCAGACCGGTCCGCTGGGATAGCGATCATGTGGTCACGATGGACGATGAGCTGCTGGAGATTGCCCGCGAGCTGGTTCGCGGGGATCTGCTGCCGCGTACGCATATCGGCCTCGACTTCTTCGACGGCAGTATCAATCACCTGGCAGCATGGGTAATCGGCACGCGCAATACGATCAAGGCGCTGCTGCGCGCTATGCTGGAGCCGGTAGAGGAGCTTCGGGCCATTGAGCGGGCCGGAGATTACACCTCACGGCTGGCCCTGGTGGAAGAATTCAAGTCCTACCCGTTCGGTGCAGTCTGGGATTACTACTGCGCTTCGCAGGGAACCCCAGTCCGCGAGCAATGGCTGGCTGAAGTGAAGAGCTATGAGCAGGATGTATTGGCTTTAAGATAAGATCAGGCTGCTGAAATCACAATGACTGCTGAAATAATAAATAACAAGTACCCGCACGCTTAGGGTGCATATAGAAGGAGAGAGCATATGAGTACTTCCGTAATTGAATCCAAAGGGTATATATCCGGCGTCACCGCGCCTTTTATCGAGGAAATGTCCGAAATTACCCATCACATGTGGTCGCTGGGCTGGGATGAGCTGAACGGGGGCAACGTCAGTTACCTCCTGGATGAAGAAGAGGTAGCCAAGTATATCAATATCCGCGAGCCGCTGCGCACGATCAGCCTTACCTTCCCTGTAGCCGAGCTGGCGGGCAAATACTTCATCGTTACCGGATCAGGCAAGTATTTCCGTAATGTGATCAAGGACCCGGAGGCCAATCTGGGTGTGCTGCGTGTCAGCAGCAGCGGCGAGAGTGTGGAGGTGTTATGGGGATTGCGTAATGACGCTGTTCCGACCAGTGAGCTGGCTTCCCACTTCATGAGCCATATCGAACGGCTGAAGGTAGATCCGGCGCACCGGATTGTGCTGCATACCCATGCAACAAATGTAATTGCCATGACCTTCACCCATGATCTGGATGAGCTGAAATTCACCAAGACGCTGTGGGAGATGTGCACAGAATGTCTGGTGGTCTTCCCGGATGGCGTCAGCGTCATTCCCTGGATGGTGCCGGGGAGCAGCGAGATCGGCCGGGCCACCGCTGACCGGATGAAGGAATACCGTGTGGTCATCTGGCCGCAGCATGGGATATTTGTTACTGGTGCGACGATGGATGCCACCTTCGGACTGGTTGAAACGATTGAAAAAGCCGCGATTGTCTATAACCTGATCGGCGGAAGAGAGATTCGGCAGAAGATCACCGATCAGCAGCTGGCAGATCTGGCTGCAGCCTTCCGAGTGACTCCAAAAGCCGGAGTGCTGGACTTATAAGACTTACCAAATCTCTTGTACTAGCAGTCATTTGCATTTGCCGCCGGGAACCGTCATACTATGCTTACTTAAAGTAATCATCAAGTAAGTAATCATCGTATGAAATGGAGGCTAGTGAATTATGAATGCTGCTGCATTGTTTGAACCTTTTGAATACGGAGGCTTGTCCCTCAGTAACCGTGTGGTGATGGCGCCGATGACCCGGGTGCATTCTCCTGAGGGCGTACCTGGCCCTGAGGTGGCGGCGTATTACCGCCGCCGCGCGGAAGGCGGGGTGGGTCTGATCATTACCGAAGGCACGGCCATCGATCATCCGGCGGCAGTCAGCGATCAGGATATCCCGAACTTTCATGGCGAAGCCTCCCTTGCGGGATGGGCGCAGGTCGTGCGTGAGGTGCATGCTGCCGGAGGCAAGATTATGCCTCAGCTCTGGCATGTCGGCATGGCCCGCAAGATCGGTGAGGGGCCTAATGCTTCGGCGCTGCCGATCGGTCCGTCCGGGCTGAATCTGGCCGGAGAGCAAGTCACAGAGCCGATGACTAAGAGCGAGATTCAGGCCATCGTCAGTGCCTTCGCCAAGGCAGCGAAGGCAGCCAAAGCCGTCGGCTTCGACGGCATAGAGCTGCACGGCGCCCACGGCTATCTGATCGACCAGTTCTTCTGGGAGAAGACTAACCGCCGCACCGATGAATACGGCGGCGATCTGGAAGCCCGCACTACCTTCGCGGTGGAAGTGATCGATGCCTGCCGCCGTGCGGTAGGACCGGATTTCCCGATCGTACTCCGCTTCTCGCAGTGGAAGAGCGGGGCCTATGACGCTAAGCTGGCGGAGACGCCGGAGGATCTGGCCCGTTTCCTGACCCCGCTCAGCAATGCCGGGGTAGATATCTTCCATTGCTCCACCCGGCGGTTCTGGGAGCCTGAATTTGCAGGCTCTGAGCTGAATCTGGCGGGCTGGACGAAGAAGATTACGGGCAAACCGGCGATTACAGTGGGCTCTGTCGGCCTGGACAGCGCATTCACCAGTGCGGTTATGGAGAAGAATGAGGATAACAACCTTGAGCGGCTGCTGCTCCGGCTGGATAAGGGAGAGTTCGATCTGGTGGCGGTAGGCAGAGCCTTGATCAGCGATCCGGCTTGGCCTGCCAAGGTACAGGCAGGCAAGATTAACGAGATTATTCCGTTCACCTCGGAGTCTACCAAGACATTGTATTAATCAATAGAGCTTGATCTGTAACACCCTGTGCCAAGCCATTAGGTTAGACTTCAAGTCTATCAGCTCATGGCTGCCTGCATGGGGTGTTTTTTTGCGGGTGAATCTTTGAAGATGTACTGATTGTTACTGTTTCTTATAATAATGCCAATATGCCAACACTCTTCTGTTTCCTCTCGAATACTGCTATTAATATAGCTGGATTTAGCTTGAGAGGGGAGCTGGAAAATGGCCATTTTATCTACAGGACCGATTGAGAATAATATTGCAAGCAATACGGGGACCCGGCCGACTCAAAGGGTAACACTCAAAATAGACGGCCGTAATATAACCGGATTCTTCGATATTCTTATTTTGGGTTATACCCTGAACGGCATACGCACCTTATATGTGCAGGAGGAGATCAGTGTGGCCCCCTCCCAAGTGGTTACCAAAATTTACTATGCAGACCTGGATGCTTTTGAATTCGTGTTCAACACGACAGGAACGGCAGTCTCCGAAGCGCAGGTATCCCTATGGGGCCAAAATGCCAGCGGGCAGTTGGTGACAGCACACCGGCTGGTCTCGCAGGAGTTGCTGGGAGAAGAGCCAACAGGAGTCACCGGAGCCACAGGAGTAACGGGAGCCACAGGAGTAACGGGAGCCACAGGTGTGACGGGTGCAACGGGTGTGACGGGAGTAACGGGTGCGACGGGTGCGATGGGTGTGACGGGTGTGACGGGGGTAACGGGGGTAACGGGTGCCACTGGAGTAACGGGTGCAACAGGTGTGACTGGTGTAACGGGAGTCACAGGCGTACTGGCGTCATCTTATGCTTATATTTTCAATACGGCGGCTCAGACCGTGGCTACCGAAGCGGATGTTACTTTTGACAGCAATGAGAGTCTTGTCGGCTTCTCGCATACCCCTAATACAGCTCAGATTAATGTTGAGAATGCAGGAGATTATGCGGTAATCTTCATTGTCACCGCAGTGGAACCGAATCAGTTCACTTTGTATCTGAACGGTGCACCTGTAGGTGGCAGCGTCTATGGTTCAGGAGCGGGAACACAGCCTAACCCCGGGATGGTGATTATCTCTGTAGTCCCCGGCGATGTAATCACTTTAAGGAACCATTCCAGTGCCGCTGCAATCAATTTACAGACCTTAGCCGGAGGAACGCAGATCAACTCCAACGCATCAATTTTGATCTATAGGCTTGGGGGTTAAGACGTCCGGCGGCAAGCTGGCTGTAATAAATAAGTCCAGGACCTTTCATTATAAGTCCGGGCTTTTTTGTCGTATAGGAAATTATATTATTCGTCTGTTGTGGATAAGAGGCATAGCGTGGGAAGAAGTACTCTTTGAATGATCCGGAGGCCGCATGAGTATATGAGGAGCTCAAAATGTATGCGGAAAACAGCATATATTTGCTAGCGCGCAGCACATGATAAATTATCCTTCTATTTCTCGCTGAAACGGTACCGTCCTTTAAAAGGGCGGCAAAGCGTTTCCACTTGCGCTGGAGATACTCCTGAGTTGCGTGCCTCATACTGAAGCTCTATGCAATAAGTTATTTTAAATCTCATGTTATACAAGACGCAATAGTCAGACTACTGACTTGCTCTCTCTTCCTGTCGACGCGCGGTAGGACCGGATTTCCCGATCGTACTCCTTATCCCGGCCCCAGGCGGAACTTCTTCTCGCATACAGACTTCGCGCTATCCCCTCTGGATGTATGAGTCGCTACTACCTCTCCGTCATACAGGATTGTGCAGCTTATCCAAGTGGCATCGGCATCCTTTTCTGCTTGTACCCTGGTAGAGGTTAACGGTATGAACGTGTCTTTGGGGACAGCGAATTCCTCTCTGTAAGGGAGTTCGATAGAATCGAAATATACACTCTGCGGATGGTCACGGGCATTGACTTCCACCTCCAGATTAAGTGCTGCATCACTATCGCTTTCAATTAGCACCTCTACGAGTATAGCGTCCGCTTCCGGTTCAACCGTTGCTGTTGACTCCTCAGCTTTCTTTTCAGGTATTGGATCTGTAGCTGTTCCACAGGCTGACAATAGGATCACTACTCCTGCTAGTACAGCCAGCATCCAAGGATTCTTAAGAATGCCCAGTGATTGTAGCCCTCTATTCATGCCGGTTCTCCTCTCTATGCCCAAGATAATATCCGATCATCTCATCTATAAAAGACATCATTGCGCTATCCATGCCCATCACGACAGGAGTCGCACCGTCAGCGGGCCGGATCATTTCCCAATATCTATACAGCAGCGTCTCATTACCTTCAAAAAGGTCCATCGCCATGCTATATAAACGGCCAGCCAGCGCTTGAGCTTCTGAAGAATAGGGGGACGAGGCCATCAACGATACGGCTTGCTCTAAAAGGCGTACAAGCTCCTCCGCTTTGTTGCTGCCGCCGCCCAGGATAGGGAGACGCTTAAGCAGCTCAACCTCCTCAACAGTTAGTGACGGCTCCTCCCTGAATTCGGCTGGAATGATTCCATCGCTTAGAGGACGGTCATTCATAGCCGCAAGGACCTGCATTAAATCTTGCAGATGCTCTGTACCTTTGAGCCGGAGGGTATGAAGAGTAGACCTGAGATAATACTGCTTGCGGCTTAACTCTTCTTTTTTTTGTTCGATCAGCTCGATCTGCTCATGCAATGATGCTATCCAATGGTCATGTTCATCCGCAGGGCTCTGATTCTGTAACAGCTCTTTTATTTGCTCTAAGGTGTAGCCGATCGATTTCAATAACAGAATTTTTTGAAGCCGGATTACAGCTTGGTTATCGTAGAAGCGGTACCCGTTCTCAGAGACCCTTGTGGGCTGCAGCAGTCCAATATGCTCATAGTGGTATAAGGTTCTTTTGCTGATATTCGCTGTCTTCGCTAAATCTCCTATACGGATCATAGTCACGACTCCCTCCTTATCATCACTATAAACGATAACGTATACGTTACAGTAAAGCCCCTAGCTCCTGAAATGTTCAGAATGGATTATCTTGGGAGCGGTATGATATAATTTTACATTAGAAAAGCACGGAAAATATGGGGACATCAGCAGAGGATGTGACTTTAGCATGGCGAAGGGGAGCAAGGATTACGGGCAGTATTTCGATTTCACGGATGCCAAGATCGTCAGCGAGACTGAAGGCAAGACCACTTACCGGATCAAAGGCAGGAACGTGCAGATCAATAGCCAGCCCGATTACAAGGAAGGCAAGCGGCGGGGCAAGGAAGAGATTGAAGTGCTGTATCATTTCGACATTCCGCCGGAGATGGCGGATTTCGGTGCAGGCAAGAGCTATCATATTACCACCTACGGCTGCCAGATGAATGAGCATGACACGGAGACGATGAAGGGTATGCTGGAGCAGCTCGGCTACCGGGCGGCTGAAGACCGCAGCGAAGCTGATATTATACTACTTAATACATGTGCGATCCGCGAGAATGCGGAGGATAAGGTATTCGGAGAGCTGGGCCATCTCAAAACACTGAAGCTGGAGAAGCCCGGCCTGCTCCTGGGGATCTGCGGCTGTATGTCCCAGGAGGAGGGCGTGGTCAACCGGATCATGAGCCGGTACGGCTTCGTGGATCTGATTTTTGGCACACATAATATCCACCGCCTGCCGGAGCTGATTAAGGAAGCGGTGTTCAGCCGCGAGCTGGTCATTGAGGTCTGGTCCAAGGAAGGCGATATCATAGAGAATCTGCCGAAGAAACGGGAGGGTCTGCGCGCCTGGGTGAATATTATGTACGGCTGCGACAAGTTCTGTACGTATTGTATTGTGCCGTTCACCCGGGGGAAGGAGCGGAGCAGACGTCCCGAGGATGTCATTGCCGAGGTGCGGGAGCTGGCCCGCCAGGGCTTCAAGGAAGTAACGCTGCTGGGGCAGAACGTGAACGCCTACGGCAAGGATTTTACGGACATTGATTATACCTTCGGCGACCTGATGGACGACATGCGGGGGATTGATATTCCGCGTATCCGGTTCATGACCTCGCATCCGCGTGATTTTGACGATAAACTGATTCATGTGTTGGGCAAAGGCGGCAATCTGGTGGAGCATATCCATCTGCCGGTGCAGTCGGGAAGTACAGCCGTGCTGAAGCGGATGAGCCGCAAATATACCCGTGAAGCCTACCTGGAGCTGGTCCGTAAGATTAAGGTAGGCGTGCCGGATGCGGTGCTGACTACGGATATTATCGTCGGCTTCCCGGGTGAGACGGAGGAGCAGTTCGAGGAGACACTGTCCCTGGTGCGCGAAGTAGGGTATGATATGGCGTATACCTTCATTTATTCTCCGCGCGAAGGGACTCCGGCAGCCGGGATGGACGATAATGTTCCGTCAGAGGTTAAGAGCGCGCGTCTCCAGCGTCTGAATGATCTGATCAAGGAGCAGAGCCGTCTGGGGAATGAGCGGATGCTGGGCCGGCGGGTGGAGGTGTTGGTGGAAGGTACGAGCAAGAATAATGCCCGGATGCTGGCCGGACGTACCCGTGACAGTAAGCTGGTGCATTTCGAAGGCCCGTCCTCCCTGATCGGCACGCTGGTGCAGGTGAGCATCACCGGCGCGAAGACTTGGTACATCCAGGGGGACTATCAGGCGGAAGCCGCAGCGGTCCTCTAATTATAGAGAAATGAGGCGAGAAGAATGAGCCAGGAAGAAGCACGACTGAATGAATATGGCATGCAGACCCACAATACCCGCGATTTAATTGTCCGGGAGGATATTATGGGCAAGGCGAAGGACTTGGCTGTACTCATCTCCACCAGTGAGGAGGTCCGTCATTTCCAGCAGGCCGAGCAGAAGATTCTGAATCACGAGCGTGTGCAGGGACTTATTGCTACAATTAAGAAGAAGCAGAAGGAGATCGTGGCGTTCGAGAGCTTTAAGAACCAGGCGATGGTCGCGAAGATTGAACGTGAGATTGAAGAACTGCAGGATGAAATCGACAGCATCCCGGTCGTGAACGAGTTCCAGCAGAGCCAGAGCGATATCAATTATCTGCTGCAGATGGTGATTTCAGTGATCAGGGATACCGTTTCGGATAAAATCAATGTGGAAGCAGGCACCGAGGCGCCGCCCTCCACTTGCGGAGATTAATGCAGAATCACCCGGGGGCGGATGTGAATCCGTCCCTTTTACATATCTGCGGCCTGCTCCGGTTGATTTTGGGCGGACAGGTTTGGTACATTAAAAGATACGAACAACAAACAATAGCTGCGGCAAAGGATGATCTATAGTGACTGAGAACGCGGAACAAACCTATAACGCCAAGAAGTACCGCACTCCGGATGGCGTTCCGGCGGATATTGTCATGTTTACACTGACCAAGCGCGAGCGGAAGACCGTCACGAAGACGCTGCCGCTGCGCGAGCTGAAGGTGATGCTGGTCCGGCGCAAAAAATGGCCGTGTGCGGGCATGTGGGCCCTGCCGGGCGGCTTTTGCCAGGAGGATGAATCGATCTATGATGCTGCTACGCGCGAGCTGAAGGAAGAAACCGGTGTGGACGGCGGACATCTGGAGTATCTCGGCGTCTACAGCCAGCCGGGCCGTGATCCGCGCGGCTGGATTATCAGCCATGCTTTCTTTGCTCTGGTGGAGGAGTGGATGCTGGAGCAGCGGCAGGCCTCGGATGATGCAGGCGAGGTTGGCCTGTTCACACTGCAGGAAGCGCTGGAGGAGCTGGAGCTGGCTTTTGACCACCATGATATTATTACCGATGCCTACCTGCGGATTCAGCAGCAGATGCTGCAGACGACGATTGCCCGGCAGTTCCTGCCGCGTCATTTCACGCTGAGCGAGCTGTACCAGGTGATCCAGACGGTGGTGCCGGAATTCAAAGAACCGAATTTTATCCGCAAAATTACGTCAACACGCAGCCGTCAGGGTATATTAAAAGAAGTGAGCGATGAAGCGGGGAATCCGCTCAGCTCCAATCAATACTCCCAGCGCCCGGCACAGCTCTATATGTTCACGGACCATGAGCCGTTATTATCCATTTATACGTAAGCTGCCGGGAAGTGCAGGCCCATTAACCTTTTAGGAGGCTATCCTACCATGAGAGCACTGATTGTAATTGATTTCACGAATGATTTCGTTGACGGGAACCTGCCTGTCGGCCAGCCCGGCATCGATATTGCGCCCAGAGTCAGTGAACTGACGGAACAATTCGTGCGTAGCGGGGACTATGTGGTGATGGCTGTAGATCTGCATGAAGCGGATGACCCGTACCACCCGGAGACCAAGCTGTTTCCGCCGCATAATCTGCGGGGAAGCGAGGGGCGTGAGCTGTACGGCAGCCTGAAGGCTGTCTACGAGGCGAACCGGGAAGCCATCTACTGGATGGACAAAACGCGTTACAGCGCCTTCTGCGGCACGGATCTTGCGCTGAAGCTGCGTGAACGGGGCATTACCGAGGTGCATCTGATCGGGGTATGTACGGATATCTGTGTGCTGCATACGGCAGTGGATGCCTACAACCACGGCTTCGGGATTACGGTGCATGAGGATGCCGTCGCCAGCTTCAATCCTGACGGTCATGTATGGGCGCTTGGACACTTCCGCGGCAGTCTTGGCGCGAAGGTTGTCACGGGCGCTATAGAGAAGTAGCACATCAGCAGAGACAGAACCCAAATACAACAGTGGAATGACTAGGAGATGAGGACTTGAGGAGAGAACTTGCTCTACATACAGACAAATACCAGATCAATATGATGTATGCCCATTGGATGAATGGAACACACAAGCGCCGGGCGGTGTTCGAAGCCTATTTCCGCAAGCTGCCGTTCGGCAACGGCTTCGCTGTATTTGCCGGGCTGGAGCGGATCGCCCAGTATATCGCCGAGCTGCGGTTCACGGAAGAGGATATCCGCTACCTGTCGGAGCAGGAGGAGAACTATGCGCCGGCCTTTCTGGAGGAGCTGCTGCAGTTCCATTTCCAAGGCAGTCTCCACTCCATGAAGGAAGGGGCCCTGGTGTTCCAGGATGAACCGCTGATCCGGGTCGAAGGCACGATTATGGAGGCGCAGCTTGTCGAGACTGCGATCCTGAACTTCATGAACTATCAGACGCTGATTGCTACCAAGGCGTCACGGATCAAGCAGGTGGCCCCGAATGATACGCTGCTGGAGTTCGGAACGCGCCGCGCGCAGGAAGCGGATGCCGCAGTCTGGGGCGCTCGCGCCGCTTATGTCGGCGGCTTCCATGCGACTTCTAACATGCTGGCCGGCAAAAAGTTCGGTATCCCTACGAAGGGCACCCATGCCCATTCCTGGGTGCAGAGCTTCCCGAGCGAGCAGGAGGCGTTCGACGCTTACGCGCGGGTAATGCCGGACGGCGTGACGCTGTTGGTGGATACATTCGATACCCTGCGCAGCGGTGTGCCGAATGCGATCAACACGGCGAAGAAGCTGGAAGCGCAGGGCAAACGGATGAATGGCATCCGGCTGGACAGCGGTGACCTTGCTTATCTGTCCCGCAAGGCACGCGAGATGCTGGATGAAGCCGGGCTGCAGTATGTGAAGATTGTGGCCTCCAATGATCTGGATGAGAACACCATCATGAACCTGAAGTCGCAGGGGGCGGCGATCGACACCTGGGGGGTCGGAACCCAACTGATTACCGCTTCGGATCAGCCTTCGCTGGGCGGCGTCTATAAGCTGGTCGAGATCGAAGCGCCAAGCGGCGAGATGATCCCCACGATCAAGATCTCTTCGAATCCCGAGAAGGTATCCACTCCCGGCAAAAAGGAAGTCTACCGCATTATCGGCCAGAACGGCAAGGCGCTGGCTGATTATATCAGCTCCGCCGATGAGCCAGCACCCCGCAGTGGAGTGCGGCTGAAGCTGTTCAACCCGCTGCATCCTTATATGAAGAAGCATGTGGAGCGTTACGACGCGGTGCGGATGCTGGAGCCGATTGTAGTGAACGGGTTCCAGGTCTATACCCTGCCGGAGCTGGCGGAGATCCGCCGTTACCATGAGGAGCAGCTCGACCTCTTCTGGCCGGAGTACTTGCGCAAGCTGAACCCGGAAGTGTTCCGCGTGAATCTCAGCGAACAGCTATGGAACCGCAAGCAGCAGCTGATTGCAGAGCATATGATTACCGATGTGGAGTAACCGGACCGTAGTGCAGGAATAGAGATGTTGACTTAGCCCCTTCAACCGGATGAATTGTCTTCCGGCTGAAGGGGCTGTTGCTGCATCAATGGAGGAAGGCCGCTGGGCAGGCTCCTATTTGCTATCATAACGGGCACTTCTTACGTAGGACCATATGCTTATTGACATAGATTCTCTGGAATAATATATTAAATATGTTCCTATTTACAATTTTGGTAGAAGAAGATTATTTTTTTGGGACAAAAGTTTAAGCGCTTTAACTTTTGTCCGGCAGGCAGCATCCGCAATATCCAGTAAGGAGGTGAGCTTTTCCTACAGCTGTCCGTTTGTGAATACAATGGGTTCTCTTAAGTATCCACCCCAACCACAAGGAGTGAATGGATGATGAACAAGCAAGGGAAACGCAAGCTGCACTGGAAAAGTCTGATGCTTCTATGTCTGGCCATATTTATCCTGCCTGCCGGGTCTGCCTTCGCCGCTGTGAACAAACCGTTCCCGCAGCACACCACCTATACAAGCGGAACCATTAAACCGAATAATGTCACTCAGACCGTCATGGATAACGCCGTCAAGACCAAATGGGATGCCTGGAAAGGCGCATATCTTAAGCCTGCCGGAACAGGAAAATATTATGTGAAATATAATTCAGCCGGGGAGACGGTCTCTGAAGCACATGGCTATGGCATGCTGTTCACCGTGCTGATGGCCGGCTACGACAGCAACGCACAGACCTACTACAACGGACTCTACAATTATTACACAGCACATCCAAGCGCCATCAACCCCTATCTGATGTCCTGGAAGCAGAACAGCAGCTTCCAGAATATCGAAGGGGAAGACTCCGCAACCGACGGAGATATGGATATTGCCTTCTCGCTGCTGCTGGCCCACAAGCAATGGGGAAGCAGCGGAACCGTCAACTATCTGCAGGCTGCGACGAATATGATTAACGCCATCATGGATAATGAGATTAATCAGACCCAGTGGACGATCCGTCTCGGGGACTGGGCGAACAGCGGCTCATACAATACGGCTACCCGCCCTTCAGACTTCATGCTCAATCACCTGAAGGCCTTCCAGGCTGCTACAGGGGATGCCCGCTGGCAGAATGTAACGAACAAGACCTACACCTTAATCAACAGCCTCTACACCGGCTACAGCTCAACCACCGGCCTGCTGCCGGACTTCGTGGTCTACTCCAGCAATACCTATAAGCCGGCTGCGGCTAATTTCCTGGAGGATGCCAACGACGGCAACTATAACTATAATTCCTGCCGCACCCCGTGGAGGATCACCACCGATTATCTGCTGACAGGCGATAACCGGGCCTTATCCCAGCTGAATCAGCTGAACAGCTGGATCAAGACCAAAGCAAGCAATACGCCGGGTAACATCAAGGATGGCTATAAGCTGAACGGAACCACCTTCGGCAGCTATAACAGCGGCGCATTCTATGCCCCCTTCGGCGTAAGCGCAATGACCTCCTCCGCCAACCAGAGCTGGCTGAACTCCCTGTGGAGCCATACGGCGAACAGCGCGGCAGAGGATTACTATGAAGACAGCATCAAGCTGTTCTCCATGATTGTCATGTCAGGCAACTGGTGGGCGTACTAAGCGTTACCTAGCAGCTTCCCGGTGTAAACCTGGTGAAGCTGCTTTTTTAATTGATTAGGAAATTATGATTTACGTCCGATATGGATAAGTTGTGCATAAAGTTGGGGGAAGTGTCTTGGAGCATCGGCAGGATGACTATATTCTGGATCAGTAATAGGAATGACTTCGCTGATTTCACCGAATAGCCGGATATGGTCGAAAAACCGACCACATTCGGTGCGGCAGAGGTGTGTGGGCCGGATATGGTCGAAAAACCGATCACATTCGGAGCGGCGGAGGTGTGTGGGCCGGATATGGTCGAAAAACCGATCACATCGGTGCGACCCCCTTATCCCGGAGTCCTCCGTATAAAATCGGTACTTGTCGTAGATATGCTCTTTATTTCGCTTTTT
>NZ_ASPX01000030.1:0-355 GCF_000517965.1 Paenibacillus sp. FSL R7-277
GCTCAATCACAAGAAAAGCTACCGGCTGTGTCAGGCGCTGGATATCCTGCAGCCGCAGCGTCACAAGCGTTTTAAGCATCCTCGGAAGCTGCCGGAGAACCAGGTCATTACAGGGGCGGGTCAGCTCTGGCAGATGGACATTAAGTACGGTTACGTGGCGGGCCAGGGCAGGCATTTCTTTGTCCTGAGCATTATCGATGTGTTTACCCGTGTCATCGTCGGCTACCACCGCGGATCGTCGTGTGAGGCCAAGCACGCCTGCCAGACGCTGGGACGTGCCATGGAGCAACACTGCGCCCCTGACAGCGCACGCCCGGTGATCCGCACCGACAACGGCCCACAGTTCGTCAGCCAT
>NZ_ASPX01000031.1:0-8896 GCF_000517965.1 Paenibacillus sp. FSL R7-277
GGAGAAACCGAATAACGTCGTCTTTTAAATACGTTTTTTTACTTTTTCTAAGAAAGGCTAGTTTTTCAGTGGCCTCGCTAGTGTGCTGAAGAGGCTTTTTGAGTTACATTGAGAAACCGGGGGTACATGCTGTCCCCTTGGCTATCGTTCTAGTTGTCCTGCTTGTTCTGGTTACTATCCTGTCTGCTCTGGTTGTCCTGCTTCTCCGGTCTATCCTGCTTATTCTGATTCGCCTGCTTGTTAGACCGGTTGGAATGGTTGTCTTTGTGTTCTCTGTTCTGCCGGACATTATTCGGTTGGCCTTGCTGGCCTCTGCCCTGGAACTCTTTATGGTTCTTCTTGCCCTGGCCTTCTTTGTTGCGGTGATTGCGGCTCTGGTGTTCACGCACCGGTCTGTCTTTGGTTACATGCTCCCGGCCTGCACCCTTCGTCTGCGGCTCCCGGTGTTCTTTTACCGTTACCACCTGTTCAGCATCCTGCTCCAGATCCTCGTCTAGCTCCGGCTCCGGGATTTCCTTGATCAGAATATCCTTGAAGCTTCCCTCCTGCGGGGACTCCTTCAGCTTATGCAGCACAAAGTACGCACAACCAAAGTTACAGTATTCGTTAATATAATCCACCATGCCTGAGATGGCCGTGTCCCGGTTCACTTTAGGGTGATTATCCCGGTAAAAGCCTTTGAGGCGCAATTGGCTGTAGCCCCAGTCACCGATGATATAATCGTACCGGTCCAGCACTTCGCTGTATCTTCCGCGAAAAGCCTCAGGGTTCCAGCCATCCTTATGATCGAGCATCAGCTCGTAACCTTTTCCACCTATAACGATCAAGCGTGTGTCGCCTGCCTTTCAATAATATCTAGGGGGGGACGTTGATAAGCCGTCATTCCGCGGGATTTTGAATTTCCGGCCGCTGCCGCTCCTACAATTTCAAAATCCCTCTCCATGACTCCATCAACGTGAAGGGGGTGCAAACGTCACCCAAGAACCTCGCCGGCTATCGCGGCATTGGTTCTTTCGACCCTTCAGCCCCTTTTAAAAACAAACCTAAACCTTAAAACCTAAAAACATTAAAACCAAAACCTATCTACTGTGACTCCGTCACGCGGCAAACTTGTTTTCACAAGTTTTTATAAAATCGAACCCAACGCAAATAGACTAAAAGACCTACCTATGCCTGTGAAACGGAACGCGCCTCACGGGCCACGGCAGCAGACTTCACCTGCTCATGGGCACGATAAGAGCTGCGCACCAGCGGGCCGGCCTCCACATGGCTGAAGCCACGCTTCAGACCCTCTTCCTTCAGCACCGCGAACTCCTCCGGCGGATAGTATTTCTCCACATTCAGATGCTTCGGCGAAGGCTGAAGATATTGTCCTAATGTCAATATATCACAATCTACGGCTCTAAGGTCATCCATCGCCTGCAGAATCTCATCCCACTCCTCACCGACGCCAAGCATAATGCTCGATTTGGTCGGAATCTCCGGCTTCATCTCCTTGGCCCGGCGCAGCAGCTCCAGGGAACGGCGGTACTTGGCCCTGGCCCGGACACGGTCGGACATCCGCTCCACAGTCTCGATATTGTGATTCAGGATATCCGGATTGCTGTTCATCACAATCTCCAGGCTCTCGCGGTCCCCCAGGAAATCAGGAATCAGCACTTCAATGCTGCATAGAGGAAGGCGCTTACGGATCGCAGACACGGTCTCGGCAAAAATCGCCGCACCTCCATCCTTCAGATCATCGCGGGCCACGCTCGTAACCACACAATGCTTAAGCTGCATACCCTCGGCAGCCTCTGCCACTCGTTCCGGCTCCAGCAGGTCCAGCTCGGTCGGCAGGCCTGTATTCACCGCACAGAAGCGGCAAGCGCGCGTACAGATATCCCCCAGAATCATGAAGGTCGCCGTGCGGTTAGCCCAGCATTCATAAATATTCGGGCAGCGCGCTTCCTCGCATACGGTATGTAACGTCTTCGAGCGCATCATACCCTTGATTTCCTGATATTCCTCACCGGTGGTTAACTTGATTTTGATCCAGTCTGGCTTGGGCTGTTTGGCTGTTCGATTAGTCAAAGTGATGAGACCCCGCTTTCGATCTGAATGTCATGTCAATTTATTTCACAGTCAAAAGTTGCTGCCTCATATTATAGCATGTGAAGTAGTCCTTTGCCTGTTTTTGTGAACCTTGGAGCAGTCATGGATAAAAAAAGTCCTTTTGCTTCAATCTAAAGAAAAGCACCTGGCCCGAGTGCCGCTTCCGCAAACCTATATGCAATTCATGCGCCCAAACGCAGGAGGATGAGATCATGCTGGCCTTAATAAAGAGCCCCTACACCCGCAGAACCTTGATGTGTATGTCTGCCGCCGCCCTGCTCTGGAGCGGTAGTCCTGCCGAAAGCACCCAAGCTGCCCGTTATCATACAATTCCCGAACTGAGCTCGGGCAGTCCTGCTCCCGCAGACAGCAAAGAGACTGCCGCCGCTGACCGCAAGCAGCTCTTTGAGCAGATGGGTGCGGCAACCGGCATTCCCTGGTACCGCTTCGCTGCCATCGATCAGTACGAACGGTCCATCGCCAGGAAAAGCAAAAAAACAGCCGCCGCAGATAGCACTTCTGCAGCGGCTAAGCCACGGCTTACCGGAATTATGATTCCGGCGCCCGTATGGTCCGGTCCGCTGAATCCGGATCAGGACGATAAGCAACCGGACTCCATCCGCTTCTTCGGCGGCTTCGGGGTGGACGGATCAGGGGACGGCATCGCCGATCCCGAGAGCGATGCCGATGTGCTCTACAGCATGGCCCGCCACCTGCTCAAGTACGGGGATTCCGCTACGGACTTCAATATCGGAATCTGGGAGTACTATCACAACGGGCGGGCCGCCCAGCGCGTCTCCCAGTTCGCCAAGCTATATGAGCATTTCGGACGGCTGGACCTGTCCGGCAGCGCATTTCCGCTGCCGATCGGGACCAATTATGCCTACCGCAGCACCTGGGGCACCGGGCGGAGCTGGGGCGGCGCGCGCATTCACGAAGGCACGGATCTGTTCGCGCCGCATGGCTTGACGGTGCGCAGCACCTGCTTCGGCATTGTCGAGACCAAGGGCTGGAACCGCTACGGCGGATGGCGCATCGGTATCCGCGATATCGAGAACCGCTACCATTATTATGCCCACCTGATGGGGTATGAGAAGTCCCTGCTGCGAGGGGATATTGTCACTCCGGGACAGACCATCGGCTGGGTCGGCAGCTCCGGCTATGGCAGCCCGGGCACACAGGGCAAGTTCCCGCCCCACCTGCATTATGGCATCTACCGTGACCGCGGCATTACGGAGTGGGCCTTCGATCCTTATCCGCTGCTCAAGCAATGGGAGAACAAGGAATTCCGGCTGCTGAGACAAAACAAAAAGAAGAAATAACACCCGCTTGCTGCGCCCCTCAGAGTCCGTTACTCTTTTACCGTGGACAGAGGTTACAGGTTAGTGCAGCATCAGACAGCCAAATGGCTCGATCTCCACAAGAAGCTTGCTTGAGCTGCGGAGGGTGAGTCCGCTTAACAGCTCAGTCAGCACTTTGGTCTCCGAACGGTAGGCGGGCAGCTCCAGATGGTAGCGGTTGGGGGAGTTATTGATAATTAGCCCCATCCGATCCTGCCCGCTGCGCCGGACATAGCCAAGGATACCCCGCGTCTCATCTGTGAACCAGGGGCGGAAGGCCCCACGGCGCAGCACCTCATGCTCTGTTCTCAGCGAGATCAGCCGCTTGTACCAGTCCAGCAGTCCGGTATGCTGAGCCTGCTCCTCCCAGAGCATCGGCCGCCGGCAATGCGGGTCTGTAGCGCCTTCCATTCCAACCTCATCCCCGTAATAGATCATCGGCAGCCCAATATAAGTCATCTGGAAAAAGACAGCCAGCCGCATCCGGCTCATTGCCGTAGCTTCCCGGTCCCAGCCCCGGCCCCCCTCCTTGCAGGCGGTCAGGAAACGCAGCGTATCGTGGCTGCCCAGCAGCTGGAACATCGCCGAATTGGCCTGATCATTGTACAAGGCCTCCTGGTGCAGCAGCTGCTCCATGAACCGCGACGGCCCCGCAGACTGCGCTGCAAAAAACTCCAGCACCGCATCCCGCAGCAGGTAATTCATCCCGCCGTCGAACTGGTCTCCCCGCAGCCAGGGCCCGGAAGCATGCATAATCTCGCCGATCAGCAGAAGGTCCGGGAATTCCGCCTTCAGCTCCCGCCGCAGTCTTGTCCAGAAGGCCGGAGTCACCTCGTTGGCCACATCCAGCCTCCAGCCGTCGATCCCCGCTTCCCGCACCCAATACCTGGCTACGTCCATCATGTAATCCGCTACCTCGGGATGATCCATATTGAGCTTCGGCATACTCGCCTCCGCCTTGGCGAAGGTCTCATAGCCGGGAGCCGGCGCCCCGCTGACCGGGAAGGAATGGATATAGAACCAGTCCTTGTAGCGCGAAGCCTCCCCATGCTCCAGCACATCCCGGAAGGCAAAAAAGGTATCGCCGGAATGATTAAAGACCGCATCCAGCAGAACCTTCATTCCCAGCCGGTGGGCAGTCCCGACCAGCATCTTCAGATCCTCAAGCGTCCCAAAGCCGGGGTCTACCTTATAGTAATCGGAAGTATTATACTTATGCCCGGAAGGCGATTCAAAGATTGGCGTCATATAAATAGCAGTCACGCCAAGCTCTTGCAAGTATGTAAGCTTGTCTGTAATGCCTTGAAGCGTCCCCTGATGGTAGCTCTCGGGGTAAATCTGATAGACCACCGTGTCTGAACTCCAAGCAGGCAGCGCAATAGCCTGCGGGCGGTGAATATAGGCATATTGAAAGGCACCCGCCTGGTCCCTGTTCTCCGAGCTTCCCCGCTCCCCATACCATAGGTATTCACCTGCGGGATTCCCGATGTGGAACAGATACCGGCATTTGCCAGTCTCAGCCGGAATAAGGGCTTCATGAATGTCATACGCTCCGGCACAGCCGATCCGCTCCATCTCTTGCGGAAGCTCATGGCCGGGTGAATCATAACGGTCAGCGTGGACAACCGTGCAGGACAAGGACTGTCCGCTCTGCACGAATAGTCTGAGTTTAAGCAGGCGGGGGCCTGCCGGGAAGGCAAAAGGGTCCTCCGCTGTGTGATATACGAATAACCGGGTAAGCATACTGTATAGTCTCCTTTTATGCCGCATAGAGCAGTCTCAGCAACTGTGTTATTATGACAGGTAGAACAAGGTTCGCCATTAGGGCGTACCATACCGTAAGGACGGGAGGGAAAGCTATGAAAGTTACTATTAAGGATATCGCCCAGGCAGCGGGTGTCGCCAAATCCACTGTATCCAAGGTCATGAACGACTCTCCCAAAATATCCGAGGAAACGAAGGCCCGGGTCCGGGACATCATCAAGCAGATGAACTATACCCCAAGCAGCATCGCCACCGGACTTGCCAGACAGAGCAGCAATACGATAGCTATCCTCATTGATATGTCCAAGGAAAGCGAGTTTCTCAATCAGTTCTTTTATAACATTATCGGCGGGGTGGAGAGCATCATTGGTCCTCTGAAATATGAGCTGACCATTGCCAATATTCAGCATGACCATGCCGAGGGGCATTTCCTGCAGAGGCTGGTGCTGAATAAGCGGGTGGACGGCATTATTGCCAACACCTCGGTGCTGACTCCTGAGCTGTGCGCGGAGCTGAACCGGCTTGAGTTCCCCTATATCTCCATCGGTGAGATCAACGCTCCGGGAATCTGGGTCGATTGCGACAATGAGCTGGGCGGATTCATGCTGACCCGGCATCTGCTGGACCAGGGCTACCCGTCTGTGGCCTTCATCGGCGGCGAGAAGGATGAGCCGCTCTTCCTTCGCCGTGCAGCCGGCTATCAGCGGGCACTCAGCGAGGCGGGAATGGCTGTGCAGAGCGGCTGGATCATCAATGGCCGGGCGGTGGAGGAGGATGGCTATCAGGCAGCCAAGCAGCTCCTGCAAAGTGCGAATCCCCCCGGCTCCATCGTCTGCATGAGTAACTTCTCTGCTTACGGCGTGCTGCAGGCGGCCCGGGAATTGAATATCTCCATTCCTTCACAGCTGGGCATTGCCACGTTCGATGAATATCCCTTGTCCCCCTACACCACTCCTCCGCTGACTTCACTCAATATGGATACCTTCCAGCTCGGCGCATCCGCAGGACGATTATTAATGGACAAGCTGGATAACAAAGAAGCTGCTGTGAGCGGACAACTGCTGGAGCCGGAGTTGATTCCCCGGTTATCTTCCAAGCGAAGCGGCGGGGCTGCTGCAGAATAACTAGCGAAATAACGGAATAGTAGAATAGCGGGAGGACGGTAATCATCCTTTTCAATAGGAAACCGGTTTCCTTAAGCTGAAAATACCACGCCCCCTCCTCAATGTCAACGTATAATCATAGAAGCAGCGACAGACCGAAGAACCCTTTCCAGCCCTGGAAGGGTTCTTCGTCTACCCGGAATCGCCGGTGCGGCGGATAAACCGGAGCACTTCATCCATCATGGCGGGACTCTCCGCGCTATGGCAGACCATATGTCCGCTTTGCTCCATAATCAGCACCTGTCTGCGTTCCGAGGGAATCGTCTGCCGGAGATAGTCCGCACTTTTGAATTTCACCAGATGATCCCGCCTGCCCTGTACAATCAAGGTCGGCACCTTCAGCTGCGGATAAACCTCGAAGCTCTCACGCACCAGCCGCTGGAACTCCCGCGTGGCTCTCATGGGTGTAGAACCCCATTTGCTGAGATAATTCCGGAGCATCTCCGGGCGGACCAGTGTGCGCAGAATCTCGGCCGGGTTGAGCGGATACACCGGGGTTGATAACAAGGTGAGCGACTGAATCCTGGAAGCATACTGAACGGATAGCCGAGATGCAATCAGCGCTCCGGTAGAGAAGCCGATCAGATGTACTTTGTCGGAGCTTGAGAATAGCTGCTTCAGCTCCTCCTCGGCGCTTAGCTGCCAGTCCCCCCGGCTTGAATCAAGCAGTTCCCTTCTGCCGCCTCCATGTCCATGCAGGGTAAACATTCTGGACACATAGCCGCTGCGCTCCAGAAACTGCGCAAGCGGAGAAATCTCGTATTCACCTCCGGTGAAGCCGTGTATAAACAGACAAGTCTCCATGCTTCCTCCTCCCCAATCCTCTAATTCATCCATTTATAGAAAAATAAACCTTTGCCACCCTGAAGTCAAGCGGCCACGGCCTGCTATCTCTCCCACCAGTTCAGACTTAATGCAGATATAATCGTCCCGACTGCCGCGCTTGAGGAGCTTACGCTGATGCTGATGACATTGTTCGGAGGGACGATAATGCTGCCGGTAAAAGCCGGGTTGAACACTCCCGGCGCAATCTGAACATTCGCCAGCACAGTACCCCCGGAAATAGCTGCGGTGGAGGATTGGACCGTCATGCTGCTTGCTGCCGCGCTGGCCAGATTATTATTTACCGGCGTCACCGTGGACGGCGAAGAAATTGTGCCTCCTTTGACAATGGTAAAGCTGCCAGAGATCGAGGTCAGCACCGAGGTGCCGCCGATACTGCCGCTGATCCGGGACAGATACAAGGTCCGGCCGCTGCCCGCAGGATTACTGATGCGGACCGAAATGACGGCCGAGAGAAGCGACAGCACGATCGTTGCCGAGTTCGAGGCATTCGCCGAGAATAATACGGCGGCCTGCGAAGCGCTGATCTCTGGCGGGGCACTGATATCCGGGGCACGGAAGGTGTTCGTCATTTCAACATAGACCGGCTGGTCATTGTCATTGATTACATAGTTGTTGGGCATGGTTCTTCTCCTCCTCTTCCGTTCTAAAATTCCCACCAGCTGATGTTGCCTGTTGCCGCAGTACTCCCTGACGCAATGGTTACCGATATCGTAAGAGAGTTGCCGGGAGGCAGGATCATCCTGCCGTCCATATTAAGGATGACCGGACCTATGGCCAGCAGCATCGACATTAATGTTGCCGGAGAACCTGTAGGCGCAGCCGTTGCGGTCCGGGCAGTGCCGACGCTTGTGACCGAGCTCCCGAAATTATAGTTGACCGGAGTGACCGTTGATCCACTCACCGTTGCATTACGCAGCAAAGTTAAGATGACCGACGCTGTTCCCGTGCTTGCGATGATGCGGGAGATATACAAGGTACGTCCGCTGCCGCCGGGATTAGCTATCTGCATGACAAGCGGGGTTGAAGTACCCACCGTGGAGGCAAAAGGAATCCCAAACAATAAACCTGACATCGCGGCTCCCGCTTCAGGCAGAGTATCGATCCCGGGTGCAATATAGGTGTTAACCTGCTCGGTATACAGCGGCTGGCTATTCTGATTAAATACAGTCTCATTCGGCATATTCTCACTCCTTCTGTCGGTCTAGCATATTTTCATAGTATGCGAAGCTGTCCGGCAGGTTGTTTGGCGGCTGCGTATTTTTGCAGGGCTAACCCAGTCATTCTCTTAAAAGCTCCATATCCTAATATCACACCATTCGAATGGTCCTGTCCAACTCATGCTTCTCTCTATTAACCCGGCAGCCTATACATGCTTATGGACCCAGACGACGGTTTGGGTCTTTTCATGAGCAGGCTGACGGCAGAAATCGCCCACAGAAAGGATGACTCCATTTGCCAAATTTCAGTTCATTTCAGGCCAATCCGGATAATTTGCGCACACTTATTTTTGGCCGGGACCCCTCGACCCTGATCGACCGGCCGCTAACTACGGATACCAGCGGGAACCTGACCACCGTCATTTTGAACGGCACCATCTCTAGTATACTTGGTGCGACTATCACTGCTGGTACTTTAACATCTGCTGGTACGGTGACCAACCTCTTAGACGGTACGATTACTAGCGTGCTT
>NZ_ASPX01000032.1:0-18501 GCF_000517965.1 Paenibacillus sp. FSL R7-277
GGCGGCGGTGATCCTGGCGGCGGTAACAACGGCGGCGGTGATCCTGGCGGCGGTAACAACGGCGGCGAAACTGGCGGCGGCAACAACGGCGGCGGCGAAACTGGCGGCAGTAACAACGGCGGCAATAACGCCGGTAGTGGCAACGGCGGTGGCACTACCGTTGGTTCGGTCACCCCTGTTCAGCCGGAAGCACCAAGCGGCAGCGGCCATTTGACCGTCGAAGCAGAGGTTACAGGAACTACTGCTACAGCCACACTGGATGCGCAGAAAGTAAAAGCGGCAGACCAGATCACCGTCTCGTCTACGCTCGGTACCTTCCACTTCCCTGTAAAAGCGGTTGATACCGCAGCTTGGGGACAGCAATTGGGAACCGGGGACTGGAAGCTTAAGGTCAGTATGACGGTCCTGCCGGAACAGCGGCAGCAAGAGATCCTTCAGGCTGTTCTGGCAGCCCAGGGCAAATTAATCAGCCCTGCCATTGAATACACGGTAACGGCTGAAGCCAACGGACGCACAGTGGAGATTCCAGGGTTCAAGGGCAGCTATTCCCGGGGCACCCTGCAGCTCGACAGTCCGGCAGACAGCCGGAATACGACCGTGGTCCGGATCGGGAAGGACGGAAGCTTCACCTTCGTCCCGGCGGTCTTCAACGGCACCGGTGTCACGTTCTATAGTCCGAGCAACGGCACGTTTGCAGTGATTTCAAGCAACAAGACATTTGAGGATATCAAGGGGCACTGGGCACAGGCATCCGTCGAAAAGCTGGCCTCCAAGTACATCCTCACCGGCTTAACGGACAGCAAATTCGCACCGAACACTACCACAACGCGCGCGGAATTCGCAGCGATGATGGTTCGTGCGCTGGGCTATTCCTCCTCCGGTTCGGCAGATGTTTCGTTTAAGGATACCCCCTCCGGCGCATGGTACACCGGAAGTGTCGGAACAGCCGCTGAGCTGGGTCTGGTGCAGGGCGGAACGGACAATAATTTCCGGCCGAACGACATCATCACACGCCAGGAGATGACTGTTATCCTGGTTAAGGCGATGGCCCTTGCCGGCTCGCCGCTCCCAGCTTCAGAGCTTCAGCCTGCAGCCTTCAAGGATGCAGACAAGATTGCGGGCTGGGCGCAGCAGGATGTGGCCAAGGCGGTTCAGGCCGGCCTGATCACCGGTACACCTGCCGGGCAATTCCAGCCGGGTCAATCCGCAACCCGTGCGGAAGCGGCAACCGTCATCCTCCGCTTGCTGTCACAAGCGAAATTAATGAACTAAGCTATGCTATCAACACCATAAAAATCAAGCAGAGCAGCGATTCTCCAATAACAGGAGAATCGCTGCTCTGCTGTTTTTGGTTTATGGAGGCTTGTTTATAGAAGGCAGCTTACATTTCTTGCACTTCATTTATTGGTCTTGCATCTGTGGTTTGTATGTTATAATATATTAAAAAATGTTATGACATACGTCAGGAGTGATGCAGTGCAATCGCCAGTATTAGCTATTGGAGAACGGTTAAAAGAAATACGAGCAACTAGAAATCTTACACTTGAAGATGTTTCTAAACTTACCGATGTAAGTAAGCCCATGCTTGGACAAATTGAAAGAGGGCAGTCTTCACCAACTATTACAACTCTTTGGAAAATCGCAGTGGGCTTAAAAGTTCCTTTATCTTTATTATTGGAAGAGCTAGAAGAGGAGTGCAGTGTGGTTGATACACTGTCCAAAAACGCTATCCTCGAAGAGGATGGAAAAATGAGAGCCTTTCCTGTTTTTCCTTTTGACCCTACCCGTAACGTTGAAATATTCTATATCGAATTTGATCCCGGATGCCAGCATCGATCTAAAAAGCACCTTGATGGTGTGGAAGAATATGTTTTTGTGGAGCAAGGTATGTTAGAAATGGTAGTCAACAACAACAAAATTGTTCTAAAAGAAAAGCAAGCACTCCGCTTTCGGGCTAATGTTTCTCATTCCTACAATAATCCCTATCAAGAACCATGTGTCATTTACAACATGATTTTTTACCCAAGAGCATAGGCAAGTTTCATCTATGATCTTCTAGACAATATTTAAAAATGAGGTGTGATGATTATGGCAATTGAAAAAGTAAAAGATTTTTTCAAACAATATGGGATGGATTCTCAAATTAAAGAATTTGAAGTATCTAGTGCAACCGTGGATTTGGCTGCATCTGCATTAGGTTGTGAGCCAGAGAGAATCGCAAAAACACTTTCTTTTATGGTAAATGGACAAGCTGTGTTAGTAGTTGCCGCCGGTGATGCAAAAGTGGATAACAAAAAATTCAAAGAGTATTTCAAAACAAAAGCAAAAATGCTTTCTCCTGATGAAGCCATTGATAGGGTTGGTCATGCAATTGGAGGTGTTTGTCCATTTGCTATTAAAAACGATGTCTCTGTTTATCTAGACATCTCTCTTAAACGTTTTGAGACAATCTATCCAGCTTGCGGGAGTAGCAACAGTGCTATTGAACTTACAATAAAACAATTAGAACAATACTCTAGTTATTCAGAGTGGATTGATGTATGTAAAGGATGGAATGATTGCACATAAAACTGGAATTTCCGTGGTACCGCCAAGTTATCACCCATGGGACGCTTTCAAAAGTTCCACCCAAGACCCAAGTGTAAACATACATCCTACTCCAAACAAAGGGGCGTCCCAAGCAGCCATTACATGGCTTATGGGACGCCCCCTGCTGTCTCGGCTTACTCCACCGCGCTCAGATACACTTCAAATGCGGATAAGGTCGGGCACCAGCGTGATTTATCAATGGTCAGGCGGATATGCCTTGCTGTAACCTCCGGGAATTTGAGAATACGCTTGTGTCCGACAACCGTACATTCACTGAACCTTTTCCAGATAGCTCCGTCCAGATATTCCAGATGAAGCTGTTCGATACGCTGGCCTGACTGGATATGCTCCTTGAGCACGATCGTATCGAAGGACTGCTCCACATTCAGGTCAAGCTCAATGGAAGCCTGCTCCGTTCCTTCCTTGGGGCACCAGAATGTATCTCTGTTCCCGTCCAGTACCCGGCCGGCCGCATTGGCCTCTCCCGCCGTCTCCGTTGCGGTGGCCTGAGCCCCCGCAGCCAGATTATACTCGAAGGTGGACCGGATTACCTCTCCCAGCTCGGCCATTCGCCGGGCATCGTTCTCATGAATGAGACCGCGCTTGTCGGGCGGAAGATTGAGGAGGAACGTCGAGTTCCCGCCAACCGACTTATCATAGATGTCCAGCAGCTCTTCGAGGCTGCGGACCTGGTCATCCTCAGCAGCGTGGTAGAACCAGCCGGGCCGGATCGAGGTATTCACTTCCGCCGGATACCAGACGAGCTCCTTCCCCGCGATGGCTTCCCGGCTGCCCAGATTCTCATCGCGGGAGTTGCTGCGTCTGGCGAATTCGCCGTCGTCCACATGCTGCGACTCTTCCAGGATTTTCTCGCAATCCTGCAGCTCTGCCGGAACGACACTCCACTCGGACTCACGGGTATGGCCGGCCTCATTGCCGCACCAGCGGACGTCCGGACCGCATACGGAGATCACCGCGCCCGGCTGCAGCTCCCGGATCACCTCATAATATCCGTCCCAGTCATAGACCTGCTTCAAGCCATTCGGACCTTCACCGCATGCACCGTCGAACCAGACGCAGAAGATGTCCCCGTACCCGGTTAACAGCTCACGTAATTGATCCTTGAGATATTCGTTATACTCCGAAGTCCCGTACCGTCCGTCATGGCGGTCCCACGGAGACAAGTACACCCCGAATTTCAGTCCTCCCTCACGGCAGGCATCCGCTACCTCCTGTACCATATCGCCTTGGCCATCACGCCATGGACTGTGCTTCACGGAATGCCCGGTATGGCTGCTGGGCCAGAGACAGAAGCCGTCATGATGCTTGCAGGTCAGGATCAAGCCTCTCATTCCCGCCGATTTACACACCTCCACCCACTGTTTGGCATCAAATTCTTCGGGATTGAAGATTGCCGGTGCTTCGTCGCCGAGCCCCCATTCCTTATCGGTGAACGTATTGATTCCAAAATGTATAAATGAATAGAATTCCAGCTCCTGCCAGGCCAGCTGCCGTGGAGAAGGTACTACTTGCGCTGCGATTCTGATATTATCATTCATCCCTATGCTCCCCTTTGATAGTAGTCTATATAAGACGCACTTAAGATTTGAACTTGAAGCTTCGTCGTCACTGCGGTGAACATTTGGACTTCCGGCCGCTGTTGTCACCAGATTTCTTGATTTTGAACCGCTGTTCGCGGGTGAAATCCGTTGACAAAGGCGGACGCTACCGCTCCTACAGCTCCAAATTTCCCCTCCGCTTCTTTTGCTTTTTGTTTATTTCTTTAGTGCTTCTTATCTAGTACGTTACCAGCTCTACCTCATAAGCGCCCAAAGTCAGCGAATCCGCGAAGCGGCTGCCGGACAGCAGCCCGGATGCCTCCCTATCCAGCTGTATGGTCTGCTCTATACCGGTGGTGTTCACACAGAGTAAAGAGCCGTCTTCCAGGCTGCGTGCGACCACGCCTGAAGGGGTAACCGGACCTTTCTGGATGCCAAGCGCCGGGTACAGCCTATCAAGAAGCAGACTTAGAAAATCGGCATCTGCCGGTATCGCGACATAGATCGCCTCTCCCTTGCCATAACGGTTCCGCGTGACTGCGGGCGACTTCTCGAGTGTATTCGTGAACGAAGCCACAGTCTCTGCCGTGCGGGCTTCCAGTATCTCGTAATAGCTGATCTCAGGCTGACATTCCTGCTCCCCGAGGAGAATAGCCGGCTTTTCCCGTTCCAGATGAAGCTCTGTCTTCTCAAGACCTCCGGCATTCTCCGAAGGCGTATGGCTTCTGGTTCTCATAAAGGCTCCGCTGCGGATGCCGAAGACATCGCTTAGCCCGCCGGGCATCGGGGTATCGAACACGCGGTTATGCTCATTGACCTTCGCAGAATACGCCGTCATCACAGCGGTGCCACCTGCCTCAACGAAGGTGCGAATAGCGGCTGCTGAGGCTGTATCCATGACGGCATGTCCCGGCACGATCAGAAGCTTGTAATCCTTGCGCAGACTGCGCAGATTCACAATATTACAGTCCAGATTGGCCCGCTCAATAGCCTCATAGGCCTCCAGGACTTGCCGGGTATAATCGGTTTTGTAGTAGCTCCGGTTGCCGTCCATCACCTTCAGGCTCTCGTACGAGTAGGCGATGGCAATCTGCGGAGAGGTCTGTCTGGGAAGCCCGCGTTCCTGCAGCAGCTTGAATTCCTCCGCGATTTGTTTGAACTCCTCATACTTCCAGCCTGGCGTGCCGTCATGATCCACCAGACCGAATACATATTGCTCCTCGCCGCCCAGCATCGTCCGCCAGGTCCATGCGCAGACAGCCTGAGCCCTGTGAACAAGCGAGAGATAGGCATACATTCTCATGGCCAGGCGCGGGGAAGCGTAGCCTCCGAAGTCGCCGGTCTGGAATTCAAGGCACCAGATGGGCTGGTCAAGCTCGCCAATACGGTGATCCATGAAGAAGCAGGCGGCGGTCAAGGCCCGTCTGTCCTCGGGATTGGTGCCGGGATAGAACCCGATACCGGGGAGATCAATGATCTCCTCATATTGCTTCAGATAATCGAACCCGTAGCCGGGATTCTCTGACCAGTGATTCGTCGATTCCCTGGCTTCAGGCGCGAACTGCCTGACAATCCGGCTCAGACCCTGCATATAAGCCAAGACTTCATCGGAATAAAATCGCCACATGTCCAGCACCCGTTCCGGCGCGCCATGAATCTGGCCGGAGACTGGAAGCACGACATCGTGGAAGCTGCTCAATTTGCGCGACCAGCGCTGGGTAGTCCATGCCCGGTTCAACCGGTCTACCGTGCCGTACTTGTCTTTCAGCCAAGCTTCAAAGCGGTCTCTGGCCTCTCTGGAATAGGAAGGCGCTCCCGAGCCCAGCTCATTGCACAATCCGAAGGCATACAGGGCCGGATGATTCCGGTATTTACATACCAGTGTCTCGGCGAACTTATACGCGTATTCCTGGAAGGCCGGGTGGCCGATATCCTCCATATAGCGTGTTTGCGCTTCCATACGGATGCCGTTTGTATCGGTCCGGTCAATCGCCGGATACTTCTTGTGAAGCCATGTCGGAGCCGGGCGGGTTGCGATATCCAGCACGACCTGTATACCCGCCTCGTGAAACAGATCCATGACTTCATCGAACCATTCAAACGTAAAGTTGCCTTCAGAGGGCTCAAAGCTGTCCCAGCACAAATGCCCCAGCCGGACAATGTTAAAGGATGCTGCCCGCATCCATTCAATATCTTGTGTCCATCTCTCCTTGGGCCAGTCATGCGGATGGTAATTCGCTCCTGCATACAACAATCTAATCACCGCCATATAAAAATAATAAAATACACAAACTATATTAAATGCTGCCTTGATAATATGAAATATAATAAATGAATCAATTGATATAATAAAATGAAAGTAAAATAGAACGGCCAATATATTTGCATGAATCTCGCAATATTGTTATTTATCCCTGGGTCCCATGGGCGATATACTAAACAGCATCACATACAGGGAGGTCAATACATGAAGATAAAGTTTGCGAAGCAGGCGTCTATCGCCCTTGTGGCCGGAGTCCTGCTGACAGCTGTTGCCGGCTGCAGTGCGGCATCCGATCCGGGTCAGGCTGTACAGGGGGATCAGGGAAATACCGGGCAACAAGAGGCTACGATTACCTTAGGCCGTGTAGTCGGGTCCGATAACAAATTCAAGAACGGGGAAACCATCGAGAACAATGTCCACACCAAATGGGCTAAGGAGAAGTTCGGCATTGATTTTAAGGTGGATTGGACCGTGGGAACAGGAGATGCCTACACGACCAAGCTCCGCCTTCTGCTTAACTCCAATGAAAAGCTGCCGGATGTCTTCACCCTGAACGATCCGACGCTTGAGAATCAGGTCGTCGATTCCGGCAAGGTGATGGATATCGACGAGGCTTTTGACAAGTACGCTTCGCAGCGGCTTAAGGATCTGTACGCCCAGTACCCCGAAATATGGAATACGGTTACTTATGACGGCAAGCATTACGGTCTGCCCACCTTCAACGCCAACAGCTCTTTCAGCGTGCTCTGGATTCGCCAGGATTGGCTGGATACCTTAGGCCTGAAGGCGCCCGAGACTATCGCGGATATGGAAGCTGTAATGGATGCGTTCGTCAACCGCGACCCTGACGGCAATGGGATCAAGGATACCCTCGGATTATCCCTGTCGCTCAAAAAAGGCGTCACGGCCGTGAAGGACACCTTCATGGTATCCAGCGATTTCCTGTTCGGACAATCTGCTATCCCTACTTACTGGACAGAGGGGCCGGACGGCAAGCTTCAGTACGGCTCTGTTCAGCCTACAGTCAAGGAGGGCCTGATCAAGCTTAGCGAATGGATGAGCAAAGGCTATCTGGATAAAGACGCCGGGATCATGGATGAAGCCAAGGCGGCGGAGAGCTTTGTTCAGGGCAAATCCGGCATGGTCTTCGGCCCGACCTGGATGGCTTCCTATCCGTTCAGTGCGGATATGACCTTTGATTATATACCGGTTCCCATTCCTGCAGGCATTGACGGCAAAATGGGCTTTGGCAGTGAACCGCAATCCTCCGTCCGCTTCTATTTCAACAAGGATTTCAAATATATGGAGGCCTTCTTCAACTATCTGGACGCCATCATGGGACCCGGCTTCTACGATCCTTCCTCCGAACTGGCTAACGGCTGGGCCGAGGGCTACGACTATGTCATCGTGGACGGCAAACCGGTCTATGACCAGGACAAAATCCCGGGCGGATGGATTGATGTGAAGAAATACACCATCTACGGCAACGACATTCAGACGCCCAAAAAGGAGCTGGAGGTCATGGCCAAGCTCGGCCAGGGAAAAACACCCGAAACCCCTTACGAAATGTATTTCTCGGCCAGACCGAAGAAATGGGCAGAGGCTGCTGCCGTACTGCAGACTTACATCGACGAAGCCTCCGTATTCGATAAATATACCGGCCCTCCGACAGCAACCATGGCCCAAAAGGGCGAGCTGCTCCGCAAAATGGAAAGTGAAGCTTTCCTGAAAATTATTTACGGGCAAGAATCGCCGGATTCGTTCGACAGCTTCGTGGAGAAATGGAAGTCCTCCGGCGGAGATGATATTACCAAAGAGGTGAACGAGTGGTATCAGGCGCTTAACCAATAGAAGACTTTTGCCAAATGAACCTATAGAGGAGTTGTCCGGATGATGGAATGGAAGAAGAGCAAGACGCGATTTACTCGCCAGCTACCTCTTCATTTGCTCATACTGCCATCTGTAATCTGTCTGCTGATCTTCAATTATGCGCCTATGGCGGGGCTGTTGATGGCTTTTCAGGACTTCAAGCCCCGGCTTGGGTTCCTTCATTCACCATGGGTTGGCTTCGAGCATTTTCAATATATGTTTACTTATCCTGACAGCGTGCAGGTCATCTATAACACCCTGCTTATCGCTTCGCTCAAGATCACGGCCAACATTATAGTCCCGATCCTCTTTGCCTTGCTGCTGAATGAAGTACGTGCGCTGCTGTTCAAACGGTTCGTGCAGACCCTCGTATATCTCCCGCATTTCCTGTCCTGGGTGATTCTGGGAGGGATTCTGACAGATATCCTAGGCAACAAAGGAATTGTCAATCACCTGCTGACGCTCCTTGGCGCCGATACTGTATTTTTCCTTGGAGACGGAACCTGGTTTCGGATCACCGTAGTGGTCAGTGATGTCTGGAAGGAGTTCGGCTTCGCCGCAATTATCTATCTCGCCGCCATGAGCGGCATCAATATGTCGCTGTATGAAGCCGCCGAGATCGACGGCGCAGGCCGGTTCAAGCAGACGCTCCATGTCACCTTGCCGGCACTGGTTCCCGTTATCCTGGTTGTGGGCACGCTCGCGCTGGGCAATATCCTCAATGCAGGCTTCGACCAGATCTTCAACCTGTACAATCCGCTGGTCTACCGGGAAGGGGATATTATAGATACCTTTGTATATAGGGTAGGTCTCATGAACGGCTCCTTCAGCTTCGCGACCGCCGTCGGCTTATTCAAATCGGTCATCAGCTTCATCCTGATCGTTACGGCTTACCGGCTGGCCTACCGGTTCGGAAATTATCGCATCTTTTGAGTAAAGGCAGGCGGAATCTATGTATCGGAAAACAATCTCTTACCGCTGGTTTACAGTGCTCAACACTGCGCTTCTTGCAGTTCTGGCCGTATTATGTATCCTTCCCCTTGTGCATGTTGCGGCCGTATCCTTCAGTTCCAGTGCGGCGGCTACGGCTAATCAGGTGTTTTTCTGGCCGGTCGGCTTCACGGCTGAAGCCTACTCCAGAACGCTTACGAATCCCTTGTTTCTGCGTTCCCTAATTCTATCTGTGGAAAGAACGCTCGCCGGAACCCTGCTGTCTATGGCGTTGACCGTTACCGCCGCTTATACCCTGTCGCGTTCATTTTATGGCAGAAGCTTCTACTCCTGGTTCTTTGTCTTCACCATGCTGTTCAACGGCGGCCTGATTCCAACCTATCTGCTGATCACGCAGCTTCATTTAACCAACACGCTGTGGGTCCTGATTCTGCCGTCTGCGGTGAACGTGTTCAATACCATTCTGATGATGCAATTCTTCCGCGCCATTCCCAAAGAGCTGGAGGAGGCGGCAAGCATTGACGGGGCGGGCTATCTGAGGTCTCTGATCACGATCTATCTTCCCTTGTCGCTTCCCTCCCTGGCCACCTTATCCTTGTTCTCGATGGTCTGGCATTGGAACTCATGGTTTGACGGGCTGATCTATATGACTGATTACCGGCAGTATCCGCTGGCGACATTTCTGCAGACGATCATTCAGAGCGGCGACATGCGCAACACGAACATTGACCCCAGTCAGCTGAAAATTCTGTCGGAACGCACGGTGCGTTCTGCGCAAATTCTGATAGGAGCATTGCCGATCCTGCTCGTCTATCCGTTCCTGCAGAGGTTCTTCGTACAAGGGTTGACGATGGGCGCGGTTAAAGAATAAGATAAGCACAAAACTTAGGAGTCAGAAGCAGATGGGCAACAAGGAACGCAGTCTCTTCTCCAAGCTGGTCGGCTCGCTGGTGTTATTATTGCTGCCTGTTCTGATCTTGTCGGTGTATTCGAGCAGAGTCAATGAGAATGTCATCACCAGCCAGATCAAACAGTCGGGCATCAGCAGGCTATCTACCTTAGCCACACAACTGGACAGTATTATTACGCAGCTGGAGACCTTCACCTACCTCCTGATCCGTGATCCGAACGTCATTGAATTTCAGGATCTGTCCCTGCTGAACTCCAGCTACTACGAACAAATCAGCCGCAAAAAGCTCATTCAGGATAAGCTGTATCTGCAAAGCGCCTCGACGGAATGGATCAATGAAATCACGGTCTATTCGCCGCGTTCAGGGCAGACCATATCTACGGTCAACGGAACCTCCTATGATCTGGAGCGTCTTCAGCGGCTGAGCAAGGACAACTGGAATTTTATTATGGATGACGATCACGGAGATAAACAGGGCACGGTCATCCACTTGACCTTTGAGCCCTACCAGTCCAGCAGCGGCATCGCCAGAGCCAATTCGATCATTGAAATCAGCTTTCACATGAACCATGTGATCCGGATGCTGGAGCAGTTTCAATCGCAGGGAATCGGGGAAGCGCTTTTTTATAAACCTGATGACATCTTCTTATCCACGCCCTCTTGCCCGCCTGAGCTTCTCCAGGAGGCTGTATCCGCCTTAAAGCGGACGCAGCTGGCGCATGAGGGCAATATTACTCTGGATGTCAGCGGAATTTCCTACCTTCTGTCCTATTCCGATGTGCAGGTGCTGGACGGGTATGTGGTCAACATTGTGCCTTTATCCGAAATTCTGACGCCACTTAGGGTAACCAACCGGTTCGCCTATCTGGTCCTCGGACTGATCCTCATCGTGGGCATTGCCTTATCGTGGCTGCTATACCGGAATGTTCAGGTCCCGCTGCGCGCTCTGGTCAGAGGGGTTCAGCTCATCAAGATGGGACAATACAAGACCAGAATTCCGCTTCAGGCAAATAACGAATTCCGGCTCATTGTATCCAGATTCAACGAAATGTCGGCGCAAATCCAGCAGCTGATCGAGAATGTGCTGGAGCAGCAGCTGCTCACGCATGAAGCTGAGCTGAAGCAGCTGCAGTCACAGATTAATCCCCATTTTCTGTATAACAGCCTGTCCTACGTGATCAGCATGACCAAGCTGGAACGGAAGGATGCCGTGCTGCAAATGGCCTATCACCTGTCCGATTACTACCGCTATACGACCCGGGTGGAGAATCAGGTGGTGAGGCTGGCGGATGAGCTGAAGAACGCTGCCGATTACCTCAGCATCCACCGGATGCGGATGAGCCGCATCCGCTACAGCATCGAGGTGGCGGACCTCATGCGGGACCTTGAAGTGCCCCGGCTGATTCTCCAGCCGATCGTCGAGAATGCGCTGATTCACGGGATTGAAGCCCTGGAGGGCCCCGGGAGAATCACGATTAGCGGGAGCCTGGACGGCAACGGATATTCGTTGATAGTTGACGACAACGGCGGTACTATGACCACTGGCCGGCTTCAGGAGCTTCAGCAGCTGCTTGCGAACCGGTATGGAGAACGGCCGGAAGCCTGCGGCCTGCTGAATGTGCACCGGCGGCTCCAGCTCCGGTACGGGGCAGATTCAGGGGTGAGGCTGTCGGTCAATGCGGACTCGGGACTGCGGGTAGAGCTGTACTGGACAGAGAAGGCGGTGGAGAATGAAGCTGTTAATCGTGGATGATGAAGAGCATCTAGTGGAGAGCATGACCGCAAGCATTGCCTGGGAGACGGCTGGCATTACCAGCGTATTCTCTGCCTATTCCGGCAAGCAGGCTATGGAGCAGATGGACAAGAACGCCGCAGACATTGTGGTGACCGATGTCCGAATGCCCGGCATGAACGGCATTGAGCTGATCCGGGCGGTCAAGCAGAAGTGGCCGAGGACGGTTAGTATCTTGCTTACCGGCCATGCTGAATTTGAATATGCCCAGCAGGGGCTGAAAGCTAAGGCGGCACATTATTTCCTCAAGCCTGTGAAGGATGAGGAGCTGCTCGCTGCCGTCTCTGATGCGGCCCGTGCGCTGCAGGCAGAACGGGAGCAGATGACTGCCTACGTGCAGTCGCAGGCAATGGTTCACCGCAATTTGCCTATCCTGCGCTCCAACCTGCTGAACCATCTGATCCAGGGACGCATGTGGACTGAACGCAAATTGACAGAGCAGCTCCAGTTATACGGCCTTCCAATCGGATTAGGCGATACGATCTCCCTGATTCTGATCCGCATCGAGGACCCGCAGAAGCGCTACGATCCGTCCGATATGTCGCTTCCGGGCTTCGCTGTTACCAATATCGTGGAGGAGCTGGTGTCCCAGCACTTCAAAAGCTGGAGCTGCGAGGATGTATACGGCCATCTTCTGTTCATTGTGAACGGCGGCGGGGACGCAAGCGGCCGTCAACTGGAACAGACTGCGGATGAGATGAGGCAGATTGTCAGCCGGTTGCTGCATCTCACGGTCTCGGTCATTCTCTCCCCTTCCGGAACCTTTCCGGCCAGTGTGGAGGAGCTGTATCAGCGCTGCGTAGCCACGGTCCGCTCGCAGATCGGCTACGACAACGACTTCATCGTTCAGCTCGGCGGTCATCATGTCAAACCGGCCTCCCTGGTGGTCGCTTCCCTCTACTCGCCTCCCTTGTTCCCGCATCTGCTTGAGGCCGGGAACTGGGAGGCGGCAAGAGAGAAGCTCCAGGAGGTCTTGCTGGAATGGGGCACGAAGTATAGCGGCTCGCATGAGCATTTATCGGAGATTTATTACGCCTTGAAGTCCGCGTTCTCCTACTTTGTGCATAAGAACGGCGGTCTGCTGACAGACTACCGCCTGCATACGCCGCTTGATATCAGGAGCATCGGAGAACTGGAGTACTGGGCAACGGGCTTGCTGGACAGACTTCAGCATGAGATGAACACCGAGCTGTCCGCCTCCCGTCACTCCGTTGTCGCGCAGATTCATCAATTCGTACAGGAGCATCTGTCGGAGGATGTCTCCCTTCAGGCGATCGCCGAATATGTATATATGCACCCAACCCATGTATCCAAGGTCTTCAAGCGGGAGACGGGAGAGAACCTGTCCGATTACCTGCTGCGTCTGCGGATGGAGAAGGCTGTATTCTTGCTGAAGGACAGTAAATACAGAGTTTATGAAATAGCGAACCGTCTGGGATATAAGAACCCCACGTATTTCATCAAGGTCTTCAAGGAGCATTTTGGCGTCACGCCCCAGGAATTCAGGGAGAGCACGCTTCTCTAATTGAGATCCCAGTAATTCCGGGCCAAAAAGCCCACCATAGAGGCAATCGCCTTGACGGTGAGCTTTTTGTCGTTCTATATATGCCAAAAACCCCCTACCGGCAAGCACGCGGTCCGCAGCAGTCTGTCCGCTGCTGTCTTCCGGTGACTAACGGAACAGCACGCATTTCCCCGATTCCCTGAAATACTTGATCAGCCGCTCAATCGGCTCGCGTCCGCATTTCAGCTGCTCACCAAGACAGTCGATACACAGGAAATCCTGGGCATTGCGCGTGACCAGCTTCAGGTAAATCGCCACATCATCCGTCATCAGAGGGACCCCGCATTGTCTGCAGGTTCTGTTCATGCTCATACGCTTCTCTTCTTTCTTATCTCTAGACCAATCAGACCAATTTCGCCCGCACGATCAGACAGTCATGGGCTGGAACCACCGGAGCGAACCGTTCTCTGAACACCCCAAGCTCCTTCTGCTCCCAGCAGTCATACAGGGACAGCGATTTGCCGGAGGCATACGGAAGCCCGAAATCCCAGAATTGCAGCGACATCTCTCTTTGACCATCACTCAGATTGAAGAATCCGATCGCGAGGTCACCGTCTGCTAATACTTTTACCAGCATGAATACTTCATTGGTATGGAACCACTGCGGCTCAGGCTTAATGCGGTAAGCTCCGCGGCCCTCGATATCCTGGTTGATGGCAATCAGATCCGGGTTCAGCAGAATGTTCTTGGTCGCTTCATTCGCCTTGCGGATGTCACTGCCGATCATCAGCGGAGAGCCCAGCAGGCTCCACAGCGAGAAATGCGTCTTGTACTCTACATCCGTGCAGCCGCCGATCTGACTGCCGATGAAGTCACTGTTGCTGCCCCCATACATGCCGACTACCAGCATATCCAGATCGTTATGGCAGTAGGCCCCGGTGTAGGCGGCTTTATCAAGCTGTGACAGCGCCAGCGTCTTGATCGATTCCCAGCTGTCCTGGATATCGCCGGTGGAACGGTACATATGCGCGCCGGATTCACGAATCCACTGGTAGACGTTATCTTCACCCCAGTTACATGCGGAGAAAAGAATGTCTCTTCCGCAGTTCTTAAGTGCGAGACTCATCCGCTTATACAGTAGCTCCCCCGACATATGTCTGGGTTTGAAGCAGTAGTCATACTTCAGGAAGTCTACACCCCATTCCGCCAGCGATGCGGCATCCTGGAATTCATGCTCGAAGCTGCCCGGATACCCGGCGCAGGTATGCGTTCCCACACAAGAGTACATGCCGAACTTCAGTCCCTTGGAGTGAATATAATCTGCAACCGCCTTCATTCCGTTCGGGAATTTGTCCGGGTCAGCCACCAGCTTGCCATCCTTGTCCCGTTCCTTCAGGCTCCAGCAGTCGTCAATCACAATGTATTCGTACCCTGCATCCTTATAACCGTCCGCCACCAGCGTATCGGCCGCTTCCCGGATCAATTGCTCATTGATATCCCAAGTAAAAGTATTCCATGAATTCCATCCCATCGGCGGCGTTAAGCCAAGCTGTTGCTGTTTGTCCATCATTCGTATTCATCCTTTCGAGTCCATCATTAAATAAATAGTTACCAGCTAGTAGTCATCTGCATAAATGCTGTATTCTTTATGTATTTAATCATACCCAAGCCTTGTAATCTATAGCTTAACGTTGCTTTCTTATCGACAAATGTTGCTTTTCTTATATAAGGAGTGAGAGAGTCGCAGGTGTAAAGAGCTTGGTTGGTTTTATGCGGATTGTGATGCTTGTGGGTGCATATGCAGCAACTTCGACGGGAGTGGGCGGGTAGGCTGGTTGAAAAATCACACCTTCTCTCGCCCTGCCGCAAGCAAAACTACTTGTGTCATCTTCTCTCTCGGAAATAGGTGGACAAAGGTATCTTAATTTGCTGGATTCTCAGGATTGGGCGGGAGTAAGTGGAAAAGGAGCATCTAATTAGTTTGATCTCGTTACTTTAGTGGAAATGTGCAAAATTAAGTGTTGTTTATCCAACCATTGCCGTAGGAGGAGCCTTTTGTTCACCAGTAAGTGTATAAAAGGCAACTGTTTCCCTCCACACCTTTGCGCCCGAACCTCCAGCCTTCGCCACCCGTCCTCCACACCTCCTCGCCCGCCGTATGTATTCGGTTTTTCACACATATTTGCCCTCGCACCACCGCACACGCCGAATGTATTCGGTTGTTCACACACATTTGCTCTCGCACCCCCGCACACGCCGAATGTATTCGGTTTTTCACACACATTCGGCCTCGCACCTCCTCGCCCGCCCCCTTTCCCCTGCTTCATCACGCAAAAAGCCCCCTTCCCCCGCGCGGCAATCCGGTACTGTCCCGGACCGCCCTGCAGATGGAGAAGGGGGCTCTTACCATAAAGCTCTAGTTCACCTGAACCAGCTTCCATTGCTGGTGCAGATCGCCGCGGTAGAGGTTCTGCTGGAGCTTCGCGCCGTCTGCGGTGGAGGCTCCTGTGACTTCGACTGCCTTGTTACTGTTCACATTAAGAATGCTCCAGTAGCCGTTGCCGTTGCTCAGCTTGATGAGACGGAACTGCTGGGCGGTGTTGTTCAAATCCTGCATCAGCTGGATGGCTTCGCCGTTATTCTTCGTGCCGTTACGCACATCCATCACCTTATTGTCGGAAGAATTCACGCTGCGCAGCCGGTAAATATTATTGTACGTGCCCATATCCGTAACCGTCCATTGCTGAGCCAGCGCGGTGTTCTCCGGCCACTGCTGGAGCTGAAGGGCGTTCGTATTCTGCCCGTTCGGAACGTCAATCGCTTTGCCTGACGCCCGGTTGATCAGCTTATACTTCGCATTGTTGGTAACCCCGTTCCACACCCCGTTCCAGGGGTTGAACTGTGCCCGCTCGTAGTACCATTCGAAGATAAAGCGCGCCATGCCGTCCCGGGTGGCGTTGCCGTCATAGAGCAGCCCGCCGTCCGGATCGGCGAAGGAGCTTTTGGGACCGGGATCGAGCAGGAAGCCGTTCATATGGACGGCAATGCTGACATTGCCGGCGGCGGTGAAGATCGCTTTGGTATTCTTGCCGAAGCCTGCATTCGTACCGTTGAACAGATCCCAATATGCGGAGTCGCCCGGCTGGTTCTTGAACCAGGTCGTTTCAGTAATATTGATCGGGTAAGCATCGGCAGCAGGCTTGATGCTGCTATCCCAGATCTGCTGTAGCGAGTTGTAATTGTCATAAGCGCCGTAGCCCGGATACCAGTGTACGGCATAGCCGTAATTGTTCAGCGGGTCGGTCAGCGGACTCGATGCTGTCAGCTGATAATGCTGATCCCAGCCGAGGCCTGAAGCCCAGATCACATTATCCGCGCCCTTGCTGCGGATCGTGGAGATCATGGAGTTCTGGAAGTTCTTCAGCGAATTCCAGAACGCTGCGAAGTTAGGCTGGGAGGGATTGCCGCCCCATTGTCCGTTCACATCGCTCAGCACTGGCTCGTTGACCAGCTCGAACATGACATTATCCGCGCTCTTGAGTCCCGGCTGGGAGGCCAGGTAACCCCAGATCTGATTGAACTTGTCCAGATTGGCCTGGGTGGTCGCCTTATTGTCCAGCAGGGTGAAGTCCAGCCCCAGCGTGACGTACAGCCCCTTCGTCTTCGCATACTCCACATAGGGAATGATCAGATTCTGGGTAGCTGCCTGAAGGCCCGCGAAGTTATACGTTCCTGCTGCGACATCGCCCATATCCTCCCGGTCGATGAACAGGCGGACCTGATTCGAGTACCAGCCGTGGCTGTTGCCGTATTTGCCGGAGGTGTTGGTGAAGGTATCCGTGATCTCCTTCAGGTACTCCAGAGTGGCCTTATGCCGGTTCCCGCCGTTGCGTTTCAGATAATAATTGCTGTTCTGATACGTCCAGTAAGCCCCGGTAGGCTGATGCCAGCCGCTTAGCAGCACAGGCTGCCCGCTGCTGTTCACCAGCTGATTGCCGCTTACATGCAGCTTGGGAACAGGCGAACCCTCCCAAGCGTTTGCAGTGCCGCCGCCGGACTGCATCGGCGTCAGCAGCAGGGCCAGCATCACCAGCAGCTTCATGGATAAGCTTAACTTCCTTTTTCTCACAGATACCCATCTCCTTCTCATTTCGTGAAATCGGCGGATGCCGTCTTAATGAAAGCGAATACATCTGAATTGTACTCTGCGGGGAGACGGGCTGAAACCTGTGTGATTATAGTTGATAGACTTACAAATTATAGTTGATAGACTCAGATTATAAATTTACATGCAGAGACTCCCTGTATTCCTGGGGTGTCATTCCCGTCATTTTTTTGAAGAACCGGGTGAAGGAATGGTGGGCCTCATAACCGACATACAGCGCCACATCGCGGATTTTGAGCGTTTCATTTCCCAGCAGCTCCTTCGCCTTGACAGCCCGGCATTGATCAATGTACTCAGACAGGTTAATACCCTGCTCCTGCTTGAAGAAGCGGGACAGGTACGACGGATTGAAATAATGCAGCTCGGCCAGCCGCACCAGAGACAGGTCTTCGCCCAAATGGCTGTGGATATAATCGCAGATCCGTTCAATAACCTCCGAGGAGCGTTCCTTCTCGGCTGTGCTTCTCCGCTCGAAGAGATCGGAGGCCAGCCTCTCCATATAATAGATGCCCTCCCCCAGGGAAGAATGCTCGTCCAGCCGCATCAGCTTGCCATATTCATTGACAAGGCCGTAGAGCTCCGAGCGGTTCATATGGGACAGCAACACAAGGGCAACTGTATAATACAGCTCGGCGGCTTCTTCCACGGAGACGCCCGAATGAATGCCTTCCCGGATCTCCTCCAGCGTCTCAGCGAACCGCTCCCGCCGTCCGGCATCCAGATGGGCCGCAAGATTCTCCACCCGCTGTTGGAGCCGGACCCCAGTCTCACGGACTGCGTCAGACTCCGGCGGACCGCTGCGGTCAATCTGCACCATGGAGATGCCGTCCCCGATCTTCATCTGCTGCAGCCGGTGAAGCCGCTCGTAATGGCGGCCGGTCTCTGTCCAGGCACAGGCC
>NZ_ASPX01000033.1:0-207748 GCF_000517965.1 Paenibacillus sp. FSL R7-277
TAAAAGCAACCGGCAGGCCCAGCGTCTGCCGGCAGGATTCCTGGATCATCTCCAGCGTCCCCTCCAGATACCGCGCGAAATTCACGCCGAAGGCAGCCCCGGCATTGTGCAGAGGCTGCAGCAGCCACAGGAGATCCCCGTGCCTGTCAAGCACCCAGGCATGCCGGGTCATCTCCGCCAGATGGGAATTCCAGATCAGCCGGGAAGAGGTCAGAAGCTCACGCCGGTCCATGTAAGAGATGCCCTCCGGGTAGGTAAGCCGTCCAAGAACGAGCATGACCGGGGTATCCGCATTAAGGCTGATACCCAGCTTGCTGAAGTCTGCACGTAACGCATCCGTATCCTTACACAAGGCCTGGCTGTCTTGAAGCAGATGGCGGAGATAATCGCCCTGCGCCGCCGTCTCCATGGAATCGCGCTGCTCCCTGGACTGCTCCAGCAGCTCGCTCAGCATATTGCCCTGCTCAATCTCCTGCAGCACCTCCTGCACCGTCTCAATAATCTTGTCGAAGCCCTCCGTCTTCAGCAGATAACGGGCCCCGGGAAGCTGCAGCGCACTATAGGCATAATCGAATTCACTGTAGCCGGTCAGAAAAACAATCCGTGACCGCGGCCAAAACTCCCGGATTTGCTCAGACATCTCCAGCCCGCTCATGCCGGGCATGCGGATATCGGTCAGCACAATATCGATCCGGGTGCGCGAGAGCCACTCCAGGGCCGCTTTGGCCGAATAGACCTTGTAGACATCAAGCTTGTCCGGAAGCAGCTGGTTGAACGCCTCGTATAAGCCGTCTGTTATTATCTCTTCATCATCAACGATCAATAGTCTGTACAAGACCTTCACCTCCCGTCAGCCTAATCCGGATCTCGACCCGGAGGCCGTTTAACATGCTTCTGTCCAGGAACAGGCCGCTGCCTTCCCCGTAGATTAATTGGATACGCCGGTGGATATTGCTCATGCCGGTGACTTCATGCGTTCCGCCGTTCTGATTCAGCCGCCTTC
The DNA here is from genome assembly GCF_000517965.1 of Paenibacillus sp. FSL R7-277. Taxonomy (NCBI): domain Bacteria; kingdom Bacillati; phylum Bacillota; class Bacilli; order Caryophanales; family Paenibacillaceae; genus Paenibacillus; species Paenibacillus sp. FSL R7-277. Next base: position 1,004 of record NZ_ASPX01000033.1, read on the forward strand.
TCAGGGTCTCGATCCGTTCATCGGTCAGCCCACTTCCGTTATCCTCAACAATAATGCGAATCTCCCGTTCCTCCTGTTCAAAAGAAACCCGCAGCTCCCCATCCTCCGCCTGCTTCTCCAGACAATGCTCATAGGCATTCTCGATAATCGGCTGGAGAATCAGACGCGGCACCCGCAGCTCCTCCATGTCTTCCGGCAGCTCATCGAACTGAACCTGAATGCGCCTGGAGAAGCGCATCTTCTGGATCTCCGTATACATCCGGGAATGGCGCGTCTCCTCCGCAAGCCGGACATTATCCTCTCCGTTACGGGTGATGAACCGGAAATATTCGCCCAGCATGCCGGAGAATTCCTCAATCCGGGAGCTGTCCCCCTGCTTCGCCAGAGCGCTGAGAATGAAGAAGCTGTTATAGAGGAAATGCGGATTGATCTGTGACTGGAGCTGCTTCAGCTCCGCCCGCTGCATCATCAGCTTCTGGGTGTAATCCTGGTCAATCAGCATCCGCAGCCGGCTGAGCATCTGGTTGAACCGGAGATACAGATAGCCGAATTCATCCTTGCGGCCATGGTCAATCTGAATATCCAGCGAGCCGCTCTCCATCCGTTTGAAGCTGCGGATCAGCACAAGCAGCGGCTTCTGGACGAACTTATAGGTCGCGTAGGAATAGATCAGCACCGCCAGGAAGGACGCCGCCGCGAACAGCCAGGCCCAGACCACGAACTTGGTCAGCGGCCGCTTGACCGCCTTCTCAGGCAAATAGGTGGCCACAGCCATCCCCAGCTTGTCCGAGGTGAAGCTGTCAATATGATACCGGATTCCTTCCAGCTCCCAGTTGTACAGATTCCCCTCATCGATTGCCTGGTGATAGCTCTCAATCAGCTCCGGGGAGCTGTTCTCTGTACCGAGTGCATAATCCGTCAGCCGCGAGACCAGCAGCGAGCCGCTCTCCTCGTAGGCGCTAATCGCCCGGAGCGAATCCTTCAGCTTCTCGTTGTCCAGCTCAATCTGCACGATGAAGAGCGGAGGCTCATTCCTCCTGCCGCTGGATTGGGTAACGCTTAGCTCCAGGAAGTTGTTCCAGTTGATCAGCCGGCCTTCTTTTCTGAGATCGACGGACCGGAAGAAATTGAACTTGCTGCTGTCAAAATCATCGATGCCGTTCATCGCGGACAGCGTTTTATTAATGGTACGGATATGAACGAACACATCGCCGATGTAGGCGCTGCTGTTCTTCAGGGAGGTGAGCCGCTGCGTGATGTAGTTCAGGCTCTCCCGCTTTTGAACATCGTCCATGTAATTCCAGGTCACGGCAATCTTGTTCAGCTCGGTATCCTGGGCAAGATCATACTGCTGGATCTCCATCCACTCCACCTCGCGGTTCAGGTCCTCCAGATAATAGGTTAACTGCGACAGGGTCGCTCTGGACAGGTCCTGACTTGCATTCCTGTAGCTCCAGTTGTAGAGGTAGAGTCCCAGCAGCAGAATCGGCAGAATAATAGCAAGATAAGTGACAACCATCCGGATAAAAATCGTGTGGCGCATCGACACCGCAGGAAACTTAAGCATGTGTACCGCCTCCACTCGTCTGCTCAGGTCCGGTCATTTGCTGCTCCCGCCCTTCTCTGCGTACCAGTCGTTGACCTCAGCCGTAATCTGCTCGCCGCCCAGCTTGTTCCACTGTGCCACGAAATTATCGAACTCGCTGAGCGGTCTGCCCTGAATGATATCAAGAAAGGCATCAATCTGAAGATTATTTAGAATATTCTGCTTCTCGATCATCGTCTCTGTAGGTGCGCCGACGAAGCTCTCATAGAGCAGCTGAGATTTACGTTCATACCCGTCCAAGATGGAAAAAGCACCCGAAGGCCCGTACGTCCGCTCCCAGCCCCAGCCTGTCTCGCTGTCCGCACCTCCTGCCTCGTAAGCGGCAATCCGCTTCTGGATCGTCTTCGCTTCATCCTGAAGCACGGAGGCATCGCCGGTGCGCCGGAAGGTCTCCAGCTCCCGGAAGGCCTCCAGGTTCTTCTGCACCGGAAACGGCGTCACCGGCGACAGCTTCCACACTGCCTGCGGAGCGTTATAGTACCGCTCCACCTCACTCGTAGCCCCCCAATTCTTCTCCAGATGCAGGTTAATCAGCTTAATCAGCGCCTCCGGATGCTGGACGCCTTGCTTGACCGCCAGGAACTGGTTGGTGCTGAACGGAAGCGGCACCTTCGGCGCGGCACCCGACTCCGAGACCAGCGGGAAGGCTTGCCACTCAGCCTGCGGATTATGCTCACGGCTGGACTGCACGAGGAAGGAGCCCCACTGCTCCCCATACATCATTCCAACCTGCTCATGCTCAATCCAGTCGCTGGCCTTGACCCCGTCCTTGAAGGCGAATTCCCTGTCAATCTGTCCTGTCCGGTACAATTCCTGAAGCACCTGCAGGGCATGCTTGACCTCCGGCTGGATCCCTCCATAGACCAGCTTGCCGGTCTTGTCCTTAATCCAGATTCCGGGATACGCACCATAACCGGCCATGAACCCGGTAAGTCCCATGACCGGGTCCCACAGATATTTGGTGACCGCAAGGCCATAGGTATCATGCTTGCCGTTACCGTCAGGATCTTGCTGCGTAAACGCTTTCGAAATAGCCAGCACCTCTGCCATCGTCTGCGGGGGCTGCAGGCCGAGACGCTCCAGCCAGTCCGTGCGAATCCACAGGAACATCGCGCCCTCAATGGACGAATTGGTCTCCGGGATCGCCATAAGCTTGCCGTCAAGGGTAACCGTCTCGAACGGACCCGTTCCTTCCTCGCTCAGCACCTTGCGGGTTAACGGGGTTGCATACTGGTCATAGACTTCGCTCAGGTCCTGGATCAGCCCTGCATTGCTCAGCACCCTGAGCTGCGAAGCATTCACCCGCACAATATCGGGGATATCCCCGGAGGCCAGAGATACCCCCAGCTTGCGGGAGTAGATGGAGCTCCACTCCGTCCAATCATAGGTGACCCTAATGCCGAGCACCTCTTCATACAGCTCGGTCCAGCGGTTATGCTCCAGCGACTCTCCCGGCAATTCCTTCAGTATTTCTTCCAGCGCATCGTTGTTCTCACGTACGAACGACAGCTGGATGGGCGGATCATATTTGCTTAGACCCGGCTCTTCATATAACGAAGCGCTCCCCGGCTGTCCCTCAGGAACCGGAGAACGCTCCGCAAGGTTATTGCTTCTCTCACAAGCGGTTAACAGTTGTACGGCCATGCATGCAGCGACAGTCCAGGCCATTGTATTCTTGATTGTTTTGGGCACCAGTTGCAACCTCACTTTGCAAGATTATTTATTACCGGAATATTATATTATCCCGGCAAAAATAATGAAATTGTAAGGTGCATTTCTTGTTTGGCTTACCCGTTCTTTACCAATCAAGTGGAAACGGCTTTGCCGTCCTTTTTAAGGACGGTACCGTTTCAGCGGAAAATAGAAGGATAAGTTATCGTGTGCAACATATAAATTCTTATATTTTTAAAAATCTGTGACCGCCTGGAAGGCCGGTTTGGGCTGATGCTGCCTGTCGAACAGCATCGGCGCCTCGGTCCGCTCAGTCGGGAACGTGCTCAGCCAGGTATGATCATCCGCAATGCCCCAGAACATGACCCCGCTTAACAGCTCCTTCCTGTCTCTTAGAGCAGCGAATAGCTCGCCGTACCGCGCAGCCTGCCGCTGCAGGATATCATCAGGAACTACAGGGCCGACATCGCTGAGATCGTTATAGACATACAGGCTCATATCCAGCTCGGTGATCTGATTATCAAGGCCGAGGGCATGGAACTTCTCCATGGACTCGATAATACTCTCCACCGAAGGATAATCCAGATTAATATGGGTCTGGTGGCCAACCCCGTCAATCGGCACCCCCTTCGCCAGCATGTCCTTCACCAGCTCGTAGAGCCGGTCCCGCTTCTCGGGATTATCTGTGCCGTAATCATTAATATACAGCTTAAGCTCCGGCCCTCCAGCCTTGCGGGCCGCCCGGAAGGCTGTCTCGATGAATTCGGTGCCGGTAATCTTATACCAGTCGCTGGCCCGCATGCCATCCGGGTCTCCAGGCTCAATCACCTCATTCACTACATCCCAGGAGGAGATGTCGTCCTTGTAACGGCTGACAACAGCGGTAATGTAGCTGTCTAGCCGCTTCAGCAGCAGCTTCTTGTTCGCTTCGCGCCCTGCTGCATCGGTCTCATCCGCCATTGCTTGACCGGCTTCGTCCCGGAAGAACCATTCCGGTGTCTGGCTGTGCCACACCAGGGTGTGGAAGCGCAGCCCCATGCCGTTCGCCTTCGCGAAGGCGACGATCCGGTCGGCCCGTTCCCAGGTGAAGGTGCCCTCAGCCGGTGCAATTGCATCCGGCTTCATGGCATTCTCGGCCACGAGCCAGTTCACATGCCGCTTCAGCAGCTCGGCTGCGGGACCCTCCAATTGGTCCGGTTCCACTGCAGCTCCTATAGGAAAGTAATCCGCATAGGCTGCCGCCAGCGGCGGAGCCTCCTGCTGCACCGGAGCTTCTGCCGCAGCTTCAGGCGAAGCTGCAAGGGCAGCGGCCGGAGTCCCGGCGGGCGAGGCCGCCGGGGATGACGCTACATTCCCTGGCGGGGATGCAGCAGGAGCCGCATCCCCGCCAGGAGCGGAGCAGCCGGATAACCCTAGAAGCGCGGCTGCGAAGACTATACTCCGGGCCAATCTGGCCGGAGTGCTTGTTCTGTTATTTTGGCGCACAGTCATCCTCCTTCTACGGTTAACCCACAATCCCGGTACGCTCAATACTCTCCACAAAATACCGCTGCACGAACAGGTAGATAATGATCAGCGGCAGAATCGCCAGCAGAATCCCTGTATCCTGGACCATGCTGAGGTAGAACGGATCAGCCTTGGAATTGGCGCCGTCCTCCAGCAGAATCGCCAGATTATACGGCAACGAGCCGAGCTGGGTCGCCATCACCTTGCTGGATGTCAGATAAGTCGTGGTGAAGAAGCTGTCGTTCCATTGCCACACAAACGAGAAGAGCAGTACCGTAACAATGGACGGTATCGCGTTAGGCAGCATAATCCGGTAGAAGGTCTTGCCTACCCCGGCCCCGTCGATATAAGCCGCTTCCTCCACCTCTTTGGGAATCCCCCGGAAGAACTGCCGGAAGATGAAAATGTACAGCCCCGCCTTCAGCGAATTCGCCGTAGCAGAGGTTAGAATAAACGGCCAGTAGGTGTTGAGCAGATTCACCGATTTGCCGCCGGTTAAGAGCGGAATCAGCCCCATCAGGCTGAAATCCTTCAAATTCAGGTAGACCGGAATCAGAATCGTGATCGGCGGAACCAGGATCGTCAATATGACCCCGGCGAACAGCAGCTGGCTCCCTTTGAACTTCAGCCGGGCGAAGCCATACCCTGCAAGCGCGCAGGAGATGGCGGTCAAGATTGTAGTCAGCGCCGACAGGGTGAAGGTATTCAGCAAGGCCTGCCAGTAATCCATAATTCCAATCGCTTTGACGAAATTGTCGAGCGTGTAATTCTCGGGAAGCCAGACGACAATCGGTGAATACAGATCGCTCTTGGCCTTGAAGGCCGTGGATATCTTCTGGAGTACCGGATAGAGGATCACGAACGACAGGCCTGCAATGAGCGTCAGCCGCACGAAGGACCATATCCATTTCTTCCAGCGTTCGAGCGACAGTAAGCGGGTCGCATGCATTAGTCCCATCCTCCCTTTAATCATAGTAGAAGACCTTCTTCGAGATCAGATAGCTGCTGACGGCCAGAATTAAGGCCACTGCGGCGAAATACAGCCAGGCCATCGCAGAGCTTAGACCGAAGTTGAACTGGGTGAAGCCGGTCTCCCGGATCAGGTCCGTCATGGCGTTATTCGAGAAGGAATCGATAATCGTATAGATGGAATTCACCAGAATGAGCGGGCTGACCATGGGAAAAGTGATTTTCCAGAAGGCCTCATAGCCGGTTGCCCCTTCCATCTTGGACGCCTCATACAGCTGCGGCGAGATGGTCTGGATACCTGCCAGGAAAATCAGAATCTGTACGCCGGACTGGCTTACAATACTATAGATGCGGCTCACGGCGCTGGTCAGATAGTTCACTACCCATTCGCTTAAGCCCGCATCCAGCATCAGCCCCTCCAGCTCGAAGGTGCCCAGTCCCTGAATCGCTCCCGCTCCGGCATTCTGATCGTTGACCGCCTGAATCAGGCTGGTGCTCTCCAGGCTCAGAATGACCCCGGAGGCCAGAATAACGGGCAGGAAGAAAATCGAACGGGCCAGCGATCTGCCGATGAACTTCTGATTCAGCAGCACCGCCAGGAACAGGCTGAAGATGACGATCAGCGGCACATTGATGACCATATTCATAATGGCATCGGCCAGCGAGCGGTTGAATTCGGTATTCACCGTCAGCGCTTCGACATAATTCTGGAAGCCGCTGAAATGAACAATCAGTCCGTCGGAATTAGCCTGCACCGAGCTTAAGCTGTAGCGCAGCGAAGACAACAACGGAATCAGGAAGAAGAAGATGAACCCCAGCAGCCAGGGCAGCACATAGAAGAAGCCCATTAATGCCTTTTGCTCTTTGTAGGATCTGCGGTCCAGTCTAAGTATGGATTTCAAGATTGCTCACCACCCGTAATATAGCTTTCGGCTTCAACCGTCCGGCCTTCGGCAAGGACTGCTGTCTTATTGTAGTTGACGATGACAGACATCCCGTTACCGTAAGTGCTTTTATAGACACCGTCTGCCAGCTTCTCATGACCCGTCAGCCGCTGATTCTGAACGTTCTTCATCACTCCGTTCACTTCAGTGTACATATCGGCTGCCTGGTTGATCCACTGCTCGTAATTGACCGCATACAGGTTATCGAAGTCGGTATCCTTCACCTTGTAATTAGGCGCATACATCCATTCATAATAGATACCGGAGCCGTACTCCAGACTCTTCAGGATATACTGCCTTGGATTCGTGAACGTGGACAGGTTAAAAGGCTTGCCGGTGTAATTCACATATCCCCGCACCACCATCGGATAGAACGGAATCTCCTCATCCTCCAGCTTGAACCGGCTGCTGGACACCGGAGCATCCGTAATGTCAGAGAGATACGGGAGGGCGTAGGCATTCCCGCCGTCCGCGAGAATGCGCAGGGACTGTCCGGTGATCTTCTCCAGTGATTGGACCGATATCTGCTCGGACGCAGACCGGTCAATTTCTTGATTTTTACGGAAATCGCTGTTCAATTGATCGGCCATATCCCTGAGTGAGATGCCCCCGGTCTGAAACGGCGCAATCTCCTTCAGCGTGGCATCGACATATCCGCCGACCCTGCTTGGCGAAATAATGTAGGCAGGCGTGAAGGAACGGTCCCGCCGGTTCAAGGCCATATTGTACGGATAGACAGCTGCCGGAATCTCACTGAGCATCCGGGAAGCCTTCTGATTAATACGGAAGCCGGAGGTCTGGTTCGCCCGAAGCAGAGCCACGTCAGGGAAGAGCTGAATATCTTGCTCCTTAGCGTATGCTGCCAGCCGGTTCAATCCCTTGCTGCCGCCGACCGCCTGATCCACAGACAGCCGGTCCGGCACCTTGTGATCCAGGCCCCGGTTGAACCAGCCGGCATATTTCAGCTTGATATGATCAATGCCGCGCTGCTTCATCTGCTCCAAAATGCTCTGGGCCTCTTCGAAGGTGGTCAATGCCTCCAGCGATTGATACGGAATGCCGAGGACATGCTTGGTCTTCGTGATTCCGCCCACCAGCTCCAGATAGAACGGCGTATTCACAGGAGCTTCTGCGGAAGCGGCCGGCTGTGCCTCAGGCAGTCCGCCATGCTCCGCCAGATAGCTCTGGTAATAACGCGCCATGCCCGGATAGGAAGCTTCCTCTCCGCTCAGGAACGCATAACGGACAACGTAATCTGTCTTGGGCGGCTCCTGCTGGAATTTCGGCAGGGTGCGGTTCTGATCGCTTGACGTCAGGGTAAGATCTCCCTTGGCAATCAGGGTGAAGCTCGGATACACATAGTTGTATCCATTCAATCTGCCGCTGGTATCCGCGTTGATGGTAGCCAAGGACGCGCCTTGTTCAATAATGCCCAGCATGGCGCCTTCCTCCCGGATCAAGCCGAACACCGGCAGCTTGACCTCCTGCTGCTGTGCATAGGCATCTGTGGTCTCCATCGTCCCATCCACACCATATACCGCCTGCTTATATGCGGGATAACGGATCTTGCCGTTATTGAAATGAATCAGCGCTCCTGAGCCGTCCGGCACCAGGATGGAACCCGAATCCTTGCTCCCTCCGGCACCCAGGAAGCTCAGCAGGGAGATGTCATTCACCGGATAATCCGCAGGATAGCGGATATCCGCTGCCGGAACCTTGACGACCAGCTGATCCCCGTCCAGGGCGTATTCAATGGCGAGCTGGAAAATACGCGGCGCAGGCTTGGTCTGGCTGAGTTTGTTCTCGGCGATGTCCTGCTGCAGATCTTCCTCTGTGTACCCCGCCTTCTCGAAGCCCTTCAGGGTCCGCTCCAGCTGAAGCCCCTTCAGCGCTTCATCGTTTCGCGTATATACCCCGTTCTCCTCATCGAAGGTGTAGGCAATTTTCATCGTCCGCTGCCCGGTCTTATCCATCTTGCTCATGATCTTCTCCTCGAACCGCTCCTTGCCCATCTTCATCGGCAGATCCTCCGCCGTTGCGGCGGTCGTTCCGAACTGGTAGAAGACCTTGACGCCCTCCGGCGTTAGTTCCATCTTCATTTGCTTATGGGCTACGCTGTCTGTATATGAATTGACAGAGCTGACTTGACCCAGGTTGTTATAGAAATCCAGCTTGAGCTGCGCGGACAGCAGGTCTTTATTATCCCCGCTGGCCTTGGCATCCGCTTCACGGTCCAGCGGGTTGCTGTACCAGACCGTACCGTCCGACAGATTCTTGACGGCAATCCCTCCGGTAGCTTCATCCATGAACAGCCGGAGCTGCGCGTTCTCGAGCACCCCTGTCATGCCGCTCACCCCACTATCGGTGAAGGCAGATTTCAGCGCGCTCCCTTCCGTAAAGGACACTTCAAGATTCGGTTCATGCCCGCTGGCCTGGCTGCCTGAGCTTGACGCCGAACAGCCGGCCAGCACACTCATACTGAAGAGAATCGAGAGCAGCATGATTAACGGCTTCCTCATTCCCGGTCCTCCTCCTATCTCCTCAAGACAATTTCTTGGTATATGGTCGAGACGAATGCAATCATCTGCTGAACCAGACTGAAGAACAGCAGGGTCAGGAAAGCCATGAAGGCCATAGCGAGCAGCGTCAGCAGAATCGTCCCGATCGTTTTGGACGGGGAGAACTGATGAACGGTCATAATGCCCACATACAGCAGCAGTCCCGACCAGAGAATGGCAAAGTTTTTGAAAAAGTAATAAAAAGAGCTCTCCTGGGCCGAGATGAAATTGCTGATCCAGATCCATGGGAAATTAATCAGGACAATCGGAACTAGGGCGAAGCAGGTGGTAATAAAAATCTCCGTGAACTTCCCCTCCCCGTCCATCAGCGTAGTCAGCGACCAGTTTGCCACACACCAGAACAGAACAGGAACCAGCACATAGACCGCTTCCAGCAGGCTGTTCAGATACCGGGGATTATTCATATTGACCAGGAACCCGCTGTATTGATTGCCCAGAACATTCGTCAGAATCAGCATAAACAGAATACCGAAGGAGATGATCAGACTGGTTTTTTGACTGCGTTCATATTTGAGGTCCCAGTATCCGTTGAACGGATGAACCATCACATACAGCGGATGTTGCAGCGCTTCTCTGTTCAATGGAGCTCCACCTTCTTTCTGGCCTTCATTTTCCGGTACATTCTCAGGCCCAGCCATAGGGCCACCAGCGCGATCAGAGCCGTCATAATGGTGGAGAAATGTCCGCGAAGCACTTCCTTACGGTAGAGCAGGAACGCTTTGGAATAGTTGGTCCGGTCCATGCTGCGCTCGAAATACTCCGCCGACTCCTTGTACTCGCCCTGCCGCAGATAAGCCTTGCCTATGCCCGCATAGGCATACTCCATATTCGCATTCAGGTTGACGACCTTGCGGAACTCCTGGGAAGCCATCTCCTCATCACCGTTATAGTAGCTGCGCACAGCACTGTTCAGCGTTCTTCCATACTCTGTGGTCTGGAATACCGTGATTTCACCCAGCGCCTGATCCAGCACCAGAATATCGTCACCGCTGTGCTCAATGGCAACCGGGGTGTTGAATTCGCCCAGACGGTTACCAATTCCGCCGAAAATGTACAGCAGATAGCCGTCCCCGTTGTACGTGAACACCCGGCCCCGGCTGGCATCCAGCACCGCATATATTTCACTGTCGCTCACATCAATATCCACGAGCCGCGGGGCACCCCCTGAGCGCGTGGAGTAGAGCAGATCACCGCTGGGCTTGTAATAGCCCTCTCTCCGCAGAATATCCGCCCCCTGCGCGTTCAGCTTCTTGATCGGGTCCCCGTAATCGTCACCGTTGGTAGCGTACAGAAAGCCTTCATCATTAATATCCAGATTGGTGAATTCGGTAGGCGTATACATCACCATCTGCTCACGCTGCGCCTTGGTGGAGATCGATTTCCAGAAATACTCCACCGCATCGACATGCACCCGGTTCGCGCCAATGAACGATTTGAACACACCATCCGCCCCGAATTCCATGAATCCGTCGAAGACGCCGGCCGACATCACATAGATGCGGTCCGCTTTGTCTACAGCAACACGGACAGGCTGAAATTCAAAGTTCGCCTGCAATAGCTCGGACTTCGGGGCTTCAATGATCCCCACGGCCTTGAAGTCGCTGTCGAGATGGACGATACGCTTATTGCCCGTATCCGCAACATAAATCTCCTTCTGCTGCGTCACATAGATGCCCTGCGGATTGTTGAACTTCTCCGCCTTCCCCTTGAACTGGAACGCGTCTACCGTCTTGACGGATTTGTAATCCTGATCCAGAATCACAAACCGGTTATTGCCGCTATCCAGAACATAGATCTGCTTATCCGCCGTAACCTGGATATCCTGCGGATTGTTGAATGGGCCCGCACCGGAGCTGGCACCCGTGATGAGCGTAGTAGCCTCGTAGGCGGACGGAGCCGCCACCGCATTCCCCCAGTATGAATAATTGTAGGAAGGGGCTGCGCTCTCTGCCAGGGCCAGCTCTCCGCCAAGCCCCAGACTGACCAGGCAGCACAAGGCCAGCAGACCGGTTCTCAGTTTCTTTATCCTTGCGACCATTGTCACCGTTCCTCCTCTCTACTCTTTCATACCGGATGTGGCCATCGTCTGGATGACACTGCTCTGTGAAATAATGAACAACAGAATCGGCACGGTCATCAGCAGCAGAGCGACGGCCGCTCCGACCCCGGCACGCGCAATCCCGCCCTGGATGACCTGGCTGAGCGCGTAGTGAAGTGTCTTCAGGTTCTCACTGTAGATGAAGCTTCCTCCATCTGTGCCCCACAGCGCCGGAAATTGCAGGATCATCAGCGTCAGCCAGGCCGGCTTCACATTCGGCATTACGATTTGCCAGAACACGCGGTACTCGTTCGCACCGTCGATTTTGGCTGCCTCAATCAGTGCATCCGGGATCTGCTCCATGAACTGCTTCATCAGGAACAAACCTAGTGAAAAGGCCAGTGACGGTACGATAATCGCCGCCTGGGTATTGATCCACCCCAGCTGCGACATGACCAGATAGTTCGGTATTGCCGTAACATGCGGCGAGAACATCAGGGACAGCACTACAATCTTGAACAGAATGCTGGAGCCCGGGAATTTGAACTTGGCCAGCGGATACGCCGCTGCCGACGCCAGCAGGATATGTCCTGCGGTCCCTACCAGGGTGATCAGCAGAGTATTCGCAATGTATCTGGTGAACGGCACCCAGGAATTGCCCATGATCACCATCAGATCGGTAAAGTTCTCCAGCGTCGGGTTCCGCACCAGGAATCTCGGCGGGAAGATGAACAGCTCATCCAGCGGCTTGAAGGCATTGTTCACCGTGTAGATCAGCGGAAGAACCATGAACGCGCCGAAGCCCAGCAGCAGGCCGAAGAGCATAAAGCTGACAGCAAAGGAACGGTTCAGTCTTTTTTGAGGGCGAAGGGCCCCTATCACTCTTGAATACAGGGTCATTCACCCACCTTTCGAAGCAGCTTCTGGGTCATCATGTTGGTTCCGAGCATAATTGCAAAGAGAATAGTGGCAATCGCAGAGGCATAGCCCATCTCAAAGCGCAGTGTCCCGTAATCCATCAGATGCGTGACCACCGTATGTCCCGCATAGTTAACACTCGGGAAGCCCGCCAGCGCAATAGAGACTTCGGCCACCGCGAAGGAGGCGGTAATCTGCATGACCGCGCCGAACATCAGCTGCGGGCGCATGGACGGCAGGGTAATGAACCACAGCTCCTGCCAGCGGTTCCTGATCCCATCCATCGCCCCCGCCTCGAACAGCGTCTGGTCCACGGTCTGAAGTCCGGCGATGAACGCCAGGAAGCTTGTGCCGAGACTCAGCCAGAGCTGCACAATGATGATAATGGGGAGAATGTACTTCTCATTCTGCAGCCATATAATCGGCTCCAGCAGCACCCCGATCTTCATCAGGAAGCCGTTAAGATAACCATAGCTGTCCCCCGAGAAGACAATCAGCCAGATGAAGAACACATTGCCCGAGATCGAAGGCGCATAGAAGACCAGCGTCATCAGCGACCGGACAAAGGGCGACAGCTCATTAATCAGCCAGGCGAACAGGAAGCATGCGATATAGCTTAACGGGCCTGTGATCACAGCGAACAGAAAGGTGTTCTTCAGCGCGATCATGAACACATCATCGCCCAGCAGCAGCCTGGAATAGTTCTCCCAGCCGATGAATCTCGGCGTCTCCAGCATATTGAAGTAGAAGAAGCTCAGCCCGAAGGAGACGACCACCGGGATCACCGTGAACAGGAAGAAGATGATCATATAGGGACTCATCATGAAATAATAATGCTTGCTCTTCTTGATATCTCTCCATAATTGCGCCAGGCGGGATTCCTTGACCGGACCGCCAGCCAGCCCTGGCAAGGCTGGTTCAGTGGTATTGTGTATTTGTACCATCAGCTTACAGCCTCCAACCTAATACGGAAGTTTGAATTCCTTCCGTTTGATCTGAATTTCATCGTTAATGTAGATCAGATAATCCGACAGGGCTTCACGCGGATTCACATTCCCGTTGACCACCTTGCGGAACGCATTGTCCAGATGCCGGCCTGTGAAGTAGCCGCCCGGAACCTGAGGGTTACCCTTCACCCATTGCCACTGGCTCTCCAGTTCCTTGTAATCCTTCACCGGCCACGGCAGCTCCTCCAGCGCTTCAATGTTCGCGGTCGGATAACGTGCCGCCGCTCCCATCAGTCCTTCCATTTCCCGGCCGTACTGGACCTGGGTGTCCTTGTCTGTCCACCACTTCATGAATTCCCAGGACGACTCCTTGTCCTTGGCATTCTCCAGCAGCATGACACCGGTTGTATGGCTGGCCACGCTATGGTCCACCGTGCCGTCCGCCTGCTTCGTTCCCGGCACCACCGTGAATTCCCACAAATTGCGGATTTCCGGCGCCATTACTGTCAGGCTGTTATAGATCGTATAATCGGCAATCCCGATCGGGATCTCGCCTGTACGGAAACGGTTCGGAAAGTCCACCTTCACCGGGAACTTGTAATTGGTATAGAACTGGGTCCACTTGTTAAATTCACTCATGGAGGTCTCCGAGTTCAGCGCGCTTCGCTTCTGGTCGTCCGTGTAGAGCTGCCCGCCGTTCTGGTAGAGCAGCATGGTGAAGGCCGCATTGGGCACCAGCGTCGCGTTGTTCAGTGTATCCTCCAGGGGAAGATAGAACTCCAGATTATGTCTCTGCAGCACAGAGACGACATTGTAGACTTCCTCCCACGTAGTAGGGGGCTCCAGGCCAAGCTCCTGCAGAATATCCTTCCGGTAAAAGAGCATCGGGAAGATCTGCTGCTCAGGCAGCCCGTAGACGCTTCCATTGTACTTATAAGGCGTAAGGGCGCTGTCGCGGAAGCGGTCAGCCACTTCTTTGAAATCGGCGAACTGGGACAGATCGGCCGATGCTTTGCGCATCGCATAGTTCACTGGAAGATCCTCGCCGATCTGCATGGCTACGTCCGGCCCTTCGCCCGCCAGGGTTGCCGGCAGCAGAATGTTCGGAGGCACCAGCCTCAGTGCCACGGAGATGCCCGAATCCGGCGTGAAGGTATCGTCAATCATGCTCTTCATCACTTGAGCCTGATCCCGGCCGGTCGAAATCCAGACCGTAATCGCCTTCTGGTTCTTCGTCACGTTACCGATACTGTCATAGTCTTCGGTATACGAGGCGCCATACGCTCTCAGCTCATGTTTCAGCTTCTGGAAGAAGGTCGCCTGCGCAGACGGAAGCGGCTTATCCGGCGCCGAGACCACCAGTGAATCCAGTGTCAGCGGCTGTTCCCGCACGCTAAGAATCCAGGTCCCCAGTCCGCCGACATTCGTCTTGAAGGAGACCAGCCGTTTGGCTACCGTGTCCGGATGCTTAGCCATATCCTCCAGCTGGGTAACCATCGAGTACAGCACGGATACCTTGTCGCTGCGTTCCCCGGTGGCCTGCTCCAGGTATTCGCCGACACCGCGGATAATCTCCGCCTGCTCCCGGAATACCTTGGTCATCTCCGGTATCCGCTTCTCCAGCTGATAGTCGCGGAACTTATCCGGGTTGTTGGAGGTAATCGCCAGAATATTGCGGTACATTTCATTCAAGGTCAGGACACTGGACTGGACGGTACGGACCAGCGGCGCGATATCGCCCAGGGTCACGGTCAGTCTCAGCTTGTGCGTCCCTTGTGTAAGATGGAACAGATAAGGCTCTTCCCCGCCGAGTACATTCATCTGCCAGCCGGGAGAGTAATTGAAGCGGATCTGCTTCATCTCGGTGAACGGATATTCACCATCAATAGTCAGGCTGCGGTTGGCATAGACGCCCCGGAGCTGATTCTGCTTCTCCTTGAGCGCTATCCGGTACAGACCTTCTTCAGGGACATCAATCTCCCATTCGATCCATTGCCCCGGAAGCTTCCAGTTGACCCCGCCGATGGTGTTAATCCTTAAATTTGAGACGGCATAAGGAACCACTGCCGGGCTGGAGCGGTCGGATAACGGGTATAAGGTAGGCGAGGATTTGGCGGATGCCGCTTCGGCCTGGACCTCGATATAAGGCTCTTGTACCGGCTGAAGGCCCTTAGTCTCATACTCCTGCTTAGCCTCTGCATAGGAGCGCACTGTCCGGTCCTGGAACAGCTCAATATAATCAATGGCCATCGGCTCACGGAGTGCGGTCAGCGACAGGGTCTGGTTTCCCTGCTCCAGATAGAAGGCATACGGCTCCTCATAGAAGCCTTCACTGTCCGCAATGACCGTGGACTGCCACACCGGCTGCTCCACCTGTCTGGGGCGCAGATCGTTGCCTCGGTCATCCTGCTTAATGACCTCCTCACGGTTCCCCCAGACCCGGTCGAAGAGCAAGGTATCCGCTCCCTTGAACGGCACCTCCCGGTTGATGGATAAGGAACGTTCAATGGACGAGCTTTTGCCTTCCACCGGATAATAATGAACCCGGATGTTGTACAGCCCGGATTCCGGAACCGGCACCTCCCAGGAGATGGTTCCCGATTCCTGGGTAATGACTGCTGCTCCGTCAAGCCCCTCGAATTGCTGCTTCACCTCAAAGACATCTCCGCTGCCGGGGGAATAGCTCTCCCCTTCGATGCGGATCTCCCGGTCAGGGCGCGGGGCATCCCCGTGTTGCTTCAGATAGGCTTCATAGCTGCCTTCTTCAGCATCCTGCGCGGCTGCCGTGAACTTGCCTACTGCGGGAGAGTCGGAATGCACAGGCTGCCCCGAGGAATTAAATATCCAGATCGTCCCGGCCAGCAGGACAACAACCAATATAATCGCTATGTTCCTGATTCGAATATTCAACGTACTCCTCCCCTTAAGCGATGGATCATAAGTTTATATAGATCGAACCAAGAAAAATCCCACTTAAAGGGTTAGTCGTGACTGCAGAGCAGGTTTGACTTTCGGCCGCTGTTAGGTTTGTATTTCCTGATTTAAACTGCTGTTCGCAGTAGAAATACAAACCTAAAGGCGAACGCTATCGCTCCTACAGTTCAAACCTCTCTTCCGCCACTTCACCCGAAGTGTATATTTCAAGTTCCAGCTCTATAATTGCCGCAAGAATGGGAACAACAGTCCGCGGGGGACTGTTGTTCCATGCGGATATCCGTTTATTTTTTGTAGACCGCGTCTACAGAAGCCTGAACCTTCGCCTTGTACTTCTGAATGACAGTAGATGCCGAGGTTCCCTTCTTGAGTTCGTCAATCATCTCGTAGTAAGGCATGGTTGAGAAGGTATTATGGTTCGTGAGCAGCATGCCACCTTCGACCAGCTTGGCATTGTTGATATCATCCTCGTTGTCATACGTGCTCTCCAGGGAAGCCTGCTTCGGATAATCGTAGATGGACTCGATATCGTTGATCTTCTCCCAGATATACAGCAGCTGATCCGGATTCTCGGCCTTCTTCGGGATGGTCAGGAACTGGACATTGGATTCCACACTGTGGTATTCGGTAGCATTAGGTCCTTTTGGAAAAGGAACAAAGCCGATATCATAATCCTTCATATCCGTCTTGAAGCCGTTCGCCTCATAATCTGCTCCTGCATACATCAGCGTGTTCCCCTGACGGAAGAACTGCGCCGGTTCCTGCCAGTCCCCGCCTTCTGTCGGCCGCGCTACCTTCTCGGCACCCAGCTTGGCGATGAACTTGAAGACCTCCAGCAGCTTGGGATCATCGAGATTCTGTTTATCGTCAACGGTCAGATCGGTCTCGTTGGAGGCCAGCGCCATTTCCAGGAACCCGCCTGAGGCCAAGCCCCAAACATCAAGTTTCCCGTTGTTATCTGTATCCTTGTTCGCTTCTTTGGCGACTTGGGTGAAGGTCTCCCAGTTCCAGTTATCCTCGTTCACATATTCCTGGAGCGGCTTCATGCCCAGCTTCTTCATCAGGGTGCGGTTATAGAATACTCCGCTGATCAGGTTGCCCGCATTCTCCGAGAAGCCATAGCCCCGGCCCTCATATTGCGAGAATTCTGTAGTCATACGCTGATTGAAGGCATTCTCATTCTTGGTGTACTCGTCAACCGGCCAGAACATATCCTGCTTCGTCAGCACCGGAATCATATAGCCCTTGCCCATTCTGACAATATCGCCAAGCGGTTCACCGGCGACCAGTGAAGCCACAACCTTCTTCTGGTATTCACCGAAGTCCAGCGCGACATATTCAACCTTGAAATTATGCTTGGCCATCAATTCCTTCAGATTCTTCGAGCGCTGGATATTATCAGGATTGTCCTCGGGAATCGTCATATCCCACCAGGACACGATCTTGATCGTTCTGCCGCCCATATCGAAATCTTTTTCCGGTGTAGCATTGCTCGGCTCTGCAGTCGGTGTAGCTTCTGCAGTGGCTTCAGCTGCCGGAGCCTCCGTAGCCGCCGCCGGCTGGGCTGACGCTCCCCCGCCGGCGTTTCCGCCGTTCCCTGCTCCGCCACCGCAAGCCGTCGTTGCAGCTAATAACAACATACTAATGAATACTGACATTACTTTTTTTGCCCGCATGATCTGTCCCCCCAAGTATGAATGACTTACCTCGAAAGTTTAGCGCTTACATTTTCATGCAGCAACCCGTCTAATTTCAGGTGTTCACCTGTCAAATTATAGGTCCGGCCCGCAAGTCCTTATCCACCGGGCAACCGGATTTCGATCAGGTAAACAAATGGAGCCTGGTGCAAGAATTGCACATTGTAGCGCCCGGCTCTGTTGCACATAATGAATGAAGGAAGCTTAACTTCTCTCTGAAAGCGGGGTCTTCATGTTGTACAGAATCTTATGTGTAGAGCGAAACGCCCAAGTGCGGGAGATCGCTTCTTATATGGCAGGGAGCAGACTTAAGAATTTCATCATTCATGCGCATGCTGATTATTCATCCGATATTCTGCGGCTGATCCGCAGCGAGGGGATATCACTGGTTCTTCTGAATATCAGGGATGCTCATACGCCGGGCATGAGAGTCTGTGAGCAGATCAGGCAGGGAAGCTCCGTTCCGATTATTCTGCTCGGGGGCAGCGGAGATTTCGGGCTGGCGCGCCAAGCCTTACTCTATAATGTAAGCGATTACTTAACAGACCCGGTGGACCCGGCTGAGCTGGGCGGAAGTCTGGAGGCGGTTAGTCGGGTGCTGGCTCAGGCTGGCAGACCCGCTGCTGTAGAGCGGGATTATGCTCAGTTCACCATTCAAAAAGAGCCGTCCTCCCCGTGTCCGATCGTCAGTACGATCAAGCAATGCGTGGATGAGCAGCTCCATCATAATATTACACTCAAGCAGATCTCCGACACCCTGAACTTCAATTGCGCCTATCTCGGACAGAAATTCAAGCAGCAGGAGAAGATGTCCTTCAACGAATACCTTCTGCGCCAGCGGATGGAGAAGGCCAAGCTGCTGCTGGAAACGACCGACATGAAGATCTATGAGATTGCAGACGCTGTCGGATATTCGGAAATCGACTGGTTCTACAAGAAATTCAGAGAATACACGGGAACCAGCGCCAATGAATACCGCAAGCAATGCTTCGTCATTGCCTGAGGCAGAGGGGGGGAGGGAGCGGCCTGGACGAAATCTGGAGCAAGGCTCTGGATAAGTACGCCTGCTGCCTGCCAGACCATCGAAGCGCTGCTCCCCGTCCATTTAATGAAATCAGGGGCACTAATGCCCCTCATTCGGCTCATCCGCCCACTTTTGATGAAATCAAGTGCACTAATGCCCCTCATCACTCTCACGTTTTCCACTTAGCCTCCCGCATTCCTTTCTTCCCACTCCTAAAAACTCCCGTTTCGGCTCCGACTCCTGCTTCTCTCACTCGCCCCTCCCATACACTTTCCCTTCTCATCCGCATCTCCTTCACCTGACAATAGATCAATAATTGGTGAGGATCGGTCATTGTAGGAAGATAAACGATAACTTATTATAGTTTCATACATGAAAGCGTTATCAAAAGCGGAAGTTGCTTACTGAAGAAGGGGGATGACAGACAGACAAGATGCCCGGGATTGCTTGCCCCGGCTTAGCTTCAGGAAGCAATCATACAAAGAGAATATGATGAGGAGTGAAACAATGCGCAGCCAGAGCATGAGAAGCAATTCGTTCCGGAAATTCCTTTACATCTCTCCGTTTATGCTTTTACTCGCTGTCTTTGCCTACTATCCGCTCTATGGATGGGTATATGCATTTTTTGACTACACCCCGCCTATCCCGTTGTCCCAATCTGAGTTCGTCGGCTTCAAATGGTTCCATTCCCTGGTTGAGAATCAGGTCAAGATCGACCAGCTGATGCAGGTCATCTGGAATACCTTCGGCATCAGCGGACTGGGCATCCTCTTTTCCTGGCTCCCGATGATCTTCGCCATCTTCCTGACCGAGATCAAGGCGGTACGTTTCCGCAAATTCATCCAGACGGTCACCACGCTGCCGAACTTTATCAGTTGGGTGCTTGTGTACTCCCTCGCCTTCTCCATGTTCTCCAGTGAGGGGATGGTCAACGGCTTCCTGCATATGACCGGGCTGACCGATTCACCTACAATGTTCCTGCAGAGCTCGGAGCATGTCTGGTGGACCATGTGGGCTTGGGCTACCTGGAAGACACTCGGCTGGTCCGCCATTCTGTACATCGCAGCCATCATGGGCATCGACGAATCGCTGTATGAAGCGGCTTATGTAGACGGGGCTACCCGGATGCAGGTTATCCGCCATGTCGTATTGCCAAGCATGATGCCAACCTACTTCGTCCTGCTGATGCTCCAGATTGCAAGCTTCCTGAATAACGGATTGGAGCAATATTTCGTCTTCCAAAATGCGTTTAACAAGGACACTATTCAGGTTCTTGATCTATATGTGTATAACCTCGCCATGGGCGGCGGCAGCTACTCCGTCTCCGTTGCGATCAGTATGCTGAAGAGTGTAATCAGCGTGGTGCTTCTCTTTTCGGTGAATGGGCTGTCCAAAATGCTGAGAGGAGAGGGCATTGTATGAGTGACAACCAGACCAGTCTTACGCCAAACACCCGGGAGATCGACATCACCAAAAAAACGGTAAAAATGCAGGTCAGCGCTACCGATAAAATCATCTCTACTATTATTTATATCCTGTTCTCACTGTTCGCCTTCATCTGCGTTTATCCGTTCTACTCGATCATTATCAACACGATCAGCGCGAACGACCTGAGCGCCAAGGGCGAAATTATTTTCTGGCCTAAGGGCATTCATTTCCAGAATTATATCGATGTGTTCAAAATCCCGGGTCTGGGCAATGCGTTCATGATCTCCCTCGGCAGAACTGTGATCGGTACACTGCTAACAGTCGGCGCTTCGGCCTTCCTCGGATTCATGTTTGCCCAGGAGGACATGTGGGGCAAGAAATTCTGGTACCGCTTCACCATCATCACAATGTTCTTCAACGCCGGGATCATCCCTTGGTATCTGACTATGAGATCGCTGCATCTGACGGACAACTTCCTGGCTTATATTCTTCCGTCCGTTGTTGCTCCTTTCTTCATTATCCTGGTCAAAACCTTCGTGGAGGCAACACCGAAGGAGCTTCAGCAGGCGGCCAGCATTGACGGTGCAGGAATCTTCACGATTTTCTACAAAGTCATTCTGCCGATCAGCAAGCCGATCCTTGCAACCGTTGCCATCTTCTCGGCCGTCAACCAATGGAACTCCTTCCAGGATACGCTCCTGCTGGTAACGGACAGTAAGCTCTACAGCTTACAGTTCATACTGTATAACTACATCAATCAGGCGAGCTCCTTGTCCACCATGGTCAACCTGCAGAATGCCGGCTCAACGGCGATGGCTACTCTGGCGACCAAGCAGACCTCAACCTCCATCCGCATGACAGTTACCATTATCGTAGTCGCACCAATCCTGCTGGTATATCCGATCTTCCAGAGATTTTTTGTCAAAGGAATTATAATTGGCGCTGTGAAAGGCTAACGGACCTGCGCCATTATGATACATTAATCATTCGGGGGGCTACACATGAAAACACACATTAAGCTGGGCAGAAAGTCCGCGCTGTTACTAGGGACGACCATCCTGCTGGTAACAACGGCGTTAAGTGGTTGCAGCGGTAATTCCAACAATGGAGGAACTGCTGCGGGGACGGCCGAACCCGGAACACCTACTGAGTCATCCGATCCGGGCACAAGCACAGGCATCGATCACAGCAAACCTCTAACCATTACAGTATTCGACAACGCAGCTAACTATCAAGGCGAGCAGACGGGATGGTACGGCAAGCTGCTGAAAGACAAGTTCAATATCACACTGAACATTCTGGCTCCGCAGGTAGCGGGCGACCAGCTGTACAAGACCCGCTCGGCATCCGGCGACCTCGGCGACCTCCTGATTATTGAGAACAGCCAGCTCGAGGAACTGATTCCTGCAGGCATGATTATGGATCTAACCGACATGATTAAGAACACGGAGCATCTGTCCCAATATGTAGACAATCACTTCAAGCCGTTCAATGTGGCCTTCGAGAAGCAGAATCCGGACGGTAAAATCTATGCCCTCCCGGCCTTCACCGCCGATACTTCGCCAACGACCTTTTCGGAAGAGCTGCCTTACTCCAGCCCGATTATGCCTTGGGATTATTACAAGGGCATCGGCGCGCCGAAGCTGAATAATCTGAACGACCTGATGACCGCCCTGAAGGACATGCAGACTAAATATCCGAAGACTCCGGACGGCAAGCCGATTGTTCCGATCACCCTCTGGAAGGACTGGGATGGCGGAAGCATGGAGAATGTCCGCTGGCTCAGCAACTGGTATGGCTATGAGCAGCCGAACGGCACGACAACGATTCAATTGAATGCCAAAGGTGACATCGTGCCAATCGTGGACGACAACAGCATGTACAAGAAGATTCTGCAGTTCTATTATGACGCGAACAAAATGGGTCTCGTTGACCCCGACTCTCCTTCCCAGGACTGGAACAAGGTATCTGAGAAGCTGACCAACAAGCAAGTTCTGCTTCTGTGGTACTCCTGGCAGAGAGGGTTCTACAATACGATTGAACGCGGCAACCAGGGCGACGGCAACGTAGCCGTTCCGATCGGCGATACCCACCTGATCCAGAACAGTGATGCTTACTTCGGGAACGGCAGAGTGTTCGCCATCGGCTCCAAGGCGAAAGAGCCGGAAAGAATTATGGAACTGATGGACTGGATGTCTTCACCGGAAGGTCTGCGTTACTACACCAACGGCTTCGAAGGCTTCAACTATGAGAAGACACCGGACGGTAAATTCAAGCTGACCGAAGTCGGCCAGACCGCATTCCAGGAAAACACCCCAGTCCCTGCCGAATACGGCGGCGGCGGTTACCAGGATGGCCAGAGTAAAGTCAACTCAATGATTATGAGTGATTTCGTGACCGACCCGGAAACCAAAGAATTCTACAACAGCACCTACTGGGCTTCCACCATTGAAGCGAACAAGACTGCGCTGACTACAGATTGGCAGAAGACCTATGACGCCACTACTCCGACCGAGTACTATACGAAGAACAACATGATCGATATCGTGCCGAATATCAATACCAGTCTTGGCTCCGATTCTTCTGACGTCAAGAACAAACGCAGCCAGATCTCGGATTATGTCAAGAACACCTCCTGGAAAATGATCTTCGCCAAGGACCAGGCCGAATTCGACCAGCTCTGGACCAAGCTGAAGAGCGATGTCGAAGGGCTCGGCTGGAACGATGTGTTCGCCGTAGACAAGGAAAGAGCAGAGAAAATCGTTAAAATGCGCGCTGATGCGGTTGCCAATAAGTAAGCAAATGAGCGTTACTGCGTAAGCTGTAAAAGTAAAAGAAGAGGCAGCCCCGGAGCCATGGAAATGGCTTGGGGCTGCCTTTTTTGCGCTTAAGTATGTAGAGCAACTTCTCCGGCTAATGAAGCCCCTCGTCGGCAATCTGCCTACCCATATCCAACCAATCGCTCCCTCATCACCAACCCGCCTACTCCTATCCAGCCAATCAAGCCCCCTCATCGGCAAGCAGATGGAAAAAGGTATCTTAATTTAGCGGATTCCGGCGTTTACAGATAAGCAAGTGGAAAAACAGCATCTAATATTGTTTTTTTACCCACTTTGGTTGAATTGTGATGGATTAAGTGTTGTTTGTCCAACTACTGTTCCCGGAAGGCAGATTTGTTCACCAGCAAGTGGAGAAAATCCAACTATTTCCTCATAACGTGCTCATGGTCGCGTGCAGTGCAGTCTTGTGCAATCGGCGGACGATAGGTGATTAATTAGTAAGTGATTAGTGAGTGATTAGTAAGTGATTAGTAAGTGATTAGTGAGTGATTAGTTGGCGATCGGCGGACGTTGGGTGGGTGACTAATAGGCGATTGACGGTAAGCGGCATACGAGACGCCCATTTCGAACGCCCCCTAACCATTTAGAAAATAAGCTGCGAGAACTGATACAAGCCGTTCTTCCAGACCGGCCAGTCATGGTCGCCCTGCTCTTCTACCCAGATGTGCGGTACGTTATGCTCTGAGAAATAAGCATGGGTGCGGTCGCTGACATACTTGAGGCTGTCGAGGTCTCCGCAGGATAACCAGAGCAGGTTAAGCGCGTCCGCTACCTTCTGCGGGTCGGGTACCAGCAGCTCAGGCTCCTTCGTGTTAGGTGCCGCAGAGAAGGCTCCCACCCAGGCGAAGCGGTCCAGGTTATTCAGACCCATGTTGAGCGATTGCCCTCCGCCCATGGACAACCCGGCCAGCGCACGGTGCTCCCGGTCCGTCAGTACGGAATAATTCGCTTCAATATAAGGGATCAGATCGTTCAGCAGATCAGACTCAAAGGTTGCAAAGGCTTCCAACTTGTCAGGAGCGAAGACGTCACCCTCCGCCCGGTCATTCAACATCGCCCGCCCGTTCGGCAATACAACAATCATGGGCTTCAGCTTGTGATCAGCATAAAGGTTGTCCAGAATAATCTGCGGCGTGCCGTGAGTGTACCATTCGTCTTCATCTCCGCCAATGCCGTGCAGCAGATACAAGACACTATATTTCTCTGTGCTAGAGTATCCAGGTGGCGTATAGACTCTGGCCTTCCGGGTGTTGCCTACTGTGGCAGAGGGATATTCGATCATTGTGATCTTACCACGCTCGATCCCTTCTCTCTCCTGATCATATCCCGCTGCTTGTGTTGTATACTTCTGATGGTTCATGTCCAATACTGCTCATTCCTCTCTTGGATTATATGTATTTCTCTACACTTAGTTTATTCAATAAACTAAGTGTAGAATCCTGCTGAGGAACCTGCTGCAGAAAAAATATATGTAGGATAGAAGGTCTTCTGCATTCTCCTACATTGGACAGTCCCGATTGTATTTAACCTTCGTATACATATGAATGCATCGGAGTAATCTCTACCGGCTGTAGGGATTGATATAGAGCATTAGCCTCAGCAGAAAAACCCGTTATAAAAGCAGTTGTCACACCTTGCTCCTTCAGCCGCAAGAAGCAGGCAGTAACAACCGCCTTGCCGAATCCGCGTTGCCGGTAGTCGGGGTGGGTCCCGATCGTCTCTATGACCGCAATCCCCTTATCGTGATCCACGAACCCGAAACAGAAGGCAACATGCCGCCCCTTCTCATCAACCACAGACAGATCAAGCTCTTCATTATAGGAGGGCAGAGTTTTTCTCCAATACTCTACCTTGACTGGGCTGGAATCAGATGGAGAGAAGATCTGTTCAATCAACTCTCCCTTCGATTCTTCGTCTGCCCCTTCCGCCATGCACCAGATGTAAAAGCCTTCTTCCAGGTTCAAAGTGTACTCAGTATGCACAAGATCGTATCTTCTTGTATTCCCGATATGGGAATCCTGCACAAAACCATGGTCTAATAATGCCTGAACCTCCAGACCGTAGGGATAGCAATCGGTGTTGAGCTTCTTTTTCCCCTCGCCCCATACATTCCGGGTCCATGTGACCATCTCGTCCGCCAGATACGGGTAATCCGGATGAACAATTAAGCTGAAGAAACCGCCTCCAGATTCGGAAATGAACAGGCCTGTGATCTCACCTGCTTCATTGTTCCATAGGTGTGCATTATTCTCCATGAAATTAGGGTCTGCACTTTTGGGCGCTTCGTACCGGTTCCAGAACTCGAATCTGACAAATTCCCAGGTTTGAAGCTGCCCTGTCAAGGTTACCATTTTTCTCAAAAAGGTATGGACGTTGTTGAAGTTCTCCGGGGTGTCTATGCACTTTTCATTGAACGCCTTCATCTCCTCATCTCCATTCTTTCGACTCTAATCATTCACGCTTCTTCTATTATACGTAGGGCCACTTTTCCTTTATAGGCACAGATCTGTTAGGATCATTTATTGCATTGCTCTGTATAGAACAAATTCACCCTGCGGGTGAAGGATGCTGATACCTCGTAATTAGCCTTCCTTGTGGCCCGCGCATCCTCGACGCGTCTATTGTGTTCGGTTTTCCGACCACATTTGGCCCACGCACCCCCGCAGTGCCCAATGTGGTCAGTTTTTCGACCATATTCCGCCCACGCAACCACGCCGTGCCCAATGTGGTCGGTTTTTCGACCATATTCCTCCCACGCATCCCCGCCGAGCACAATGTGGTCGGTTTTTCGCCTACATTCGGCACGCGCCTCATTGGGAGGGCATTTACGCACAGATAGCCGCAACTCATAAATGTCTTTAAAAAACACAAGAGCCTGTCCCCAGGGACAGGCTCTCAACCATAACCTTCTACAGCACTATTTTCACTGCAGCATTATCGGATAATTCAAACGGTCCAGGCGTCACATTCGAGTCCGGGCGCTGCTTACCGAAGAAGTCGCGGTCGAACCGGTACGCCGAGCCGTCCGGCTCCTCGTAACGCATCTCGGCGTGATAGCTTCGGCCCAGCAGATTCGTGGTGACCACGGTCGGCGCGGCAGCACGCAGCAGCTCAGGGTTCACAATATGCACCTGCACCTTGCCGGAAGCCGGATCAACCTCAATCTCAATGCCTTTGTCAGCATAGACCTTCGCGTTCGGCTCATGCGCACCCGGCACCGCATCTTTCAGATAAAGATTACCTTGAATGGCTACAGGAAGGGCCATCTGTTCAGGATGGAACGGCTTGCCGGAATCGATCATCGCCTTGATCTCTTCCTTGGTCAATTCCCACCACTGCTTATGCAGCGCATTCGGATGCTCGTCATAGCCGCCCAGTCCAACTGGATGCAGATAACAGCGGGAATTATCCGGGATACCGTCCATCACCCGTTCACCGTTATCATTAAGCTGCTCTCTCGGGGTAAGCGGCAGATGCTCGAAGAAGGTCATCGGCACTACCTCATTGCCCGTATCCTCATCACGCAGGAAGATATTGTTATAATAGCGGTCATCCCCGCCCGCGATATTGCTGTAGCCCGCAACCGCTGTCTCATGCGGCATATGGTACGGTGTATATCGGGTAAGCTCGGGGCGCACCACGAATCTTCCGGCGAACAGGTTATGGACGAACGCGCCGCCCTGGGCCATATTGCGGAAGTTCATCGGCGACAGGAATAGGTTGTGATCCACCATATAAGGACCGTGGCACACCTCCATGAAGAAATCCTCGGACAGGTTGTCGTAGAACACATTCCGGCTGATCCGGGTGCCCTGTGCCTGCCAGTCCAGCCATAACGCCCGGTAGGAGCTGTAGATGACATTTTCGCAAATCTGGGTATCCAGTGAAGCATGGAGCTTGATTCCGCCTACCTCTGCCCCGTGGAAAATCCGTTTATGATGAATATTATAAATGCGGTTCTGGACAATCTGGCTGAAGGCCCCGCCCAAATGGCCGACGACCCCCGCCTGCTCACAATCATGAATCACATTATTGCGGACGATATGGCTTCCGATGTTATCCTTATGCCAATCCTGGCGGAGTGCGCGGAAAATAACCTCCTGCTCCCGCTGCGTCCCGCCCTTCATCCGGCCATTTGACCACTCGTTATGCCCGGTTGAGATTTCTTTGCCCAGGCTCACCCCTGTGCATTTGGACTCGCAGATGTGGTTGTCCTCAATGATCCAGCCCTTGCTCCAGTGAGGTCCGATCAGCCCTTCCTGCAACGCCGTTGGCGGAGCCCACTGCGGAGAGGCCTGCCGGAGAGTGAAGCCTCTGACCGTAATGTAGCCCCGTCCCGTCTGCTCCGGCCAGAAGCAATAAGGACGAACACTGATCTCTACATTCTCGCTGCGGGGGTCCTTGCCCCCAAAGGTCGCCCAGATCCTGGTGGAAGCCGAGCCTACTTCTGCATACCACTGGAGCAGAGAGTCCGCCGGGTACTTGGCCTGCGGCCATACCTGAGGATCGCGCAGCTTGGTAACGCTGTCACATTCATACAACGATTTGCCGTCCAGGTAGACCTCCCCCAGATGCGGTTCAAACGCCCCTTCGAACAGCCAGTCGCCGTATAATTTCTCCGCAAAAGGATTGCGCACAGCAAACAGGCTGTTCGGCACCTCTGTACTCCAGACACCATCCCCTTCATCCTGCCAGTCCGCCACGGGCTCAGCACCTGTGATGATGACCTCCCCATCCCCGGCAGCCTGATAGACAATCCGCTGTTCCTCTGTTCCTCCGTTAGCCGGGCTCACCCATTCCCTGTATGTACCCGCCTGAACGGTAACCGTATCTCCAGGCTCCGCCAGCGCCGCAGCGCGGGAGATGGAGCGAAAGGGCCACTGCGCTGTACCGGGAGCCTGATCGCTCCCTCGCAATGCAACATGATATTCCATATGAGCATCCTCCTCTTTCTTGTATGTCATATGGACATTTTAAATGAAAATACTTTATTTTGCTATAACCATGTATACAATCCTCATAGAAAAGACCGCAGGCCTTGTACATCCGGCATACGATCCTTCTAAGATAATTCCCCGTAAGGAAGAACTCTTGTATACAATTAGACAACCTAACCTTTGACCCCGCCGACCATCATGCCTTTGACAAAATACTTCTGCAGGAACGGATACACCATAATAATCGGCACGGACGCTACTATCGTCATCGTTGCCCGCACGGACATCGGAGTGACCGCATTCTGCTGGCCTCCCGTTGCCCCCTGGATCATCCCGTCCAGCGACGAGGTGCCGGTGGTGGTATTGGAGTTCTGCAGAATCTTCTGCAGCTCATATTGCAGGGTACTGAGACTTGCATCAGACGAGTTATAGAGGAAGACATCGAACCACGAGTTCCACTGGAACACCCCCGAGAACAGCGCCACCGTAGCCAGCACGGGTACCGTAAGCGGCAGGATGATGCTGAAGAAGGTCCGGTAATCGCCCGCGCCGTCAATCTTAGCCGATTCGATGATGCTCTCCGGCAGATTTTCAATGAAGGAACGGATAATAATCAGGTTGAACACCCCGATGATTCCCGGAAGAATGTAGACCCAGAAGCTGCCAACCAGTCCCATATCCCGTATCAGCAGGTAATTGGGAATCAGGCCGCCGTTGAAGTACATCGTCATGATAAAAGCTACAGTGATGAATTTGCGCAGCACATAATCCTGTCTGCTAAGCGTGTAGGCCAGCATGGCCGAGCAGAAGACAGTGACTACCGTTCCGATTACGGTGCGCAGCACCGAGATGAAGGTCGCATGAAAAATTGTGGCCTCTCTCAGAATATAATTGTAATTCGCCAGCGTCCATTCTCTGGGAAGAAGGTAGATCCCGCCTTTAATGGAATCTTGCGCATTGTTAAGCGATACGGCAAGAACATTCACGAACGGATACAGGGTAACAATCATTAGTGCGATCATGAAGCAGTAGTTGCAAATGACAAACAAGCGGTCGCCGGTGGAAGAGCTTATGGGGGGCTTGCGTTTTTTCTTATGGACAGCTGCGGTCTCCATGCCTGCGCCTCCTTTATTAATACAGCCTGGCTTCGCCCATGCGCTTCGCGGCATTATTCGCCATGAACAACAGGATGAAGCTGACGACCGTCTTGAACATTCCCGCTGCGATGGACAGGGAGAAATTACTCTGGGCAATTCCGTATTTCAGTACGAATATATCAATGTTCTCGGAATAATCCACATTCATGCCGTTGCCCAGCAGGTACTGCGGCTCGAATCCCGATTCCAGCAGATAGCCGATATTCATAATGAGCAGGACAATCACAACAGACTTGATGCCCGGAAGCGTGACATAGATCATTTTCTTGAACCGGTTCGCGCCGTCAATCTCCGCTGCTTCATACTGCGTGGGATCAATTGTGGTCATAGCGGCC
This sequence comes from Paenibacillus sp. FSL R7-277, assembly GCF_000517965.1. NCBI lineage: Bacteria > Bacillati > Bacillota > Bacilli > Caryophanales > Paenibacillaceae > Paenibacillus > Paenibacillus sp. FSL R7-277. Next base: position 30,534 of record NZ_ASPX01000033.1, read on the forward strand.
AGGTAGACGATGGTGTTCCAGCCGATATCCTTCCAGACGGAGCTGGCTCCGAAGATGGTCCAGAAGTATTCCGGGATTCCCAGGAACAGAATTTCATTGCCGCGGTCAAGGAAGCCCAGACCCACCAGCAGCTGGTTAATCGTACCATCCGGGGACAGCGTCGTCTGAATGATGCTCGCCGCCACGACCCAAGAGATAAAATGCGGCAAATAACTGACAGTCTGCACTACACGCTTGAAGGCAATATTGCGTATTTCATTAAGCAGCAAGGCCAGGGTGATCGCGGTGACGAAGCCGAAGAACAGGTTGATCGAGCTCATCGCCAGCGTATTGCGGAGCACCCGGAGGAAGCGGTCATCCCCGAACAGAAATTTGAAATGCTCGAAGCCAATCCAGGTCTGCTCCATGAACTTCCTGGCCGGCTTATAATCCTGGAAGGCAATGCTCCAGCCCCACAGCGGCAAGTATTTGAATACAAACAGCCAGATTAGAAAAGGGACTGACATCACTGCCAATGCCCGCTGCTGGCCCAGCTTTTTGAAAAACTGCCTCATCCGGCCCGGCTCTTTATCCGCCGCTGGCCGGAATAACGCGGGTACCGTATTTTTATCCATCCGTATCTCTCTCCTTCAGCGCACCGGGGTGTCTAAGCGGCAAGCAGGAAAGACCAGCATCTCGGTACAGCCCTGGTCTTTCCCGCCGATTCCGGCGGCTATTGGTTCGCCAGTTCGACCTTCGCTTTGACTTGCTCAGTGGTCCATTTCTCATAACCCGCAGTATCGAGCTTGCCGAATTCCTTCATGTATTCCTCCCAGACTGCTTCGAACTTATCGGGAGTCGTCAGCACCAGCTTAGGGAAATATTTCTTCGTCATTTCATCCTTGCTGGCTTCCCAGAGCTGTTCCGGGGAATTCTGCTCCTTCGCGAAGCCCCACGCCGGGAAGTATGGACGCGGAACCGGTTCAGCGAACAGCTGGCTGTAGGTCTGTACGCCGTATTTCTCTAAGATCGCCTTATCCTTGTCGGTCAGCGTCATCTGGAAGACCTCCGGCTGGCTGGCAACATTCTTGGCATTCCCGTCAGCCAGGGTAGAGGTGGTGTTGTACATCGGCCAGTTCCAGCTGAAGTACTTGAAGCCGAAGCTCTCTCTGAACGGCTCGTCAATCTTGTCGATCTGCTCCTGCGTACGGTAGTAGCGGCCCTTCTCATTCACTTCATACGTCTCGCCTTTGATGCCCCAGGACATCAGGGTCTGGTTCTCTTCGGTCAGCATGTTGTCGAAGAACTGGATGATGCGGACCGGGTCTTTGGCACTGACGGTAATCCCGATTCCGCGGTTTGTTACCAGGCCCCCAGGCGGATCAAGATAAGCATCCGGCGTGCCTTCCTCGAAGGTTACCGGCAGCGGGAAGTACTTGAAGCCATCCAGGGAAGGATCTTTACGGGCGGCGTCCTTCAGCACATTCAGCGCATTATCCACCTGCCAGCGGTAGTCGAAGAAGCCGAGCACCTTGTGGGAGGTTAATTTGGCGATATACTGGTCATAGTTATCGACGAAGGAGGCTTTATCGAACAGACCGGCAGCATTGAGGTCATTCAGCGCCTTCAGCCACTTTTTGGTGGACTCGGCACCGGCATAGGTCTTGGCTTCCCAGGTGTTCGTATCCACTGTAACGTTACCGTCATTCGGATAGCCCATCAGATGCATCGGCGGGTTGGAGGTGGCGAAGAATCTCCAGTCATGTGTAAGGGAGACCATGCCCGTCAGATTCTCATCCTTGTGCTTGTCGCGGTAATTCTTAATCAGCTCTATATATTGATCCAGCGTCTTGATCTTCGGATAACCCGCTTCCTCCAGCACGCGGCGCTGAACCCAGAACCCCGCACCGGCTTCCGGCTCAGGAATGAAATCGTTCACCTGGGCGGCAATCGGCAGGAAATAGATTTTACCGTCCTTGGAGCGCATCTGATTCAGAGACTTGCCATACACACGCTGGATGTTCGGACCGTACTTCTCAATCAGCTCATCGAGCGGGATGAATGCACCGGCATTCAGCACTTCCTCTATAGCGGCATCGGGAATCAGCACATCCGGGTAATCGTTGGCCGCAATCATGGTTCCGATCTTGGTATTGAGGTCACCCACCACGAATTCCAGCTTGAAATTGACACCGGTCTGATCCTCCAGCAGCTTGCCGATGGTCGTCTCATTGGTATTTCCGTCCTTCGAGCCGGCCACCCCGTTGAAGATTTTGAACGTTACCTTATCCTGCTTGGGTTCGGTCTCTGTGGTGGCGGCAGCGCTTGTCGGCTCCGTCGTCCCCGTATTCTTCTTGGCATTATTAGGCCCCGAGCAAGCCGTCACCACGGATAATGAGACGACTGCCGTCAGAGCGAGAAGCCATATTCTCTTGCTTTTACCCATTGCCTGTACTCCCCCTTGTATATTCATGGTTTAGTGCTTCTTTAGTATAAAAGCGTTTTCATTCCTCCGTTACCCGTGAAATTATGGCTTCTCCTTTGAAAACTATGGATTAACTGGAATTCTAAGCTCAATCCGTGTCCCTTCACCCGGTCTGCTGTCCACCTGGAAGATTGCGCGCCTGCCATACAGCATCGTTACTCTGTAGATAACATTCTGTATTCCAATACGCTCGCCGATAATCCCTTCCATGTCGAGGTATCCGTACAGAGTGTCAACCTGCTCACTGCTCATGCCAATCCCGTTGTCCGCCACTTGGAAGACCATCTCATCCCCCTCCACGCTGATGCGGATCTTAATGCTTCCGCCTTTTTTGAGCGGCTCGATGCCATGAATACTGGCGTTCTCCACGAAGGGCAGGAACACCATTTTGGGGACAACGCAGGCGTAGGCCTCAGGCTGCACATCGATATGATAGCTCAGCTTATCCTCGAACCGGTATTTCTGGATATCCAGAAAACAAAGAATGAAGCCCAGCTCCTCCTCCACGCTCACCCACTCCTTATTCCAGGTCAGCGAGCTGCGCAGGATCATCGCCATGCTCTGGATGATTTTGGCCGTCTCGTTCTCCTGCTTCAGCAGGCTCCGCATCCGAATCGTCTCCAACGCATTGAACAGGAAGTGCGGGTTAATCTGGCTCTGCAGAGCATTCAGCTGCGCCTTCCGCCGCTCCAGCTCCAGCGACTTCTTCTGAATCTCTGTAAGATACACATCGTTAATCAGAGCCTTAATCTGCATAATCATACTGTTGAACTCCAGGGTCAGCTGGCCGATCTCATCGCGCGATTCCCCGTGCATGATCATCTGGAACTGCTGCGTCTTCACCTTTTTCATATGCTTCAGGATCTCAATAATCCGGAGGTTGATCGAACGGGTAATGATCAGAATAATAACGGTGGGGACAATCATCATCAGGCAGGCCGACCAGAGGATGAAATAACGGGATTTCAGCACCTCCTTGATGATCTCCTTCTCATTCACTGTGCCGACAATCCGCCAGCCGGACAGATAGCTGATACTGCCGTATTCCTTCTCGAAATCAATGAGTTGCTCCTGCTTCAGGGAGGCATACAGCTGCCGGTCCTTCCCCTGCCAGTCTATGGCCCGGTTCGTCGTATATTCAATCCGGCCCTCCGGCCCCAGCAGATACACATCCCCCTGCACGTTCAGATTGGCGAAGACCTCCATCAGATCAATCGTCTTAAAATCAATCTTCACCAGCTTCTCCTTGACCATCCGGTCCGCGAAATAATCCATCCGCCGCAGCAGCGAGAACGACTGGAACCGGCCGCCTGCATCCTGGGTGCGGACGAACATCGGCTGGGAAGAGGCCTCCTGCATCCACTCTTTATACCAGACACTCTCCCGGACCTCCGCGGACAGAATCCCGATATTCCCAGAATTCAGCAGCGTGGGGTTATCCACATAGATGGTCTTGTTTTGCAGCGAGGAAGAGAACGGGGAATAGTTGTTCAGGGTGGACCTGAGATAGAGGTCGTAAGCCTCGACATAGTCTTCGGTCTGTGTGAAGTTACGGTCCAGCACCTCATTGGTCTTGTAATCCGCATAGAAAAAAGAGGACAAGCCCACGGCCTGATCCACCATCAGCCGGAACTCATTCTTAATCTGTTCCACCGCCAGATCGATGTCCTTGATCCGCTGCGCCTTCACATTTCCGGTAATCGTGTTGTAGAAGATCACATTCGTGAGAATAATCGGAGCGATGACCCCGAGGAAATAGACGAGGAACATTTTATTCCTGAGCCGGATATTATTCAGCAGCTTCATGCAGCGCCTCCTCCTGGCATTAACGGTTGCCCGTCCGGTTTCTATATTCTGTAGGCGTTCTCTGCTCCAGCTTCTCGAACTGGGTTACGAAATAATCGGCATTCTTGAATCCGACCTGCTCGGCGATTTCATAGATCCGCAGATCGGTCTGCCGCAGCAGCTTCTTGGCCTCGGTGATACGCAGCTGGAGCAGATAGTCATTGAAGTACATGCCGTAATTCTTCTTGAACACCTGGCCAAGATAGGCTGAGTTCATAAAGAACTGGCCTGCGATCTGCTTGAGGTTCAGGTTCTCATGGAAGTTCCGGTCCACATAGCACTTGATCCGGTACAGCCCGCTGCTGCCGTAGCTCTGGTACAGCTCTTGAATCCGCTCCGCCGCTTCCAGCGCAAAGGCTTCGAACAAGGACCTCAGCTCCGCAAGAGTGATGTTATGATCCGGCCAGTTCATCATCGGGACAAGGCTCGCCAGCTGCTTCTCATCCCCCTCCATGCTTCGTATAGTATGCAGCACACTATGGACGCATTGAATGGCTACGGCCTTCATCGCTTCCCGGGAGACCAGCTTCTCCTGAAATTCTGCGAACAGCTTACCGATCCCGCCCATGATCTCCGTGTGCTTACCCTCCTCAATCGCTTCAATCAGCGCCTGAAACACCCTACTACTGGCATGGATGTAGTTCAGGGACAGACCGGCAATATCAGAGGACAGCAGAATCGGCTGGGCAGGCCGGACATATTTGTACTCCACAGTCTGCTTGGCCGAGGTATACGAATGCTTCAGCTCCTGAAGCGTGCTCACCGGCCTGCCCGCATACGCTTGAACCTGCAAGGGATAACGCTGATAGAGCTTGCTCAGACAATCCTCCAGGAAGCTGCGCAGCTCCCCTTCATGGTTCGCCAGATAATGTTCCGGCACAATGAAGCCGAAGAACCTCCGGTGCTCATAGATAATAGGCGTCTCTGCTGTGAACTGCTGCACCGCCTGCCGGATCGCCTCCTTCAGCTCCGCCTTCCCGGGCATGGACTGCCCGCTCCAGGGGAACACATTGTTCACCTCCAGCAGCACATAGGTGAACTGGCGGGACCCCGCCTCTATCCACTGCTGCTCCCAGGCGTCAAGCACTTCATCCGCCGCTTCCCCCCGGATCAGCGCCTCCACCCGCTTCACTCCCTCATGAATGCTCAGCCGGTCCTGGAGCTGCTTGCGCGCAGTGAATAAATCGCGGAACTTATGAAGCGCTTTCACAATTTCGTGCTCATTAATCGGCTTCAGCACATAGTCCAGCACGCCATACCGGACCGCCTGCTGGGCATACCGGAAATCGTTATATCCGCTGATAATGATAAATTCCGTTCCAAGCTGCTCTGCGGTCACCGCCTCAATCAGCCCGATGCCATCCAGGACCGGCATGCGGATATCGGTGATTACGAGCTGCGGCCGCTTGACCCGGATCAGCTCCAGCGCATCTTCCCCGTTGTCCGCCTCATCCACTATCCGGAATCCACTGCCCTCCCAGTCAATCATTCCGATCAGGCCCTTGCGGACAAACAGCTCATCATCGACAATAATGATCCCGTACACTTCAGCATCCACTCCTCCGGTAAGATCGTGAAACAAAGGGAATCCCCGGCCTAAGTAAACGGTCAAGGATTCCCCGATGATAAGGAATATTATAGAGTTAGGCGGGCCCGTAGTCTAGCCTACGATGACTTCCATGGATACCTGCTTCAGGCCCGGATTCAGGTCCTTCTCCTCGGTAAGATCCAGAACTGGAGCACCATCAATGTCAAAATGCACACGGCGCAGGCCGGAGCTGCGCGGTCCCTCGATTCCCGGTCTGGCGTGGTAGGCGTTCCAGATGACCCCGTCCTCGTCCGTCACATAGGAATTATGACCCGGCCCGTATTCTCCCGGCACGCTTCTGGAGGTCAGCAGCGGATAATTGCCCTTGGTCCAGCTCTTGATATCCAGCAAATCTGCCCCCTTGTCTGCGGTCAGCAGACCGACCACATAAGTAGCATCCACCGCTGCACTGGCAAAAGTCACGTACAGCTTATCATCGGTATACAGAGCAAACGGACCTTCATCCACGAACGTATGGTTATTGGCCCAGCCGTAATCTGGCCGGGTCAACAGCACCGGATCACTCGTCAGCCTCCACGGCTCCTGCGGGTCAATCGTGGCGATATAGACCCAGGCTCCAAGATCCACAGGGAGGAATTGGCGCTCCGACCATGCCGCATAGAGCTTACCATTCCAGCGGATGACGGTCATATCCAGCGAGATTGTTTTGCCTGCTTCGCACAGATAGCTGCCGTCCTTCTTCACTACCCGGCGGGGCCTGGACCAGTCCGCAGCATTCATGGGATTCCCGCCGGGGCTCAGCTTCATCACATGCGACTCTTCGTGGAAGAATTCCCCTGGCGTTGCGGCATGGAAAATATACAGCTCGTCTTCAATGATATGGAGTTCCGGTGCCCACAGCAGGCCGCCAATCTCTTCGTACGTGGAGGAATCGAGGATCAGGGCTTCCTCGGCTGTCACCAGCCCAGGAATCGTATCGGCTTCCCTCATATACAACGTATGTTCCTTATCCGCATCATTAGTCGCAATGAAATAATATTTCCCCCTCCACTCTGCAATGCAAGGGTCCGCACGGTTAAGTGCAATCGGGAATGGAAAATGATCCTGATGGATCTCACCGGAGATGCTGTAGGTTCCGGCCTTGTCCCAGTTGATGGCATCCGTGTTCCAATGGACTTTTTTGGCAGCCTGCGTTCCATCACTATATAGGGCCGTTGCCCGAACCGCCTTCACATCCTCCACCGATGCCGCATTTACACGGTCCGGTACTACGACAGCAATGTTCTCTGGTACCGTAAGCTTACAGAAGAGTCTGCGGGCTATCTCGGGGGAGACAGCGATCCTATTACGCGGCTGGATTCCCTCGATATCAGTCTGTACCGCTTCCAGCGTGAACGGCTCCGTCTCCACCGGTGCTGAGACATTCGTAAGGCTCATGATGTCGGCAGTGAAATTCTCATAGCCCTGACCCTGCCCGTCTATCCATTGGATCAGGTAACCGTTCCGCTTCTGGTCGTAGGTGCAGGAGACATCGCTTACATGAGTATCCGCCTTAAGCTCCAGCAGTCCAATCTCACTGTATTGCAGCAGATCGGGAGAGGAGAACAGCAATACCTTGCCCTTGCTTTGTTCATCTGCTTCCCCGTCAGCCTCGGTGCGCACGGCAAGGACGCCGAAATTCCCGTCTGCCAAGTAAAAGAGATACGGCTGCTTCAGGCTTTTGGCCCGGAGCGTCCCATCCTCATTCTCCGTCGCCTTGGCGAACAGGACACCTGAGTTATGATTCAATGCCTGATACTGGCCCCTCTCCGTCTTGTAAGCCAGGTGCATACTGTAAGCCAGCTTCGATGCATACACGATATCCTCCTGCGGCAGTCTTGTATAGCAAAGGATATCTTTCCGATCCTCGTTTTGTTGTGGTATCATGGATTCATAACCTTCCTTCATATTGATAATTACTAATAACAATAATCACGCACTGTTCGGTTAACCTTAGAATTCACTCTTATATCCACTACAAATTATAGAGATTCACCGAAATTCTAACAATGATATTTACTGACCATTAATTGATCTATCCGCAGAAAGGAGAAGCCCATGCCCACAATTCATTACGTGGAATACGATGCCGCACATCCGGCCAATTTCGTCTACAGTATCCCCGAAGGACTGGACGCCTGGCTTCTTGTCCTGACCCAGACTCCAGCGGTGTTCGAAGTGGACGGTGAATTGAAGGAATTTCCCGCTCACTCTGTCGCTCTGTATCCTCCAGGGCACAACATCTATTACCGCGCCTGCTCCCGGAGGTATGTCAACGACTGGGTCCGTTTCGATGCGGATGAATCGTATATCACCGAAAGCGTCCTGCCGCTGGGCAGCCCGTTCTCCCTGCCCGACCCCGGGTATTGCCATCAGCTGTTCCAGCTGCTGTCGCTGGAGAACTCGTTCCAGAACGATTACCGGGAGTTGTCCATTGACTACCTGTTCCGCCTCTTGTTCAACAAGCTGTCCGAAGCGTCCCAGGACAAGCTGACGCCGCAGTATTATAATCTGCTGGAGCTGCGCAAGACGCTGTACAGCAATCCGGGCCACCCTTGGACTGTATCCTCGATGGCCGGGTATCTGCACATCAGCACCGGCTACCTCCAGACCATCTACAAATCCGCCTTCGGCATCTCCTGCATGGAGGATGTCATCCAATGCCGGATTCGGCTGGCCAAGGAGAAGCTGGGCTTCGGCCAGCATAAAATCGCCGAGATCGCCGCCCTCTGCGGCTACGCCAATGTCGAGCATTTCTGCCGCCAGTTCCGCCAACTGACCGGCTTCTCCCCCCGCGCCTACCGGGAGCGGTTGGCTTCCAAGCAACATTAATAATTATATAAATTGAACTAATGGTTTTTATGTTTTGGGATTGCCGTGACTCCAGAGAAGTTTTGGACTTCCGGCCGCTGTTGTATTTGAATTTCCTGATTAGAACCGCTCTTAGCGGTAGAAATCCAAATACAAAGGCGGTCGCTACCGCTCCTCCAGTTCCAAAATTCCCCTCCGCCACTTTTCCCTTAACTTAAGTTTTTAGTTCAATCTATATAGTTGGAAAAAAGTATCTTAATTGTGATCATTCGCAGCATCTGAAGGAAATAGTTGGATAAACGTCATTTAAATTCAAGGATTCCCTCCACTTTGAATGTTCCGCTTCAGATTAAGTGCTGTTTTTCCATCTGCTCTCTGGCTAGCGCTCATACGTTCCTTTATAAGTGGAGGATTTCCAACTAATTCTAGTTAAAGGCATGGCAAAACCCTTGCCAAGGCTGTATAGGACTTCTTTAGCCGTTATGGCACTCTACTTCGCGCTATGCACCTTCAGACCAGCTCAATGTGTTCGGTTTTTCGCTTACATTCGGCCCACATAACAGAGCAGCGACCCTCCACTATCAGGAGAATCGCTGCTCTATTTAACTATTTTCTGCCTTACTCCTCCGCCCCGCCAAGCAGCGGCAGCACGGCACCGTCCCGCACAAATAGCGGAATCTGCGTAAGCGGCGCATCGACCATAATAGCCTGTCCGCCAGCATAGGCAGTGCCGGTATAGACATGAGTCCACTCTGAGCCGGACGGCAGGTACACCTTACGCGCCCGTTCACCCTCGCCCAGCACCGGGGCGACCAGCAGATCGGGACCGAACATATACTGGTCCTCGATATCCCAGGCCGCCGGGTCCTGAGGGAAATCATAGAACAATGGACGCATAGGCGGTGTGCCCTTCTCATGTGCCGCCTGCATCAGCCCGCGGATATACGGCTTCAGCCGCTCCCGCATCTGCATGAACTCCTTGAAAATGACATACGCCTCATCCCCGTAGCTCCACACTTCATTATCCGAGCCGCTTCCGCATACGCCCCCGCCCCGTGTTCCGGTGGGCTGAACAAAAGGTGAACGGTCCCCGTGCAGCCTGAATACCGGAGAGAATGCGCCGTACTGGAACCAGCGGACCATCAGCTCCCGGAAGGAGGCATCTGCCGGATTGCCCCCGTGGAAGCCGCCGATGTCGGTGGTCCACCATGGAATCCCGGCCACGGCCATATTCAGTCCGGCCCGCACCTGAATGCTGAGCACCTTGAAGCTGGAGTGAATATCTCCGGACCATACGAGCGCCCCGTAGCGCTGACTGCCCGCCCAGGCAGTACGGACCAGATTGATGATATTCTCCTGGCCTTCAGCCGCCATGCCGTCATAGAAGGTCTGGCTGTATTTCATCGGATAGATATTGCCGATCTGCTTACTGGAGCCGATATGATAACGGTAGATATCATGGTCGTAGACCGTCAGCTCCGGCTCCGCCTCATCGAGCCAGAAGACCTTGATCCCTTTATCATAATAATTCTGCTTAATCAGTCCCCACAGGAACTTGCGGGCCTCCGGATTCGTTGCATCGAAGATCGCATTCTGGCCGAGAAACTGGAATTGCGTCCGCACCCCGCGGTCCGAGCGCAACAGGTACCCTTTTTCCAGCATCTCCTTATAATTCTCGCTCTCCGTCTGGACCGTCGGCCAGACCGAGACCATTAGCTCAATGCCCAGCTCCTGCAGCTCCTGCACCATCGCCTCAGGATCGGGCCAATATTCCGGGTCAAACCGCCAGTCCCCCTGATTCGTCCAGTGGAAGAAATCAATGACGATGACGTCGATCGGCAGACCCCGCCGTTTATGCTCCCTCGCTACCTCCAGCAGTTCCTCCTGCGTACGGTAGCGGAGCTTGCATTGCCAGAACCCCATGCCATACTCCGGCATCATCGGCACGGTTCCCGTAGCCTTGGCATATGCCTCCTCGATCTCGGCAGGCGAGTCACCGGCGGTGATCCAATAATCCAGCTGCTTGGTAGACGGGGCTGTCCATTCGGTCACATTCAGGCTGAAATGCGCCTGTCCGATCGCCGGATTATGCCACAGGAACCCGTAACCGGCGCTGGACAGCACGAACGGAATGCTAATCTGGCTGTTGCGGTGGGTCAGCTCCAGCGAGCAGCCCTTCAGGTTCAGGAAGGAGTGCTGATACTGCCCCATGCCATACAGCTTCTCTAGCGGGTCCGCCTCCAGCCGGAGCTTCACGGAGAAGTCACTGCTGCCGGGGATGGCGCTTAGCTCTCTGCCCCCGTATTTCAACTGATAGGTATCCTCCGTCTCGTTAAGAAGCAGCTTGCCATGCTGGTTATAGAAGAAGATCTGTCCCTTATCTGTTATTTCCGCCCGGATATTCCCGTTCACAATGCTCGCGCGCTCTTGGGTAATCGATATATGACTCAGCGTCTGCACAGCAGGCAGGAGTGCCCACTGCTCATCGGTAATCTCCGCATACGAAGCCCGGATACGCAGCGAATGCTCTCCCCAAGGCTCTATCCAGACTCTCTCATGGTCATATTCTCTGATTAGTCTGCCATTCTCTTCACGAAACATAGCGCGATCCCTCCAACAGTTCTATAATAAGGTTGCAACCACATTATAAAGAGTGCAAAGCCGCTATACTATACATAAAAGTACGCATCTATCATACGATATTACGATTGTGTGGAGGGAATAAGATGAGTGGAGCGTTCGAGGACAAGCCGTATCCATGGAAAAAAGAGCACACGGAAATTCCCGAGGGCCTGTTTCCCATCAATGTATTTCATATCTGCTTTCCGGACCGCAGTATTATTCCGCCTCACTGGCATGACCATCTCGAATGGATTCTCGTGACCAAGGGCCGCTTCCGCGTCCAGGTCGGCCCCCACTCCAGAGAGCTGGTGCAGGGTGAACTCGCCTTCGTCAGCCGTCCGCAGATTCATGCGGCCTACCCGACAGAGGATGGCAGTGAGCTGTATGCGGTTGTCTACAACGAAGCGCTGCTGAACGGTATACGGGACCTGACTGAGCTTCAGCATATCCGGCCGCTCCTCTCCGGTGAGATCCGGCTGCCCGCCTTCTATGGGGCGGACCAGCCGGTTACCCGCCAGATCAGAGGATGCATTGAACAGATTATTTACAGCTACCAGAGCAAGAGCCCCGGGTATGAATTATGTATCAAAGGCGGCCTGTTCTCTTCCCTGGGTCTAGCTTATCCCCTGGCAGAGTTCACAGCACCGCCTTCCAAAAGAGACCGGCAGGAGACGGGCATCCAGCCCCTGCTGATTCACCTTAGCAACCATTTCCATGAACCGCTGACTGTGGAGGAGGCCGCACGGATCTGCTGTGTGACCCCCAACTACTTTTGTCATCTGTTCAAAAAGAATACCGGCAAGACCTTAATCGAATATGTGAACATGCTGCGGGTGCATGAGGCCAGCCGCCTGCTCCAGCTTCGCCGGCATTCGATTCAGGAGGTGGCCTTCCGGGTCGGATTCACGGGCCTGACGTATTTCGGAAGAATATTCAAACAGCATACATCGATGACACCCAGCGAATATGCTTCCCATTTCCAGACCCGGGCTTAATCCTCTCTGTGATAACGGAAATAATCGAAATCGGCATAGCCGCCGGATGAGACGGTTGCATAATTGAACAAGCCAATCCGGTAGCCCATGAAATGATCCAGCGTATATTTCATATGCAGAGTCCCGCCAATAGGCTTCCAGGCCGCCCCATCTGCCGAATAGAAGAAATGGGCCTGGTCCACGCTGTCCTCGAAATTGAAGTCGATTCTGAGATATAGCCTGCTGCCGGTGAAGGGAATACTTTCCACCTCCTGCGGGCAGCCGTCACCGCTGTTGACACACATACTCAGGTTGAACCCGCCCTGTTCCAAAGCGGCAGCCTCAACCGTCCCATACCCGTTCTGCAGGGCAACCATCCCTGCCCTGTCGCCGGTCTGCATCCCTGAGAGATCCAGCAGGGTCTCCGCGCTGCACGCCGGACCCTCCGTCCGCTGGGTCAGCGTATTGCGCGCCCGCAGGATGCTGTCTGCTGTACGTCCGGCGCGCAGCCGCAGATAACCCGGCCGCTCGGTGAGCGACCATAGACCGTTGTCAGGATTATGGTTCCACTGCCAGTTCAGCGCCAGCCGGTCGCTGGTATAATCGAACTCATCGCTGATCACCAGCGGCTTCGGCTCACCCGCAGGAAGCTTCGTCTGGAACATTTTAGGTGCTGCACCATTCTCCCCGATTACCGGCCAATCCTGCTCCCAGCTTACGGGAAGAACGCAGGGAATCCGTCCGACAGCCCCATGATCCTGGAACAGCACCGCGTACCAGTCGCCATCCGGCGTATCGACAATGCCGCCTTGCGCGATCCCGTTGTTGAAATACCCCAGATCGTCATCCAGCACAACCTTCCACTCGTAAGGACCGAGCAGTTCACGGGAACGGTAGCATAGCTGGCGTCTGCGCTGATTGCCGGTTCTCGGCCATTCGATGAAGAACAGATAATAATAACCGTTCCGCTTATGCGCATGACAGCCTTCAATCCGCAGACCGATGTCTTCCCGCTCGCCCTCCAGCAGCAGCTGATCGGCTCCGCCGGGCTTCAGCGCACTCAGATCCTCCGTCAACTCCTTGATGCGGATGTCCCCGTTGCCATAGATTACATAATTGCGGTTATCTTCATCCAGCAGCAGAGCCGGGTCATGATGGAGTCCGGGAATAACCGAACGCTCCCAGGGTCCATGCTCAATATCTGTAGTCTGGTAGATATAGAACCGGTCCGTGTCATTGGAGGAGAAGCATACGTAGTAGATTCCGTTCTTGCACCGCAGCGAGGCAGCCCAGGAACCGCCGCCGTAAATGCCTTCGCCGTCCTCCAGCCTGAAGGCCGGAGTGTCCTCGAAGGTATCAAAGACGTAACTGACAATCTCCCAGTCCTTCAGATTCACCGATTTCATAATCGGGCAGCCCGGCATGGAGTGCATGCTGGTGCTGACCATATAGAACACAGGGCCGACCCGGATGACATCCACATCCGGGACATCTGCCCATATCACTGGATTGGTAATTCTGGCTGTATTCAATGTTCTGCCCCCTTTAAGTTAGTGTTCTTGTGCAGTGAACTGCCAAGCGGCCAGCTTGAACAGGCTCTTATCGCTCTCTCCTGTGAACACCAGATAGAGGTTGTGAACTCCCTCTGCTCCCTGGACCTCTGTCTTCAATTCTACCCATTCCTGCGAGCCGTCCGCCGCCGGAACCGTCAGTCTGCCGATAACCGGACCCGCTGGCTCATCCAAATGCAGCTCCAGCACGCCGCCCGCTTCCAGGCTCAGGACCGAGACTTGGAACGACTCAGCTCCGCTGCCGAAGTCTACCCCGGAAAGTCCGATCCAGCCGCCCTGCTCCACATCCGTGACCGCCTGAACTCCGCCCTTGGCCAGGTATTCTGTCTTCACCCCTGCGCTCCAGCCCATCGTTGCCGCCGAAATCCGTTCATACGGATTCAACGTTGCAAGCTGCTGCACACCTTCGTAATCCGCATGAATCTCGGGAATGGACCCGTCCTCATGATGAGTCAGGCGGTTAAGATGGGTGGAGCGGTAGCCGTTCGCAATCCCTTGGGCCTTGGACAAGGTCTGGGCGTGATAAGCTATATACCAGCTGTCATGGAACTGGAAGACCGCATGATGGTTATTCCCGGATACGCCGAAGAAATGTCCCGGATTCTTCAGGATCGTCCCCTGATAAGTCCATGGACCCATTGGGCTGCTGCTCGTCATATACGCGATCTCTCCCGCAGGAGGGCTGCCTTCCGGCCGTTCCCCGTCATAAAAGTTCGAGCAGTAGGTATAATAGTAGACTCCATTCCACTTATGGATTCCGGCATCCTCGAACATGAACGGGGCCGGAATCACTGCCGCTGTACCCGCCACACTGGTCATGTCCTCACCCAGCGGCATTACCCGTGCTGTGCCCGGCTCGGCGAACTGTCCTTCCGGAACGCCGCCTCCGAAGTAGATATACCCCTTGCCGTCGTCGTCCAACAGCACTGCCGGGTCGAACAGCCAGGTCACATCCTCTACCCCAGGAGTGGAGCGCAGAATCAGTGCCTCCCCGATCGGGTCCACCCATGGACCCACCGGACTGTCACTCGACAGAACGCCGATGCCGCTGGCATTATTGGCGAAGTAGAGGAAGAACTTGTCCTTACCGTCAATTACGGTATGAAGTGCTGCCGGTGCCCAGGACTGGGTTGCCCATTTCGCTGCACCCTCCGGTCCGGCTACAGCTATCGGACCATGATCGGTCCAGTTCACCAGGTCAGCGGACGAGATTACGGTAATCGTATTAATGCTGCTGTAGGAGTTCTCCTTCACCACACCGTTCTCATCATACTCCAGCGCATCATTGGTCATGTACAGATAGACTCTGTCCCCGAATACCAGGGCATAAGGATCGGCTCCGTATCTGTGTGCCACCAGCGGATTGCCATTTGGCTGTACCTTGCCGGCAGCCTGCTTCAATTGAGTTGTCATTGGATTCCCTCCAGAAATGATATGGTGTCCAGCTTGGGACGAATATTAAGATTGCGAAGCCGCCAGCTCGGCCAGCCGGGCGAATGAAGCCTTCGGCTGCTTCTGCTCATCGAACAGGAACGGCCAGTTCTTGCGTCCCCGGACGGGGAAGCCGTCCAGCCAGGTGTAGTCATCGGCCACGCCCCAGAAGGTCACCGAGTCAATGGAGTCTCTGAATTCCAGCAAAAGGGCGAAGATCTCGGCATAACGCTCCTCCTGAAGCTTCAGCATTTCAGCTGTTGGCGCTTTCAAATCCGTGCGCTTGTCGTCATGACGGAACACGGAGAGGTCCAGCTCCGTAATATGGATCTTAAGCCCCAGCGACGCGTAGAGCTTAAGAGCACTACGGATTTCCTCAATGGAAGGGCCGTAGATATTCCAATGTCCCTGCATTCCGATCCCGTGAATCGGCGTATTCTGATCCAGCAGGCTGCGCACGAGCTTGTAGATTTTGCCGCTTTTGACAGGATCGGTCTCATTATAGTCGTTGTAGAACAACAGCGCATCAGGATCTGCCTGATGTGCCATTTCAAAGGCCTGACGGAGATAATCCTCGCCGATGATCTCAAGCCACCGCGTATCCCGCAGATACTGGTCTGTTTTATCCTCAATCGCTTCATTCACTACATCCCAGGCATAGGCCCGTCCCCGGTAACGGCCCACTACCGTGTTAATGTGGGTCTGCAGGCGGGCAAGCAGCTGCTCTCTGCTGCAGGCTCCGCCTTCCGCTTCCTTGAACATCCAGTCTCCGGTCTGGTTATGCCACAGAAGCGTATGCCCCCGGACGCCGATTCCATGTGCCTCTGCGAATTCAAAGATACGGTCCGCAGCATCGAAGGTATAGCTCCCTTCCTCCGGCTGAACCTCTACCGGCTTCATTTCATTCTCGGCTGTAATGCTGTTGTAATGCTTGGCAATGAATGAACCCTGAGCAGATATAATGCCGGTACTGACGGCAGCCCCTATCTTGAAGGCCTCCCGGAACATCTCATGTAATGCAGGAATTTCGCTGCTGGCTTGCTTCATCTTTTCTAACCTCCATTGAATAGCAATTTTTGGACAGCTATCTCTATCATAACGTATTTGAATGCGTTTACCATCACCATAGTAAAGACTTGGACCCTAATAAATAAATGGATACCCTAGCCTTGTTCAGATTGGGCCTGTGCCCGGAACTGAACGGGCTTCAGCGCCGTCCGTTTCTCGAACTCTCTTAAGAAATGGTGATAGTGTACGTAACCGATGCTCTCCACAATGCTTCTGACCGTGTCCTGAGTGTCGATCAGCCGCTTCTTGGCTGCTTCGATCCGCAAATTATGAATGTACTCCAGAATGCTGATGCCGTGCTTTTTGATGAAGGCCTGGCCCAGATACACCGGATTGATATAGAAATGCTCTGCAATCTCTTTCACCGTCAGATGCTCCGGATAATGATCCCGCAGGAAGCATTCCACGCGGGTCAGCGGGTGCTCGGAGTTACGCTCCTTGTGCTGGCGGATATAGTTCATACTGGTGGAGAGCGCTGTCTCCAGGGTGACCTGCAGAGCTTCCAGGGACCTCGGCTCGGTTCTGAAAAAATCAAGCGTGCCGATCCACTGATCGTCCGCGCCTCCAAATTCCTTTAGCAGCTCCATGCTCCGCAGCATGATATCCATACCCGTCATCTGGACGACTCCCGGATCTGTCCGATTCTCCTTGAACCCGCGGAACAATTCGCCCAGCTTCTCCGCTGCCTTATGCTCATGCAGCCGCTCCACTGCGCTGATGATCTCCTCAATCAGCTCTGCGGAAGGCAGCGTGTAATTAACCTGGCCCTCGGCTTCACTGGCCGAATCCACCGGACCGCACCCGTCCGAATAGAAGTAGTGGCGGGCCGCAGCGTCTGCCGCTTCGCGGTAGGAGACCGGCAGCTCGCGGAGGGACCGCACACTTGGCCCGATGCTGACCGAGCCCTTTACTCCGCTGCGGGTCAGCCCGGCGTATAGCTGCTCCGCCAGCCCTGCCGCCGCCCCCGAGCTCTCCACGACCAGCCCGGCCTGATCCCCGGGCAGATCAATGAGCATCGCACCGGCCGGTCCGGCAAGCTCCCGGCACAGCTCCGTAATCCGGCTGCTATTGCCCTCCACATGCACATACGTCCACCCAGTGGCCGCCTCATCCAGGCGGTCCATCTGCTCAGCAGCTTCCTCATCCGGCTCTGCCCAGTGTCCCTCAAGCATGCGCGCAATGGCAAGCGGCAGCAGACGGCTGGACAGCATACTCTGCTGCATGGTCTGCTTAAGGCGCAGCTCCAGCTCATCCGTAATGTCCGTAAGCACCTTATCCCATTCCGCATCCATAACCGGCTTCAGCAGGTAATGCCTCACCCCGTAACGGATGGCTGTTCTGGCATATTCAAATTCGCCGTAGCCGCTGAGCACAATGAAGACCGGCTGCTCCATATCAAGGCTGCGTACGCGCCGGATCAGCTCAAGCCCGTCAATCTCGGGCATGCGGATATCCGTAATCACAAGATCCGGCGAGCTGCGGATAACGGCAGCCAGTGCTTCCTCCCCGTTCTCACAGGCGCCGCATACCTCGAAGCCCAGTTCCTCCCAGTCGGTCAGCGTCCGCAGCCCCTCTAAGGCAATGGTCTCATCATCTGCGAGCACTACTTTATACATGAGCTCCCTCCCCCATCGGAACCAGACTCAAATCCTCGGGAATCTGGATAGTAATGACCGTACGTTCGTATTCGGTGCTCTCAATACTGAATTCGGCTCTGCCGTTATAGTACAGCATGAGGCGTTTATACACATTGCGGAGGCCAACATTCTGTCCCGTATCCTCTTCTGTCTCCAGATGGGACTTGATCCATTCCAGCTTCTCCTTCTCGATTCCTTTGCCATTATCAGTCACCACAATCAGCAGACCTGTCTCATTCCGTGAAGCGGACACGTGAATTTCCCTTGCCCATTTGACCGATTGCAGGCCATGCTTGCAGGAATTCTCCACCAGAGCCTGTATACTCATCTTGGGAATGCGGCAGTTCAGCACCTCAGGCGCAATATCCAGCACATAAGAGAAGCGGTTCTGGAAGCGGAACTTCTCAATCTGCAGATACATCTCGATGAAGGATACCTCCTCCTCCACCGTAATCAGATCATCCTTCCAGCTCAGCAGCCTGCGCATAATCAGGGCCAGATTCCTAATGACATCGGTAACCTGCTCATATTTATACTTCTTACAGATGACCAGGATCGCATTCAGCGTATTAAAAAGGAAATGAGGGTCTACCTGACTCTCCAGATATTTCAGCTCCGCCCGCACCCGTTCCAGCTCCAGATCCTTCTTCTGGATCTCCAGCTTGTAGACATCATTGATCAGATTGCGGATTTTGCCGGTCATCAGATTGAAGCTGCGGATCAGACCGCCGATCTCATCCTTCCCCTCATACATATCAATGCTCTCGAATTGTTCATATTTGACCAGCTTCATATGCTTGTAGAGCAGCCGTACCCGCAGATTGTAGGAGCGTATAATCACGATCATGAGCAGAGTGGGAAGGATGATCGTCAGCAGAACCAGAATCAGCGAGTTCCTGAGCGCACGGTCCATCTCATGGCTGATCTTACGCCCTTCCGGCGTTCCGACCAGCCGCCAGCCCTTGGTATAGGCCGCACTGCTAAGCGCCCGGACAATCTGCTTGGAAGGCTGGTCAAGACTGGTGTCCACATTCAGCAAGGCACTCGCATCCAGCGAGGAGAAGGAACGGTTCGAGTCCAGCACAACCCGGTTCTTCTCGTCCAGCAGCTTGAAATCCAGATAGTCACGTTCCTTCTGGAACAGCTCCTGTACATTGTTCAGCCGCAGATCAATCCTCAGATATTTCGTGTAGGGCTGGCCCGTGAAGTTATCCAGCTTGCGGATCAGGCTGACCAGCACCTCCTGCTGCGGCGGATTCAGCGGGTCGGTTCCCTGATAAGAAGTGAGCAGCACCTTACCTGTGCTGCTTGAGATTTTGCGGTACCATTCACTCTGCTTATCCGCGTACGACAGAATGAAGTAGCTGTTGCCGTTCTGGATGGTCGGATTAGAGGTGTATATGCCCATCCACGAAATATAGGAGTGGAGCGTGCTGTACTGCCGCAGCTTATCCTTCAGAGAATCATTATAGGCATCATAATAAGCCTCATTATCCGGGTAGGCGTAATCCATCATCTCCATGTAAGGCCGGTCCGCAGCCACCGTATTGCTGATCGCCAAGCATTCGTTCACGATCTGCATCAGGTCATAGGCCACCCGGTCTACCGAAATCTCCAGATTCTCCCTCTCCCGTGCCTCCACATTACGGCTGATCTGCACATAAAAGAGGGCATTGATGCTAAGTATGGGGACGAGCACACACAGTAAGTAGATAAACAAAAACTTGTATTTAAGCGGAATATCATTGATGAAGGCAGATGGCTTCCGGTTATTCTTCATGCACGCCCCCTCCTTCCTCATGAATTAACTCCTCTTGTACACGGAAGGTGTAACTCCGTTAAGCGCCTTGAACTTGGCGGCGAACACATCGGCGTCTGAATAGCCCACTCTGCTTGAAATATCGGAAATACCCATATCGGTCCGGCGCAGCAGCTTCTTCGCCTCTTCAATGCGGAATTCATGGAGATAATCGTTAAAGGAGCTGCCGTAATATTTCTTGAACCGTTGTCCCAGGTAGGCCGAGTTCACATGCAGGTGCCCCGCAATATCCTGCAGCTTCAGCTTCTCCTGATAATGCCCGCGGACATACTCGATCGCTGCGGCCACAATCTGATCCTCCGCCCTGCCGTCCGCAGCCGCTGCGAACCACTCTGCAGCATCACACAGCTCCTCCTCTATCTGACGCTCAAGCAGCGGCAGACAATTGGCCGTATGCCGTGACGGGAACCATTTCTGCACCCACTGCGCATAGTCTCCCCCTCTAGCGGTAATTTCACGTAGCAGCTCAGCTTTGACATTGGCCAGAAAAGCGTCGATCCAGGAGCTGGACGCCACCTCCGCCGAGAAAATCTTGAACACCTCGCCAAGCTGATCCGTGAGATGCTGGGCCTTCCCTTCGGTGACGGATTGCAACAGCGATCGTCTCAGCTCTGCCGGAAGCATGGCCATCTGCGACTTATCCTGCTTCTCGAAGAAGCCGGCGGCCTCGCCCCCCGTGGTATCGTGCCTGCACAGCTCAGCAGCCAGCGCCTCACGGTATGCCGTATTCAAGGCCTCCTTGCCCTGATGCTGGAGACTTGCCGCGAAAAAGACCGGCGTGGTGTACAGCGGCCGCATCTCCTCCATCCACCGGGTAAGCAGTGTCCGGTCGAGCGCCGGCCCTTCCTGCGGTGACACCAGCAGATACCCGTGCTTCCCGCTGCCTGCGGTGAACGGATAGACTGAAATGCTGCGCAGCGGCTCCTTGCCGCTCATGGCGGCGACCTGCTTGCGCATTTGCAGGCTGTCCGGCGCGGCTCCATGGATCAGGACACAGCATAGCCGCGAGGCAGAGCCGATCCCCAGCATATTCAGCCCCTTCTCCCGCTCCTCCTCCGAATTCTCCCGCATCAGGAGCCGGGATACCGTATCCTCCTGCATCAGAGCCGAGAGCGCGTCACGCCGTGAGGATGCCTTGTGTTCTTTAAGAATCTGTTCGGTTACTGTATGCAGCGCCTCCGTCAGCTCCTTTTCATCCAGAGGCTTGGTCAAATAGTTTGAGACTCCGTATTTCAGAGCCCGCTTGGCATACTCAAAGTCAGCATAGCCGCTAAAAATAATAAACTTCGGGCGGCAATCGCCTTCTGAGGCTCTTCGAATGAGCTCAAGGCCATCGATGACCGGCATGCGCACATCGGTGATGACCAGATCAGGACGGGTGCTGTGAATTAGCTGCAGCGCATCCTCCCCGTCCAGCGCCTCGCCGCATACTTCATAGTTGAGTGCCTTCCAGTCCACCAGAAAGCGCAGCCCCTCCAGCATAATCGGCTCATCGTCGGCAAACAGTACCTTAAGCATGGAATCACCATCTTTGTTCTAGTTTTTTTATGATCTGCTGGCTCACCACTGTTGAACAGGAGAAACCGCTTCGGCTGCACCCGAAACGGTTATAGTATACATATTTTTCTTACTATAATACGTATTGACAATTACTCTTTTACGCTACCCAGGTTCAATCCTACCACGAAATACTTCTGCAAGAAAGGGTAGACGAACAGAATCGGAACTGCTGTAACGATCGTAATGGCTGAACGCATGGAGGCTGGCGTAACCAGCGACTGGACCTGATTGTTCTGGCCTCCCGCAAGCATCGACGGATCATTGTTCGCACTCATAATCGAGCCGAGCATCTTCATCATTTCGTATTGCAGCGTGCTGAGCTTGATATCCGAGGAGGCATAGAGGAATGTGTCAAACCAGGAATTCCATGAGCCTACCGCGATGAACAATGCGACGGTTGCCAGGACAGGCGTACAGAGCGGGAAGATGATTTTCCAGAAAATCCTGAATTCACCTGCTCCGTCAATCTTCGCTGATTCGGTAAGGCTGAACGGAAGCCCGCGGATATACGTCCGCATGATAATCAGGTTGAACGCGCTGACCAGACTCGGCAGGATATAGACCATGAAGTTATGCAGCAGGCCCATATTCTTGATCAGGAAGTAGTTCGGAATCAGCCCGGCATTGAAATACATGGTCAGGATGAACAGCAGGCCGATCTTTTTGCGGAAAATATATTGCGGCTGCGCCAGTGCATACGCCAGCATCGTAGTAAGGAAAACACCAAGCACCGTTGAAATAATCGTACGGGATACCGAGATAAATGCTGCATGATAGATCGTTCCTGATATAAAGACCGCCCGGTAATTCTCCAGCGTCCATACACGGGGCCAGAGGTAGATTCCCCCGGTAAGCGTGTCACTGCCGTCATTGAAGGATACCGCCAGCGTCTGGAGGAACGGATAGAGCGTGACAGTAACCACAAAGAGCATAAATATCGTGTTGAATGTATGAAATACAACCGGCTCAATCCGGCTTGAACCTTTGGTCCCGGCTTTCATATGGGCTTCCTCCTCTATAGTAATCGCTCTTCGCCGAGGCGTTTTGCGACATTGTTTGCGATGAATACGAGAATGACACTGACAATCGTTTTGAAGATCCCTGCCGCCGTAGCCAGCGAGTAGTTACCCATAGCCAGACCATACTTCACTACAAAGATATCAATGGTTTGCGAATAGTCCACAGTAAGTCCGTTGCCCAGCAGATATTGAAGCTCGAAGCCGGCATCCAGAATATGTCCAATGTTCATAATCAGCAAAATAACGAATGTAGCCTTGATTCCCGGAAGCGTGATATAACGCATCTTTTGAAACCGTTTCGCGCCGTCAATGGACGCTGCCTCGTACAGGGAAGGATCGATGGAGGTAATAGCAGCCAGATAGATAATTGTCCCCCAGCCCACCTCTTTCCACACGTTCGATGCCCCGATAATGCCCCAGAAGTATTTCCCTTCACTAAGCCACATAATCGGATCTTTAATCAGGTGAAGCTTCATTAGAACGACATTGACAATCCCGCCATCGATGGAGAGTGAAGTGGACACAATCCCCGCAGCGATAACCATGGACAGAAAGTGCGGCAAATAAGAAATCGACTGAACCGCACGCTTGAAGAACTTAAGCTTGATCTCATTCAGCAGCAGAGCCAGACCGATAGCCGTAACCGTACCCAGTACAAGGTTAATGAAACTCATCGCAATGGTATTGCGAAGCACCAGCATAAAGGTATCATCAGAGAATAAAAACTTGAATTGCTGCAAGCCTACCCATTCCTGCTGGCCGAAGGACACCGCCGGGCGGTAATTCTGAAAGGCCATGAGCCAGCCCCAAATGGGAACATAGTTGAAGATAATCAGATAGAGTGCAATGGGCACGGACATAAAAATAAGCTGTTTCTGTGTTTTCAGTGTTTTCCAGCTGAGTTCCACACCGATTTCCGGATCGATTTTGCTTTTTCGGGTCTTCTGTTTTTTGACCTGTTTGTCCAGTACGGCATCAGACATGTTGTATTCCCTCCTGTAAAAATCATTCTCTCCACGTTGTCCTATTCACGCATTCCTATTTAGGAAGAGCGGGAAACAGCATTTCCCGCTCCTAGTTCTGTATTGAATGGTTTATTTAACGCTCCATTTTTCGATACGCTGCTGAATGCCTTCATTCATCCGGTCCTCATAGGCCTTGATGTCCAGCTTGTGGATTCTGTCCACATAATCCTGCCACACGCCGTCGAACTCAGCAGGGCTGGCCATAATGGCTTTCGGCAAATACTTAATCATGAGGTCATTCAGTTTGGACTGTGCGAGCTGTGCAGGTGAACCATCCTTAAGCACGATGGAATACGCAGGGAAATAGATATTGTTCTCTTTTGGTTCCTTGAAGAATTCGGACCATGATTTCTTGTTGTACGCCTTCAGAATCTTCTGGTCGTAAGGCTTCAGGCTGTCGAAGAATTCCTGAGGCTGTGTACCGGCATCTGCTGCGTTGCCGTCGCTGTACGTACCTTGAATCTTAGGCATGTAACCGAACATCCCTGAGATTTTGTTAGCAACCTGCCAGCTGGTCTGATCCGCATTGGCCCGTTGCTCAGGTGTACGGTAGAAGGAGCCGTCTGCATTCACTTCATAATCTTCGCCTTTCACGCCCCATTGAAGCGTCTTCTGCCAATCCTCGGTAATCATCTTATCCCAGAATTTGATAATGCGGACAGGGTCCTTGGCATTGATCGAAATTCCGAATCCGCGGTTAGTACCGACTGCTCCGCGGTCACGATACCATTCTTCTGCGCCCGGATAGAGCAGAGGGAAGCCGATATACGTATTTTCCAGCTTGCCTTGGGAGATCAGGGATTTCTCGCCGTCCTGGAAGTTCCAGTGCTGGTCGAACATCCCGATGACCTTGCCGCTTGCAACCTTGGCCAGATACTGGTCATAGTTCT
This sequence comes from Paenibacillus sp. FSL R7-277, assembly GCF_000517965.1. Lineage (NCBI taxonomy): Bacteria > Bacillati > Bacillota > Bacilli > Caryophanales > Paenibacillaceae > Paenibacillus > Paenibacillus sp. FSL R7-277. The sequence continues at coordinate 54,858 of NZ_ASPX01000033.1, forward strand.
GTACGAACGCTTCTTTATCCATCAAGCCTTGAGCGTTGATATCATTAAGCTTCTTGTAGTAGGTCTTGGAGATATCCTTGTCGGCAAAAATCTGTGCTACATTGTTATCTACAATAACGGCCCCGTCATTCGGATGCCCCGACAGATGCTCTGGGGGATTCTGCAGCGGGAACACGCGCCAGTCGAAGTTGAGTGATTCGAACCCGATCATATCCGGGTGTTTTTCTTTATATTTGGCAATGATGTCGAAATACTCATCCAGGGTCTTGGGAGTAGGGTAGCCCATTTCCTCAAGCACGCCTTTTTGCAGCCAGAAGCCTGGTCCCTGATAAGTAGGCTCGGTAATTTTACCTTGATAGACGCCATAGCTTGGCAGTACATAGATGTGGCCGTCACTCTCATCCTTGATCTGGTTCCAGACCGCACCGTAATGCTTCTTCAGGTTGGGAGCGTACTTCTCAATCAGATCCTCCAGCGGAATGTAAGCCTTGGCATTGATTAATTTGTCGTCACCCGACAGGATGTCCGGATAATCTCCCCCGGCTATCATGACCCCGAGCTTCTGCTGCAGGTCGCCGACCAGGAATTCCTGGTTGAAGGTGATTCCGGTCTCGTCTTTGATCAGCTTCAGAATCTTATTGTCAGGCGTTGGCTGTTGTCCGGGACCGTTCATGAATACCGAGAACGTTACCGGAGCCGTGTCGTCTCCGGCTGCTGCCGGGCTGGCGTTTCCTCCAGTGGCGGTATCCTTGGTGCCGGTGTTGCTGGTGTTATTGCTTGATCCACAGCCTGTCAATGCCAGTGTGAGTGCTAATACACCGGCCGCAGCGGCTGCTGCTGAACGTTTTGCCGTTTTGTGCATGTTGTTATGCCTCCCCTTTTTGGCTAATCGCTTATGCTTCTAATTTCTCCTGGTGACAACTTTAATTATACGTTTTCAGAATGCGCTTACAATTCATAGAATATAGGTCTTCCCCCCTGAAAATTCATAAAAAGAAAACGCTTGCTTGCAGCGTGGCAGCGGAATTGCCGTTCTTTCAGAGCTGGCTGCGCTTGGGGATGAGCCTGCTTACGGCCTGCTAGGGTTGCCGGATTTTGGCGGAATCCGGCGGATTCCGGCGAAATCAAAGGCATTAATGCTCTTCATTGGTCCACGCGCCGCTCCCGGTTCCATTGTGATCGGTTTTTCGATTACATCCGGCCCGCTCGACGTTCTAGCCAACCACGCACGCAAAAAGGACTGGCGCAAATACGCCAATCCCACATTACTATACTATCCTATTCGTCAACTAGCCAGCCTAATATTAATCTACCCGGTGAAGGTATACGAACTACCCGCTTCTCCAGCGAACGATACCGGAGCCAGTCCCGGGCCTTCCAGGCGGCATGTGCCGGATACCGTACAGGTAACAATCACTTCAGTAACATGTCCGTCCGCCCACGAGAAGTCCAGCGTATAGCCGCCTCTTGCCCGCAGTCCCTTGACACTGCCCTCGTTCCAGTCCGCAGGCAATGCAGGCAGCAGTCTGATTCTATCTGTATGACTCTGCAGCAGCATCTCCGCGATGCCCGCTGTTCCTCCGAAGTTCCCGTCAATCTGGAACGGTGGATGGTTATCGAATAGATTCGGCAAGGTGGAATGCTCCAGCAGCGCCCGTACATTCGTATAAGCCTTGCCTTCATCCTGGAGCCGCGCCCAGAAATTAATGATCCACGCCCGGCTCCAGCCGGTATGTCCTCCGCCGCTGGCAAGTCTGCGTTCCAGCGTCGTACGGGCAGCTGCCGCCAGCTCCGGTGTATGCTCCACTGTGAAGGCATCCCCCGGATATAGCGCAAACAGATGCGAGATATGACGGTGCCCAGGCTCTACCTCTTCATAATCCTCCATCCATTCCTGAATCTGGCCGTATTTACCGATCTGCGGCCCCGGCAAGCGGTTCAGCGCTGAGCGGAGCTCTTCGCGGAATGCCTCATCCCGTCCGATGATTTCCGCGCTCTGAATGCAGGCCTTGAACAGCGCCTCAATAATCTGGAAGTCCATGGAGGCTCCGGCACACAGCACGCCTGATTCCCCGCCGGGAAGCTGGTACGTGTTCTCCGGCGAGACGGACGGGCAGGTAATCAGCCGGCCCGATTCATCCTCTATCAGGTAATCCAACAGGAACTGTGCAGATTCCTTCATCGTATCGTAGGCATTCGCCAGATACTGGCGGTCCTGGCTGAACCGGTAATGTTCCCACATATGCAGACACAGCCAAGCTGCTCCCAGCGGCCAGAACGAGGCTGACATATACGTATCCTGAGGAGCAGTATCTGCCCAGATGTCTGTATTGTGGTGTGCCGTGAAGCCGCCGCAGCCGTACATCACCTTCGCGGTCACCCGTCCCGGCTCACGCATCCGTTCGATCAGATCGAACAGCGGCTCATGGCATTCCGCCAGATTGCAGAGTTCGGCCGGCCAGTAATTCATTTGCGCGTTGATGTTAATCGTGAATTTGCTGTCCCAAGCCGGGGTGAAGCTGTCATTCCAGATGCCCTGCAGATTCGCAGGCAGAGAGCCGGGACGGCTGGAGGCGATCAGCAGATAACGGCCATACTGGAAGTAGGTTGTAATTAGCCCGTGATCCTCTCCCCCCTGCCGGAACCGATTCAGCCGTTCACTGGTCGGCAGTCCGCTCAGCTCCGGGTTCTCCGGGAGCGTCAGTGAGGTCCGGCCATACAAACTGCGGTAATCCGCGACATGGCGGGCAAGCAGCTTGTCATAAGGAACGCTGCTTAGCTCTTCAAGCTGCAGCTTGGCATGCAGCGCCGGATCAGGATGGCGGAACGTGGTTCCTGCGGCAAGCAGCAGCGTAACCGAGCTCGCCCCCTCCACCAGCACATATTCGCCGATGTTGCGGCAGGTTCCGTCTTCTGTGACGGCCTTGAGTACGGCAGCGAAGGAGCTGCCTCCGCGCCCGCCGCTTTCTCCGCCCATCACCAGCCCGCTGTCATTCCATTTCTCGGTTTTCTCCAGCATTCTCCAGTTCTGGCGGTTGAATCTGGCCTTCAGGGAGATTGCGTTCTTCCGGTCAGCGGTAATCCGCACCACGATGGCTTGATCCGGGAAGCTGGCGAACAGCTCACGGGTATACCGCACTCCGCCGGTGGAATAACTCACCTGGGATACACCGGATTCGAGATTAAGCTCCCGCTGATAGTCCTGAGCAGGCTGCTCATGTCCGCCGAACGACAGTAACAGGTCGCCAAGCGGCAGATAATGGCGCTGCGCTTCCGGCAGCCCCATCATCGTCATGGCCGCCAGCTCCTCCGCCTCCCTCAGCTTGCCTTCCAGAATCAGCTGGCGGAGCTTCGGCAAGTGGGGCAGCGCATCTTCATTGTTGCGGTCACGCGGACCTCCGTACCATACGGAATCCTCATTAAGCTGCAGCTTCTCCTCAGCCACCCCGCCAAAGATCATCGCCCCGAGCCGGCCGTTGCCGATCGGCAGCGCCTCATTCCAATTCTGTGCCGGTTCACTATACCATAACCGCTGGTTCTGTTCTGTGCTTGTCATCTCTATTACGCTCCTTCGCAGTTAATTCAGTTCCACCAGCGCCTTGATCACCTTGGTTTCAGGATTCAGCCAGCTCTCGAACTGCAAGGTCATCTCCCCGAAGGAGCAGCGGTGGGAAATATAGCGGTCCACATCAATATAACCGTCCCTAATAGCGTTAATCACCCGTTCGAAGTCCTCGCGGGTCGCATTTCTGCTGCCCTGCACCGTCATCTCACGGGCATGGAAATCAGGGTCACTGAAGGTAATGTTCCCTTTGACCAAGCCAACATAAGTCAACGTACCGCCATGCCCGACCAGTCCGAAAGCCCCTTCCATAGAAGAGATGTTGCCGGTGGAATCAATGACATGCGGCAGGAAATTGCCGTCTGTAAGCGCCGATAGCTGTTCCTTCGGCTCCTTCAAGGCGCTTACCGTATGCTCTGCCTGCGCCCAGCCCTTGCAGAAGGCCAGACGTTCATCGTTGACATCCATCGCAATGACCTTCGCCCCAGCGTACCGGGCCATGGCCATCACGCCCAGTCCGATCGGTCCGGCCCCGATCACCAGCACCTGCTCCCCCTCACCGACACCCGAGCGCCGCACCGCATGGGCACCGATCGCCAGCGGCTCCAGCATGGCCGCCTGATCCAGCGTCAGCCCGTCTGTCTTCAGCAGATTGCCGACAGGCAGACTCACCCGTTCCCGCATTCCGCCATCCAGGTGAACACCGAACACTCTCATTTTCTGGCAGCAATTCGTTTTACCGCTCAGACAGGCCCGGCACTCTCCGCAATGCAGATACGGAATGACACTGACCTGGTCACCGGCCTGTAGCCCTTGCGCGTTGTCGCCAATGCGCTCAATAATCCCGGACAGCTCATGCCCCAGCACACGCGGATAAGTGAAATAAGGCTGGTTGCCCCGGTAAGCGTGGAGATCTGTCCCGCAGATGCCGATCCGGCGTATGCTTACAACCGCTTCCCCGTCCACCAGCTCCGGCTCCGGCAGATCTTCCCTGAATACGAATTTTCCGATCTCCTCACAAATAATTCCCTTCATTATAAGCGCTCCCCGTTCCGGCCTGGTGCTTCGTTCCATTCTGCCCGGCCGCTCGGCCAAGTAGCCCCATCAATCGGCTTCAGAATATCGCGTACTTCTGCCAGTAATTGTTCGTCCATCGGCTCTTCGGTCCACTTGATATTGTTGCGGATATTGGCTGGTGTCGCCGTGCTGACCAAGGTCGTAGGAATCTGCTCGTTCGCGGTGGAGAACTGGACCGCCAGCTTGGCGATGTCTTCTCCCTTGTCCCTGCAATACTCAGCGGCGCGCTGACATGCGGCCTGAATCTCCGCTCCTGCCGGATGCCAATCCGGCACCTTACGGTTGCTGAGCAGCCCCATCGAGATGGGCGACGCATTCATCAGCCCTGTGCCGCTCTCCTCCAGCAGCGGAAGGAGCCGGAGCAGTGTGGTATCGTTGAGCGAATAATGGCAATAGGACAGAATGACATCCAGCCTGGTCTGCGGCAGCACCTTCTCGAATACACTCAGCGGCAGGCCGCTGACGCCGAAGTAACGGATTTTGCCCGCCTGCTTCAGCTCTTCCAGCGCCGGAATCCCCTCCTCCATCACCTGTGTAAGCGAGCCGAATTCAACATCATGCAGCAGCAGAATATCCAGGTAATCTGTGCCCAGTCTGCCCATACTCTCTTCCGCGCTGCGGATGATCCGCTCTCTGGAGAAATCGAATTCCCCCTCGCCGTAACGTCCGGCCTTCGTGCTCAGGATATACTTGTCGCGCGGTACCGTCTGGAGTGCCTCACCCAGCACTGTCTCTGCCTTCATCAGGCCGTAGTAAGGGGAGACGTCAATGAGGTTAATCCCCAGATCAATCGCCGTATGAACCGTGAGGATAGCCTCATCCTTCGGAACCTCCCTGAATACACTGCCCAGCGAAGAGGCCCCGAAGCTTAATGCGGAGACATCCAGTCCCGTATTGCCCAGCTTTCTGTATTTCATATCGCTCAACCTCCTATAATTAGTGAATCTATATAACAGACACTTAAGTTTTGAACTTGAAGCTTAGTCGTCACTGCGGTGAACATTTGGCCCTCCGGCCGCTGTTGTCAACAGATTTCTTTGATTTTTTCCCGCTATTCGCGGATGAAATCCGTTGACAAAGGCGGACGCTACCGCTCCTACAGTTCCAAATTTCCCCTCCGCTTCTTTTTGCTTTTCGTTAACACCTTAGTTCTGCTTATCCAGCTTATAAAATCTAGCAGCATTCGCTCCAAATACCGGCTCCATCTCTTCCGCAGACAATCGTCCTTGCAGTGCTGTGCGCAGAATCCCCACAACCTCCTCATAGGTTGCCGCCATCAGGCACACAGGCCAGTCGCTGCCGAACATCACCCGCCCGGGTCCGAACAGCTCCAGCACAGCATGTACGTAAGCCGTGAAATCCTCCTGCGTCCAGCCCTGGGGATCTGCTTCAGTGACCATCCCGGACAGCTTGCAGTAAATTCCCGGATGCTTGGCAACCTCCGCCATCAGGCTTCGCCACGGCTCCAGGCTTCCCGATGCAATCGGAGGCTTGGCCAGGTGATCAATGACTCCCCGCAGTCCCGGAACCTGTTCCAGCATCTCAATGAGCTGCGGAAGCTGATCGGCCAGCACCAGCAGGTCCACCGGCACATCCCGCTCCGCAAGGTATGAGAGCGCTTCTATATAAGGCCGGGTCAAAAGCACACCGGGGTCCGCCATCTCCTGAATCATCACCCGCAGCCCGGTGAACTTCGGATGTCTGCTGAGACGCTCGAATTCGGCCTGGAAGGAAGGGCTTGCCAGATCCAGCCAGCCAATCACGCCCGCAACAGACTCCGCCTGCCCGCTGAGTTCCAGAATATATTCCGTCTCCTCCACCGTAGGCGCAGCCTGTACGACAATCGTACGGCTGATCCCGTGCTTCGTTAGCTCCGGCTCCAGATCAGCGGGCAGATAATCCCGGAACAGCACCGGAATCTCCGGCGTAATCCATCCATAATCATCCCTGTCTATCTTCCAATAATGCTGGTGAGCATCAATATACATGATAACGCCTCCATTCCACCTTATTGTAAACATCCGATAAAGGAATAAAAATAGCTTAAACAAACAAATCTATACCTTATTTTGATATGATGTGGGTAAGAATGTAGAGATGTAACTCAGGGGGCGACTTCATGGAACCGATCCGCAGGCATTTTGACCATCAATTGCCGGTTACGCTGCTGCTGGACTATAAGGAAACGAAAAGTCCGCAGCGCGAGCTGCCCGACCACCAGCATGACTGGTACGAATTCATTTACGTATACGGCGGCAAAGGAAGCTTTTTCATCGATCAGACCTTTTATGAGATGCATCCGGGTGACATTATTGTCGTTCCCGGAAACACGGTACACCGGGGATTTCCCGACAATGAGGAGCCGGTGACCTCCTCCGCCCTTTTTTTCAGTCCGGCTCTGATCCATAACCATACCTACAGTGAGTCTTATTCCTATCTGAAGCTATTCGACGCTGCCAAGACAAACAAGCAGTACAAGTATACGCTGTCTCCAGAGCATGCTGAAATTCTGCAAAATGATATCGATGCGATCCACCGGGAACGCGAGCAGAATCAGCCGGACGGCGGGCAGGCGCTTACGCTGCTGCTTCATCTTACACTGCTGCATCTGAACCGCTACTGTCTGCCGCAAGCCGCTGAGCCTGTCGCTTCAAGTCCCTTGCTGCCGGAGTGGTTCCGTGAGGCGCTCAGCTATATCAACGATCATCTGGATCAGCCGCTGGAGCTAAGCTCTCTGGCTGCGCGGGCGTCGATCTCACCGGCCCACTTCAGCCGGGTCTTCAAGCAGCGTCTGGGCATGAATGTGACGGATTATATTGCGACGAAGCGGATTTTCGCCGCCAAGGACAGCCTGCTGCAATCAAGCTATACCATCGAGCAGATTGCCATGGCCTGCGGCTTCGAGAGCCTGCCCCATTTCTACCGTACATTCAAAAGAATCACCAGCATGACACCCGCCGCCTACCGCAAGAGTAACAGAGCCTAGTAGAGCTTCTCTATCAAGCGTACAATAAGTTATACATCGAATGAAGTCTCAGCTCTGCAGGTCCGCTTCACGGACAATTACAGCTTCCCCCTCATAAGTGACAATACGACTTCCCGCATAACCGGCCAGCTCTACGGCAAATTGCCTTACCGCCTGCATTCCGGCATAGTCTCCGGCCCGCTTCCCGATAGTCAGGCTGCGGTCCGCTTCACACCAGCTCAGCTCAATCATGGCATAGGCGCCGGTCTCATAATTATAATTATCGCCTTCATCTTCATACAGGGTGAAGGCTGCATCCTTGCCGCTGTATACCTTGAGCCTCGTCACTGCCTCCGGCTGTTCATCCGTATATTGAACATCGGGGCCGAGCGGAACAATGGACCCGGCACGGACATACAGGGGAAGCGTCTCCAGATCCGCCTTGGCTTCAATCGTCACGCCGCCTTCCAGCCGTTCATCGCTCCAATAATCATACCATTCGCCTTCAGGGAGGTAGACCCGGCGCTGCTTAAGAACCCCCTCAAGCTCGCGGGAGCCGGGACCGTAATACATGGCCTCTGTCACAGGAGCCACCATGAAGGCCGGACCGAACATGAACTGGTCGCCGATGGCGTGGACCTGCACATCCTCCCGGTAATCGAAGGCCAGCGCACGGAACATAGTATAGCTGCGGTGTGCCACAGCTCCGGCCAGGGAGTAGATGTATGGCATCAGCCTGTAACGGAGCTTCAGATAGTTCACCAGCGTATCATACATCAGCTCCCCCTCCTGGCCGAACTGCCATATCTCTCTCGGCGTATCCGTGCCATGGGAACGGAACATCGGCAGGAAGGCTCCGAGCTGGAACCAGCGGACATACAGCTCCCGGTAGCCCAGATCCGCAACACCTTCGTCATAATCCCCGCTCCAGAACCATTGCTCCTTGGGATTCTTTACGAAGAACGCTCCGATATCCAGCGTCCAGTATGGCGAACCGGTCAGGCAAAAGTTAAGGCCGTCTGCAATCTGCTTCCTCAGCGTCTCCCAGTTGGCGGCTATATCGCCTGACCATGTAATCGTGCCATAGCGGTGCTGCCCTGCGAACGCGGAGCGCGTCAGATTGATCACCCGTTTCGCTGAGGTCGCTGCGCGCTGGCCTTCATAGATCCCTTTGGAGTGCTGCATGGAATAAGCATTGATCAAGCCCGGATCGAGATACCGCTTCGATTCTGCCGTATTTATCAGCAGCCGCTGCTCCGGCTCCGGCTTCACCGCGCCCTTCCAGTCCGCTTCGAACGGCTCGGTGCAATCGCACCACCAGGCATCAATGCCGTGGGCGAACAGCCCTTCGTTGGCCTGCTTCCAGTACAGCGCACGAGCCTCCTCCGAGAAGGCATCATAAGTCGCCTGATTGCCGAGCAGGAAACCGCGTGCCTTCATCTCTTCATGATTCTCCCCGCCCGCGCCCATAATCGGCCAGATGGATACCATCAGCTTGGCGTTCATAGCGTGCAGGCTGTTCATCATCTGCGAGGGATCGGGGAAGCGCTCAGGATCGAAAGTCTTTTGCCCCCACAGATTGCCCGTCCAGGATTGCCAGTCGAGTACGATACAGTCGAGGGGAAGCGAACGTTCACGATACTCTTGCACGGTGGCAAGGAGTTCCGCCTGGGAGACGTATCTTTCCTTGGACTGCACATACCCGAAGGACCACTTCGGCAGCATTGGTGCTTCTCCGGTCAGGTAGCGGATTGCCGCCGTAATCTGATCGAATTCCGGACCATAAATGAAATAGTAATCCATCTCTTCATCCGCATCGCTCCAGAGGTACGAGCCAAAGGCATCGTCATGAAAAGTCATATAAGATCCCGAATCTACCAGAATCCCGTAGCCGCGTGTAGACACCAGTACCGGAACAACCGCCTTCATATTCTGCTGGTACAAGTATTGCTGCCGTCCCCGGAGGTTCATCATCCCCTCTTCATGGGAGCCCAGTCCGTACAGGGCCTCCCCTTCCTGCCATTCGAATTCCAGCTTTGTATGAAAAGCCTCCCGGTCCAGCCTCCGGTTAACGCCCTCCGCTCTGGCACGCAGCCCATCCGCACCCTGTCCGGTCTCTACCGTGTCTGCCGAAGCATCGAATACCGTATGATAGACCTCTGTGCGATCCAGGGTTTTGCCGCCTCTGGCCGGCTCCCGTGTCAGCAGTGTGCCGTCCGCAGCTCTGTAGCTGAAGGCACAGCTCTCTTTATCCACTTCAATCATTAGCTGCGCCGTTGAGATCTGCAGATGGCCGGGCAGGTCTGTGATAGTGTAAGGTACGGTCTCGGCTTCTGGCCGGCTTACCACCATCAGACTCTCTTTACCGATCAGCTCAGCATTCAGCGTATAGCGGATTCTGGCAATCACCGGCGTACACCAGGCAATATGCATAATCCCCTCACTAGTCTCCAGCCTTACGCCAGCCTCGCCGGATTGAACAGTTATCAGTTTCATTATGGTTTCACCCTTCCTTATGACTTCCTCTGGTTATAATGATATTATTATTGATAGCGGTTCATCTACCATATATTTGCGCGATATCATCACAATATAGCGATTCAGAGGAGGGCATCATGTACGAACACCGTTACCGGGAGAACAAGCTGCACGGCCAGCCGGAATTCCCGCTGCATATCTACCGGGTGGAGCATCAGGCCCGCGTGCATTCCATTCTTCCCGTGCACTGGCATAACGAAATGGAGATGATCTATCTGGCAGAGGGCAACGCTACCTTCCATATTGAGAGCCGCGAGTTCTCCATCCAGGCTGGAGATGCCCTGATCGTTCATCCCGGTGAGCTTCATTCGGGCATGGACACCGCAATGGGCGGCACCTGTTATTATTCCATCGTGTTCAAAGGCTCCTGGCTGTCTTCGCCGCAGCCCGACCGGGTCCAGGAGCTGTTCCTGGACCCCGTGCTGCAAGGGAAGGTCCGGCTTCCCGCTCTGTTATCTACTGCAGATGCCGCCCACTCCCCCTTGCTTCAGCTGATCAGGGAGCTGTTAAGCCGCTATGAGCGTAAGCCCGGGGCATACGAAATGAGCCTGAAGGCGCTCTTACTGCTGTTCATCGCAGACAGCTATCAATACGGGCTGACCACGCTGAACCCGGCCGCGGAGACCCGGCACGGCCGGGAATATAACCGGCAGATCCGGGAGGTGCTGAGCTATATGGAGGCGCATTCCCGCGACAGGCTGGAGCTGGATCAGCTTGCCGCCGTGGTAGCGCTGAGCCGCTCGCATTTCTGCAAGTTTTTCAAAGCTCAGACAGGGATGCGCCCGATGGAGTATCTGAATTATATCCGCATCAGCCAGGCGGCCAGTCTGCTCCGCAGCGGATCATACAATGTGCTGGAGGCTGCACTGGAGTCAGGCTACCAGCATGTCAGCTATTTCTCCAAATGGTTCAAGCATTATATGAACATGACCCCCTCAGATTACAAGGCCCGGTATTCTTCCGGCGTGTAGCAGCAGGCTTAGAGCGTACGCTCTACGATGTGAACGACAAAACAGCAGCACCGGGAACACGCTCCCTGGTCCTGCTGTCTATGTCATGCCTGGTCTGATGCCTCCGGTCTATTCCAGTGTAAATGAAGCAAACTGAGCGCCGCCGCCTCCGGTGTATGTGAAATACAAGGCCTGCACGCCGTCCGGAATCGCCACTTCCGCAGCATATTCTTTCCAGACATTCGTGAAGCCTACCGGAATAGAAGCAAGCACCGGTCCGTCCCAAGCCGTCTTCACCTGGAACTCCCCATGGCAATATCCCCGCACCTTGATGGAGACCCGGCTAACCCCCTTGCAGTCAAAATACTTGAACCCGGCAGTGGCCGACTCCGTCATATTGGCAATATAGCCAACCTCTTCATCGCCGTCTCTGCCGTCCTGGGTAATCTTCGGGAACCGGCTGTCCATCCAGGCACCCACCTTGCCAAACCCTCCGGTGTACATCTCCTGATCCTTCGTGAACAAATGACAGGCCAGATAAGCCGGATATTCTCCGCGTCCCTCCAGCGGGCCGCCATTCGGGCCGGAGGTTGTAATCTCCACCTGCGGGATGGTGCCGTCTTCACGGAACGTAATCGGCTCGATGCAGCCCTGACGCGAGAACGCGGTCCCGTTGGTATGCCGGTGATAGAAGATATACCACGCTCCATTAACCTCCACGATGCTGCCGTGGTTATTGCCGCCGTAATACATCGTCTGGTCCGCAGGCTTATACGTATCGATATGCAGATCACAGTTGCTCACAATGACTCCCTGATACACGAAATCCCGGGTAGGATGACTGCTGGTGGCGTAACACAACTCATGCATGGAGATTGAAGAATAGATCAGGTAGTAGATATCCCCTCTTTTGCGGATGGAAGGGGCCTCGAAGAACTCATAGCCCTCGAAGCCGGTTCCCTGGCTGTAAGGCTGGCTCGGTGCAACGAACACAGGCTCTTCAATAATCGTAAGCATATCGGGACCGAGTACGGTAGCCATCGCGCCGTGTCTGGACTTGTCGCCGTATCCGCAGAAGCCAGTGTACAGGTAAGTGGTGTCTCCTTCGGTCAATACCCCCGGGTCGAACTGCGGCTCATCACCTTCCCGTTCGCCCAGACGCGTGCCGTCCCCGTAGGTTACATAGCCGTAGAATTCGTATTTGCCGCCCGGCTTATCGCAGACCGCCACCGATACGACAGGAACCTTGTCCAGTACATAGTAGAGATAGTAGCGCCCGTCCGGTCCCTGCGTCACATCCGGTGCATAGAGACACATGCTGCCTTCCGGGTTCAGCGGGTCATCTGTCGTCCGGTAGATCACACCTTCATACTGCCAATCGGCCAGATTGTCCTCCGGGGCTGACCAGCAGACATAGTCGTTCAGACAGAATGCGTGTCCGTTGAACCGGTCATGTGAGCCATAGACATATACTCTTCCTTCAAAAACATAAGGTTCCGCATCCGGCACGTACTCCCAGGAAGGCAGATAGGGGTTGAATCCTTGTTGTTGTGTCATTCTATAATCCTCCATTTGTTATATAGATTGTCGTTGTAAGGTTTCCAGTGGGGATTGCCGTGACTCCAGTCTAATCAAGCACTGTCACCTGTATCGTGCAGTCGGCGTAATCCGGGTGCACATCTCTCTCCCCAGCCACATCGAGCAGAGGGACCCCGTTACTGTTGTAATGGACTCTGTGGATCGCCGAGCATCTCGTTCCATGCTTCACCAGCTGCTCTTCCCCGTGGTAGAGGACTAGCGTAGTACCATCTGTATCCTGGAAAAAGGAATTATGCCCCGGACCGTACACCCCGTCCAGCGAATAATAAGAAAGTGCCGGCGTGCCCGCCTTGCTCCAGGCACCGGCATCCAGAACATCGCCGCCCCTTGGAATGCTCAACCAGCCTACCGCATAGGTGTATCCTGTTGCCGCCCCGCCGGAATAGGCAATATATACGGTATCTTCCGTCAGGAGCGGATACGGGCCTTCATTATTAATCGTGCCCTGAACATTCTCCCAGCCCAGCAGAGGACGCGACAGCAGCACCGGTTCACTGGTTAATACCGCCGGGTTCGCTTCATCTACAGTGGCGATGTATAGCATGGAGCCGGTATCCAGCGGCGTTCCGATCCCTTTGCGGTAAGACCAGACTACACAGGAGGTGCCGTCTGCCTTGAAATAAGTCATATCCAGCGTAATGCCGTCTGCGGCCAATGGAGTACCGTCCATCCGCTTCACCCGGACCGGCGTACTCCAATCCCCGGCCTTCATAATATCGCCGCCGGGGTTCAGCTTCATCAGATGGCATTGCGGTCCCCATACCTTGCCGCCAACAGCGAACAGGATGTACAGCTCCCCGCCGATGACATGGAATTCCGGTGCCCAGAAGGTCTGGATGAAGTTCAGCTCCTCATTCAGATCCAGTATAACGGCTTCCTGGAAGCCCGGAGCGAATAAGTCCTGCAAGGTATCTGCCACGCGGACATAGATGCCGATATTATTGACATTGTCATTGGTAGCCAGGAAGTAATACCTGCCGTTCCAAGGGAGAATCACCGGGTCAGCATAGCCGCTTGCTAACGGGAACGGCAAGTCATAAGTGACCACTTTGCCATGTATGGTATGTGTTCCCGGCAAGGTGAAATCAATCCCTGCGGTATCCCAGGCCACCCGCTTATCGGCAGTGGAGCCGTCAGAATATAGCGCTGTGGCTCTGACCTTTGTCAATTCGCCGGCGGAGTGGACACTGACCTGCTCCTCCACGCGAATACCGGTGTTATGCACCGGGGTCCAGGCCGCCTGAACCTTGCGGCCGGCGGGACCGTAAACTGTCAGCACATTCCCCGGACGGGTTCCGGGCAGCGGCTGAGCGGGCCGCTCTACTGTGTAAGCTTCCGCAGGCTCCGGCGGCGAGATCCCTTCCGGCTTCAGCAGGTCGGCCAGCCGGTTCACATAATAGCTGCCGTCATTGTCCTGCCAGCGGATCTCATATCCGCCAGTACTGTCCAGTGCGCAGACTGCTTCTTTTACATAGCGTTCATTATCGAGCCGGACAAGCCGCTGGGCATCGAAGGTCACCAGATCCGGCGAGGTCCACAGCAGAATCTGCCCCCTGCTCTCCCCGTCATCCTCCCCCGAGGCGTCAATCCTTACCGCAATCATCCCGAAAGCACCATCCTGTGTACGGAACAGATAGGGGTTTTTGAGTCCTTTTTCATGAATCACATTCTTCTCATCCACGGTGGCCACGGCAAATAATAGGCCATAGTTCCGGTTAAGGGGCTGAAATTCACTAGTGTCATCTGCACAGGCCATATGAACACTGTTGGCGAGAGACCCGGTGTAATCCTGGTTCGGTATGCGCGTGTAGACTGTAAGCTTCATTAGCTCTGCAACCTCATTCATAGCTCTATCACCCTTACCTTGTTATTCATCTTGCAGCATGTCCCTATCAGTATAGAGAAGCTTTTGGCGTGAAGTCCATGACATATAGACACCTAAGCTTGATCTATCCTTAGATTATGGGCTGGAGCCGGAATCCTCTATAAAATATCTGGAAAACGCTTTAATCTCTATACTGCCGCTTATGATATACTTGGGCAAAATAAAATTCACCTGGAGGATGTTATGATGAATACTACAGAGGGCTCTTTTTACACAGGGGAGTACAGAAATCTGTTCCTTGAGAACGGACTGCGTCCGGAGGCGATTCAGCAGCGGCTGGAAGATACCTGGAACGAAATGTTCTACGGCGCCCCTGATGTCCGGCTCTATCATACTATGGATGAGGATAAGGGTTATATCGTAGATACAGGCAATACCGATGTGCGCACAGAGGGCATGTCCTACGGGATGATGATGGCGGTTCAGATGGATAAAAAGGAGGAGTTCGACCGGCTCTGGAATTTCGCCAAGGTATTCATGCAGCATACGGAGGGCCGATATAAGGATTATTTCGCCTGGCAATGCAAGCTGGATGGTACACGGTTGTCTCCCGGCCCCGCGCCGGATGGAGAAGAGTTCTTCGCGATGGCACTATTCTTCGCTTCCCGCCGCTGGGGTGACGGGGCCGCGCCATTCAATTATTCCGAGCAGGCCAGAATCATTCTCCGCGCTTGTGTGCACAAGGGAGAAGACGGGGAAGGCCATCCGATGTGGGACCCGGAGACCCGGCTGATCAAGTTCATCCCGGAGACTCCGTTCAGCGATCCCTCCTATCATTTGCCGCATTTCTATGATTTGTTTGCGCTGCAAGCGGATGAAGCAGACCGGGCGTTCTGGAAGGATGCCGCTGCTCGGAGTCGGGATTACCTGCATCTGGCCTGCCACCCGGTTACTGGGCTGTCGCCGGAATACGCCAACTATGACGGAACTCCGGCGGAACCTCAACCGCATGGCGACTTCCGCCACTTCTTCAGTGATGCTTACCGGGTCGCCGCCAACATTGGGCTGGATTATGAATGGTTCCGCTGCGATCCTTGGCAGGTAGAGCAGTCTAACCGCATTCAGGCTTTCTTCCGCGATATCGATCCGGCTGATTACCGGCGGTATACCATTGACGGTCAGCCGTTCGACGAGCCTTCGCTGCATCCGGTCGGCCTGCTATCCACTCTGGCCATGGCCTCGCTTGCCGCCGATGGCCCGGATGCCGGGCATTTCGTCAAGCTATTCTGGGACACCCCGCTGCGCACCGGAGAACGGCGGTATTACGACAACTGTCTATACTTCTTCACCATGCTGGCGCTAAGCGGGAATTATCGGATTTACTTATAAAAGAAACTAACTAAAGCTGGCCACACTGTCCTCCATTGGCCTACTTCTGGCGGGGCAGATGGACTATGTAGAGTGAAATCAGGGGCACTTGTGCTCCTGATTTGTTCGTTTAGCCAACTTCTGCTCCTCGTTCACTCATTTAGCCAACTTCAACCAATATCAGGGGCACTTCTGCTCCTCATTCACTCATTTAGCTAACTTCTGCCGATATCAGGGGCACTTGCGGTGCTCCTCGTTACTCTAATACCATCACTGTCGCCTGCATCAATGGGATTTATCCCTTTCATTTCTCCATCTAGCCCACTTTCGGCTGCATTAATGGGATTTTTCCCTTTCATTCGCCCATCCAGCCAACTTTTGGCTGCATTAATGGGATTTTTCCCTTTCATTCGCCCATCCAGCCAACTTTTGGCTGCATTAATGGGATTTATCCCTTTCTTTTTGCCCATCCAGCCAACTTTTGGCTGCATTAATGGGATTAATCCCTTTCATTCGCCCGTCCAGCCGACTTTCGGCTGCATTAATGGGATTTATCCCTCTCATTTACTCTCCTCAACGAACAATCGCTCCCCCGGACGATGGAGGCAACGCCATCCATACCGAAGGAGCGACTATATCTTCCTCTAATATTTCTCATCCAATGTATCTCATTCTTACGTCTCTCATCCTGTCGCTCTCACCCAATGGGCCTTCCCCGTTATCTCTCCCCTGCTCCACCCTCGCTCGTGGCCGCCAGCCACGAGCGCAGGACATTTAGCCGCCAACCACATCCATACGGTATTCCTGAGGCGTCGTTCCGGTCCATTTTTTGAATACCCGGGTGAAGGATTGCGGGGTGACGTAGCCGATTAGCGAGCCGACCTCCGCCACTTTCAGCTCCCCTCTGCGCAGCAGCTCTTTGGCCTGGCGGACGCGCAACTCCTCGATATACTCGGACAGATTGATTCCCCGTTCCTGCTTGAACAGGCGGGACAGATAGGAAGGATTGAAGTGGATCACATCGGCCAGACGGACCAGCGACAGGTCCTGGTCGAGATTCTCTTCTATATATATGCAGATCCGGTCGATAACACCCGCCGCCCGCTTCTGCTCGCCGCTCCTGCGGACAGAGAACAGATTCCCGGCGATGTCCTCCAGATAACGGAAGGCTTCTCCCCATGTCCGGTGGACCTCCAGCTGCATCAGCCCGCTTGCCCCGATCTCCTGATCCGCTTCCCATCTGTTCGTATACGACATGAGCATCAGAGCAATAGTGTAATACAGCTCAGTCAAATAAGGGTTGCCCCGCGTGCATTCCTGCCCAGCAGGTTCAGCCATCTCCCCGAACAGCCGGAGGAATTCCTCCTTACGGCCCGCCTCCAGATGTGCAGCCAGAGTCTCCACCTTGCCCTGCATGAACCGGTCACGCATGGTATCCGGCGCCGCCGCTTCATTCAGCTGCACCTTCTGCACCATCCGCTCTCCGTCTCCTGCCCGGTAATGCTGAACCTGCCTCGCTTTATCGTACACTACCTGAAGCCTGGACCAGGCAGACTCCTCCGCACTGAGAGTGATGGCCATCCCGACCTCCAGCGATTCCCTGCACGACTGCTGAATCAGCTCGAAGGTGCCTTCCAGAAATTTAATCATCTGCTCCAAATCCTCCGGCTGCGAAGCCTCTCCCGTCCCGCCCGGCTGAATCAGCCAGATCAGGTCACCGTACCGGTCGATAACCCCAAGGCTGACCGTCCGCTCCTTCAGCAGCTTCTCCGACAGGAACTTGACCGCAAGCGCTGTCTCCCGGCGGTCCATATACGTGCGCGAGGATTCAGGATCACTGATACTGCCCAGAGCGATCAGCACCGGCCGCGAAGCATCAAGCGGAATGTTCAGACGGACGAAGTCCCCGGCCATATCCTGATCCGCCTTGACGCTGTGAATGAGATGGCGGAAATAATCGCCCTGTGCCAAGGTCTCTAGCGTGTTCAGCTGCTCCTTGGATTCACGGATCAGATCATTCACCTGCATGGTGTCGTTCAATTCCTGTAGCGCACGCATCACCGCTTCAATCAGCTTCGGATAACCTTCATTCTTGAGCACATACTGGACGCCCGGAGCCTGAATCGCCTGGTAGACATAATTGAAGTCGCTGTGTCCGGTCAGGAAGACGATTTTGCATTGCGGCCAGCTCCGGCGGATATGCTCCATCAGCTCCAGCCCGTCCATCTCGGGCATGCAGATATCAGACAGGACAATATCCACCCGGGTCCGGTGCAGCAGATTTAGCGCTTCACAGCCCGAGTAGGCCTTGTAGATGTCCAGCTCAAGCTCCATTTTGCCGAAAATTACCGCCAGTCCATCTGTGATAATCTCTTCATCATCAACGATAAGCATCCTGTACATCAGCATTCTCACCTCCAGCTCTAAGCAGGATGGTTACCCTTAGTCCGCCCAGCTCACTCCGGTCTGCCAGCAAGCCGCTCTCTTCCCCGAAGGTTATGCGGATGCGCCGGTGAATGTTCACAAGGCCGGTGGTTTCCGCCTGCTCCTGATAGACATTAAGGGACTCTTTCAGTTGCTCCAGCATGTCATCGCTCAGCCGGTCCCCGTTATCCTCAACGATAATGCGGATATCCGGGCCTTCCTGCGCGAAGCGGACAATGATCAGGCCCTCCATGGCTTTCTTTTCCAGGCTGTGCTTGAACGCGTTCTCAATAATCGGCTGCACAATCAGCCGCGGAACGGACACTTTCTTCAGCTCCTCCGACAAGGCATCGAACCGGACCCCAATTCTGCGGGAGAAGCGCATGGCCTGAATCTCTGTATACATCCTTGCATGGTGAATCTCCTGCTCCAATGACACCAGATCGGAAGCGTTACGGGTGACAAACTGGAAGTATTCCCCCAGCATCGTAGTAAGCTGTTCGATCCGCTCGGTATCGCCGGTCTTCGCCATTGTGTTCAGAATGAAGAAGCTGTTGTACAGAAAATGCGGGTTAATCTGTGATTGCAGCTGCTTCAGCTCTGCCCGCTGGGCCATAATCTTCTGCTTGTACACCTGGTCGATCAGGGAGTGCAGATTGCTCACCATCTGGTTGAAGCGGCTGTACAGATAACGGAATTCATCCTTCGACTCATGCTGGATATGAATGTCCAGATCACCCTGCTCCATTCTCCGGAAGCTCTTCACCAGCGTCAGCATCGGCTTATGAATGAACTTGTAGGTCGATAGTGCAAAAGCAATGATGATGGCAAGCGCAGCCACGGCGAACACCCAGGCCCAGGTATAGAATTTGCTCAGCGGATTCTTGATAATAGCCTCCGGGATGATCCGGTAGATGGACAAGCCAAGCTCCTGTGAGCCGGTCTGGACGATATAATAAGGCGCACCTGCGATCCTCAGCCTCTCCCCGGAGGCCACCGCGCGGATATCCCGGGCATACTGGGACGGTTCCGCCTGCGCCAGCTCGCCGGTCATGCTGTAGAGCGCGAATCTCGCACTATGGGAGAGCAACAGCGTTCCACTGCCGGGATACGTATTGAATTGGCCCAGCGCCGCCCGCAGCTCCTGGGTGTCCAGCTCAATCTCAACCGTCAGCAGCGGCTCCGCCCCCTTGATGCCCCGCTGCTTCATCGCACTAAGGTACAGGCCGCCATCCCACTCAATCACCTGGGAACGGCGGTCCCCGAAGACCGAGCGGATCTCGCGGAAGCGCTTCAGTTCAATCTCACGCACGCCGCCAACTGATGATATGGTCCGACCTATAGTCATGATATGAACCCTGACGTCCTTGATATACGTGCTGCTGTTCTGCACGATGAACAGCCGCTTCATCAGCGAATTCAGATTCTCCGTGCGGTCAATGGTCGGCAGCGTCTCCCAGGTCAGAGCCAGCTTGTTCAGATCCTCATCCTCCAGCAGACTGTATTGCAGCAGCTTCATCCGCTCGATCTCATTCTCCATATCATTTAAGTAGAAGACGGTTTGCGCGCTGGCCGAGCTTCGGATATCGCTGCTGGCCGTTTGCACAATCCACTGATACAGATAAGCGGCGAAGACAAGAATAGGCAGCATAATGAGCAGAAAGGTCACAATCAGCCGCAGAAATATCGTATTGCGCAGTGAGTAATCCTTTTTGAACAACAATCCCAGGCCCCCAGCAATCATTTTCACCATTATAGCCTGAATCCGGGGAGAGCCGCAGGCTTATGCATAACTTCCGGGAGGTTAACCTTTGACACTGCCGAGTACAATCCCCTTCACGAAATATTTCTGCAGGAACGGATAGGCCAGAATAATCGGTAGGGAGCCGAGGAAGATCTGGGAAGACTTCAGCGTCCGGTCCGAGATCAGCGCCAGATCAAGCATGGCATCACGCGACATATTCGACAGGTTCTGCTGGATCACTATCGTCTGAATATAGCTCTGCAGCGGATAGTTGGCCGGATTCCCCATGAGTAGCAGGCCGTCGAACCAGCTGTTCCAGTGCTCCACCATTGAGAACAAGGCCAGTGTAGCCAGCGCAGGCTTGGAGATCGGCACGAAGATAGACCAGACCGTCCGGAAGTGGCCGGCCCCGTCAATCAGCGCCGCCTCTTCCAGCTCCTTCGGAATCTCCCGGAAGAAGTTAAGCAGCAGCACCACACTGAACACAGGAACTGCACCGGGCAGCACCAGCGCCCAGATGGAATCCAGCAGGCCATACTCCTTGAGCGTGGTATACCAGGGGATCAGCCCGCCGTTAAACAGCATCGTGACGAAGAAGGCCCAGGCATAGACGCTGCGGAACCGCAGAGCGTGTGATTCCTTGGATAGCGGGTAGGCCACGAGGATCGTCAGCAACAAGTTCAGCGGCGTCCCAATCCCGATCCGGGTCAGCGATACAAGCATTGACTGCCAGAATTCTGTGCGGCTCATCGTATACATATACGAGGCGAAGGTGAAATCTACCGGCCAGAGCCTGACATACCCTGCGGAGGCGGCCGCGCTGGAGCTGAAGGACACCGCTATAATATGAATAAGCGGGAGGATACAGAGCAGTGAGACCAGAATGAGAAAGGTGGCGTTCAGCACCGATATCCCGTCAAACTTTTTTGAACGGTGAACAGTAGTGATGTCTGTCTGTTTAGGCGTTAGCTGTTGCTGCAAGGGATCTCCCTCCTCTAAAAAATCCGGTATTTGGCGAAACGGTAGGCCAGGAAATACGAGCTGGAAATTAAGGTAAGCGATATGATCGATTTAAAGAAGCCGACGGCAGTCGCTACGCCGTATTGTGCGTCGAGCAGACCGATCCGGTAGACGAAGGTATCCAGGATATCCCCGCTCTCATAGACCTGTGGACTGTACAGATTGAAGACCTGATCAAAGCCCGCGTTCAGCAGTTGACCCAGACTGAGTACCGACAGCAGGACGATGACCATGCGTATGCCCGGAATGGTAATATGCCAGGTCTTGTGCCAGCGGTTCGCACCGTCAATGGTAGCTGCTTCATATAACCCGGGATCAATGCCCGTAATAGCCGCCAGATATACAATCGTGCCGTAACCGAAGTTCTTCCACACATCCGAAGCAATCAGCGTGAAGGGGAACCAGTCATTGTCGCCGAGGAAGAATATCTTGGAGACACCGAACCATCCGAGGAATTCATTCACAATCCCGCCCGATGGAGACAGAATATCAATCAAGATGCCGCCAAGCACGACCCAGGACAAGAAATACGGCAGATAGATCGCTGTCTGTACGGAACGCTTGATTACATTACTGGCCAGCTCGTTCAGCAGAATCGAGAATACCAGCGGAATAATCAGGCCCAGAATCAGCTTGAGACTCGAAATAAACAGCGTATTCCACAGCACCTGTGTGAAGCTTGGCAGGTTCATCACATATTCGAAGTTATCGAGGCCCACCCATTTTTGATCCCCGAACAAGCCCTTGGCAGGGATGAATTTCTGGAATGCAATCATGACACCGGCCATGGGGACGTAGGAGAACAGAATGATCATCACCAGTCCCGGCAAAAGCATCAAATGAAGCGGCAGTTCTTTTCGCAGTTTTGTTCTCATCGTTATCCTCCACATCTGCAGGCAAGAATGGAATGGAGGAAGAAAAGGTCGTTTTCTTCCTCCAGGGGCGCTTTATTTCTTAGTCGCTGCGTACCATTCGTTGACCTCTTGCGTAATTTGATCCCCGCCCAGCTTCTTCCAGTCCTTCACGAACTGGTCGAACTTCTCGATAGGGTCACCCAGAATGATTTTGACAAACATTTCATTCTGCTGCTTCTCAAGCGTTGTCTTACGCTCGACCATAGTCGGAGTCGGAGCGCCGACGAATTTCTCCTGCAGGAACTGGTCATTCTTGATATACTGGTCAGCTATGCCCATGGAGCCCTGCTCTCCATAGATCCGCTCCCAGCCCCACAGGGAGAAGCCCTCCGTTGAACCTGAAGCATAGGACTCCAGCTTCTCCTGGATCGTCTTGGCTTCACCCTTCAGTGTAGAGAAGTCACCAGCCTTGCGGGCAGCATCAATCTCACGGAACGCATCTACATTCTTCGTGACCGGATACGGCGTAACCGGAGACAGCTGCCAGACACTTTCCGCTTCCGGCGGTGCATAGTACTTATCGAATTCGGCTGTCTCGCCCCAGTTCTTCTCCACATGCAGGTTGAACAATTTGATCACCGCTTCCGGATGGGCAGCGCCCTTCTTGACTGCGAAGAAGCGGGTTGTGCTGAACTTCAGCGGCACCTTCGGCGTGTCGCCCGATTCCGAGACAATCGGGAAGGCCTGCCACTGCGCCTTGGGATCATTGTCACGGTTAAGCTGCAGCGGCCAGATGGAATTCCACTGCTCGCCGTATTCCATCCCGATCTTCCCGGCCGAGATCAGCTCGGAGACCTTGCCTCCATCCTTAACACCGAACTCCTGGTCAAGCTGGCCCTTCTTGGCCATATCCTGCAGCACCTGGAGCGCCTTCTTCACTTCCGGTTGAATACTGCCGTAGACCAGCTTGCCGGTTCCGTCATCCAGCCAGATGTTCGGATAGGCATTATACCCGGCCATGAAGCCTTCCAGTCCCATGGCCCCGCCCCACAGATCCTTGGTGATGCCAAGGCCATAGGTATCCTTCTTGCCGTTACCGTCGGGGTCCTTATCAGCGAACGCTTCAGAGATCGCCAGGACATCCGCCATCGTCTTCGGCGGCTGCATACCGAGCTTCTCCAGCCAGTCTGTCCGAATCCAGATATACATCGAGCGTTCAATGGAGGATTCCAGGCTCGGAATTGCCATCAGCTTGCCATCGAAGGTCGCGGCATCGAATACACTTGTGCCTTCTCCCGACAGCACCTTCTTGGTGAACGGGGAAGCATACTTTTCATATAACGCCGTCATATCCTCAAGCTGGTCCGAATCGGCCAACTGCTTGAGCTGGGTGGCGTTGACCGGCGTTACATCCGGCAGATCCCCGGAGGCCAGGGTGACATTGATTTTCTGCAAATATTGATCCGAGGTCTGGCTGCCCTTCACAATCCAGTTATATTTGATCTTGATGCCGAGCTGATCCTCATACAACTTGGTCCAGCGGTTGTTATCAATCGTCTCATCCTTCAATACGCCAAGCACGTTATTCTCTACCACATCGCTCAGATCTCTGACGAACGATAGCTCAATCGGAGGATCGTATTTGCCGAGCGGACTCTCATCTACAGCTGCACTTGGCTTCGGATCATTACCGGCTGCCGCTTCCTTGCCGCCGTTACCGGATTCCAGCTTGCCCGAGCAAGCGGACAACAGCAGTGCAGACAACAACAGGATGGAAGTACTCTTCAGTAAACTCTGACCTTTTCTTGTACCTGTGTTCATAGTCAACCCCCAGTTCAATTATTGTGGTCTTTATTTGGTTACGCTTTCATTATGGGGGAGGCACCTATTTATTGACAACGCTCACATTTTTACTTCACTTATCCGGCATTGACAAAAACACAAAAAAACCATGCTATAATTAAGCATGTTTGCCGGGAGGAGGATGGAAATGGCCCTTATTCACTATGTCGAGTGCAATACAACACACGCTTCGAATTTCGTTGTAGATGTTCCAGCTGGTGCGCATTGGCTCCTGGTCATTACCAAGACTCCGGCGCTATTCTGGGTGCATGGCGGTCTCAAGCAATACCCTGCGCACAGCGTAGTTCTCTACCAGCCGCAGCAGAAGGTCTATTATCAGGCCTGCACCGGCCAGTTCATCAATGACTGGATTCGTTTTGAATCAAGTGAGCCTTATATTACGGAATCACCGCTTCCCTTGAGCATTCCCTTTGCACTTAGCGACCCTGACTATTGCCAAAAGCTGCTTGAGCTGCTGGCCAGCGAGCATCATATGGGCGGGGACTGTAAAGCCTCTTCCATCGATCTGCTCCTGCGCGCACTGTTCAACAAGCTGTGGGAATCCTATTTCCAGGACAATATTACCCCGCAATATTACAAGCTGCTGAAGCTGCGCACGTCCATTCAGACCAATCCCGGGGAGTACTGGACCGTAGCCAGAATGGCCGGTGTGCTGGAGATCAGTTCAGGCTATCTTCAGAATATCTACAAAAAAACCTTCGGACTCTCCTGTATGGAGGATGTCATTAACAGCCGCATCCGCATGGCCAAGGAATACCTCATCCACAGTACAGAGAGCATCGCTGATATCGCAGCACGGTGCGGGTATCCGAACGTAGAGCACTTCTGCCGTCAATTCAAGCAGATGACCGGGTATACACCGCGAAATTACCAGCGACTGGCCAAGGCCGGGGCTTCGCCGCCGTAACTCCAGAGCCTATCGGGGCTTCCGGCCGTTGCCTCCGGTTTGATAACCAGTAAGGGCAACGTTCGGAATTTCAGTTCTGCCGGTCCTCCATGGGAGTTACGCCGAAGAATGATTTATAGGCTTGCGTGAAATGCGAAAAATTGGCATAGCCTACTTTGGCCGCAACCATGCTGATGGGCAGGGCTGTATTCCTTAGCAGCGTTCGCGCCGTGTTCATTTTCTCGGTGATGATGAAGCTCTTCAGGGAGACATTCATTACACTCTTAAACAGCCGCGAGACGTAATTGGGTGTCAGATGGACCGCATCGGCAATATCCGTCCTCCGGATATCAATCTCTATGTTGCTGCGGATATACTGGATGATCGTATCTACCAGCCGCTGCGCATCCTGCTTGGATACGGCCACACTCTGGAAATATTCCATCACATATTGAATCAGCTTCTCCATGTCCGCTACACTGGAATAGGAATGAAGCGACTTGTCCAGCCATTCGCTGCCTTCAAAGATATCATTGACGGAGATGTCCATATACCCTGTCATATGAGAGAGCAACTGCATGAAGTTCTGGTAGAACCGCTTCAGGCGTTCCGCATTCAGTCCTCCTTCCTCTGACCTTTGTCTTAAGAAGGACAACACCTGCTTCAGAATCTGGTCAGGCGATCCCTTGCCGAGGAATTGATTCCACAGATGTATATCCTCAGCATGGCTTGCATTCTGCGGTAGCATCTGATCCTGATTCCATATGAATACGTCATCCAGGAACGTAACATTGTCTTCCTTCATTTTGTGGAGCTCTGTGAACCGCTTGCCCAGCATATCGATAGACAGGGAGGAGCCGGAATAACAGGCAATCCTGCATTTGAAATACTTTTGCATGAATTCCCGCAGGCTGTCCAGCTGCTGCTTAAGAATCCAGGTACTGACCAGTTCGTTCTCGCGGGAGAAAATGATACATAAGAAGCATTGCTCCTCCACTGGGATCAGCAGAATCTGCTGCCTGTAAGCGTCAAAGTGCTCCGTAATAATATTCGACAAGGCATAGGATAAGGTAGGGGGATCCCATACACTATAGGAATCACGGTCACTGATCATATCGATTAACGTCAAGTACACCTTACTGCTCTCGTTAATCGGAATATTGAAGCTTCTCATATCTGCCAGGAAATGCTCCACATGGGTAGAATTCTCTGTGAACCATTCTTTCAGCAGAACCTGCAGAATACGCTCACTGTTATTGAACAGCAGCTTCCCGTAGGAGGAGTATTTCTCGGTCTCGCGTTTGCCCTTAATTTTGCGGACCGCCTGGATGATGGACTGCTCAATATCCTCATATCTGGCCGGCTGAAGAATATAGTCATGCCCGCCCAGCTGAACCGCTTCCTTCGCATACTCGAAATCCGCATGAGAGGTCAGGAACAGGCAGATGAGCTCATATTGCTTCTCCTGCACCCATCTTAGGAGGTCAAGACCGCTTTCCCCGGGCATCTCAATATCGCTGAGCAGAATATCGACAATCTGGCTTTTAAGAATCTCCTTCGCTTCCAGGGCATTGAATGCCTTCAGCACCTGTTCCACCCCGATGGATTTCCAGTTAATCCCTGAATAGATACCCTCTACAATATTGATCTGATCATCCACAATCAGCACAATCATCTAGACCACCCCATTGTTCGTCTCAGGCTCCGCCTGGGATTCGGGCTCGGAATACGGAATGAATATATCCACACATGCGCCGTTGGAGTTGGAGAAAGACAGAATCGCCTTGCCCTTATATTGAATATAAAAGCGGCGCTTCACATTGCTGATTCCCACATGCTGCGAATCTTCCCCGGTCTGCTCCGAATTCAGGCGGCTCAGCTCCTCCTCCGGGAAGCCCTTCCCGTTGTCCAGAATGGTGATGTTGACATAGTTCATTGCGTCATTCTTCAGCAGCCTGACCTTCACATGGATAATCAAGGACTTGTTCTGGTACATCCCGAATTTCATGGAATTCTCAACAAACGTCAGGATCGTGATCGGGGGGATGGGGAAATCCCGGAGCTCGTCCACCACATCCGCCGAGAAATAAATCGGTATGGACTGCGTCATCCGTTGCAGCTCCACATACGTCTCTGTATTACGCATTTCATCCGCCAGGGAGACAAAATAGGGAGATTCCTGAAACATATGCCGCAGATACCCTGACAGCAGAAGGATCATCTCCTGGATCTGCTTATAGTCTCCGTTCTGGGCCAGGGCATACAGGTTGTTCAGGCAATTCAGATAAAAATGCGGGCGGATCTGGATTCTCAGATACTGCATGGTGGCAAGCTGGGCTTCCAGCATCTGTTCATAGGTCTTGATGTTCAGCGACTTGATCTCCTGGAGCATCTCATTAAAGGTCTCGCTCATCTGCTCAAATTCCAGAATCGGGGACTGATTGCTCATGGTTACGTCAAAATTACCGTCTTTGATACTGTTCATCGTATGGACCATGCCCTTAAACGGAGAGAAAAAGGAACGGTTGAGCAGATAATAACCTAGAGGTACAAGGAGCAGACACAGGATCGAGGAGAACAGCAGCGATAACTGCTTGGAGTCCATATTCGCCCAGATGCTCCGCAGCGCCACCAGATACACCATCTTCACCCCGCTCACCCCGAAGTCGCTCTGAATGAACAGGTACTTCTTCTCTCCTACCTTCGTTGTATCATAAGGCTTGCCGCTGCTATTCGTTGTCAATACGTGCGCTGAAGGATCTAAATCGGGATCGGCCGTCAACAAACGCATGTCCCCGGAAGCAAACAGCAACGCATTGGCATTCGCCGAACCGTCCATATTCAATAATTGGGCTGCCCTGTTCAGGTGGATGATGCATACGAAGTAAGCCTGCTTGTATTCAAATACCCGGACCAGATAGGATTCAGCATTCAGCTCGCGCACAAACCACCCGGCAGGCGTGAAATCCCCTTGCTGCATCATCCCCTGCACTTCTTCTGTCAGCTTTGGGCGGTTCATCGTTTCGGTTTTAAGTTGAAATTCATTCCACATCAGTCCGTTAGGGGCGGAATATAGAAAAAAACCGGTAACGATATCATACATGGACATGACATTTTTGCTTTTCTCCAGGATCTCATTGGCGGACAGGAAGGCGTCTAATTTGCCCACTTTATAGCCCAGGACCTTGAAATTCGTATCGTTCGCTACCGTTGTTGACATGAAGGCATGGATATTGGACAAATTCTTCTCGAAGGACGAGGAGTAGACACGGAGCTTGCTCTTGTTCTCCTGCAATATATTGGCGTTCACCACCGTATTTGCCGTATATAGATTGTACAGTAGCAGGCAAATCAGAAAGGGAACGATCAGTAGCAGCAGGATCAGCAGGGTCTGTTTTTTGTATGAAATTCGTGCTCTCGCTCTCATAAGCATCCGGCTCTCCTCGGGGGATATCTATACCAACTTGAACACTCTGTACAGGAGCGGCTGCACCTCAACCTCAAATACGGATTCATTCGGTCTCCCGTAAAAGACCGGCAGTACGTCTCCGGTTCTTACATCCACCAAATTGCGTCCATTCCCGGATACGTGCACCTTAACCTTCGCCTCGCCGTCCGCGAAAGACTCCAAAATAAACGTATCATTATCATACAGGAAGACGGAAATCTTCCCTCCGCACTCTAGATAAATCTTCAAATCGCCCATTAAATGCTGGCGCATGATCGTCAGTACTTCTGCCGGATACTGATACAGCTCGACATAGTCATCAGGTACGGTCAGAACATAGACGGTTCCGTTGCCGTATTTATTTCTTAACAGCACAGGAGCCCAGTGGTTTTCTTTCTTAAGCGCGACCAGACAATCCCCGGCGTTGCTCATATACTCAATGACCGGCAACAGCAAGCTGCTTCCGCTCCAGTAAGAGCCGCTGAAGGCTGAGCCTTCGGAGACAAATTCATTGGAGCAGGCTTTTCTGCCGGTATATCTTGCCGAGGTAAGCTCTTCGATACCCTTGCCCTGCATCTCCCGCAGGAACCCCGAGGTGATACAGACATCCGATCCGTTCAGCAGGTGATTACTCAGCTTATTCATGATGTCAGGATCTTGGGCGCCGCTTGCCGAGATGAAGACAAGGCCGGAGCTGTCCGGGAATTGGGGTGCAGGCTCCAGAGCGAATCCGGCCATGCCCAGATGATCGTACAGGTGATCTTCGCCCCGGGCATGAAACGGCTCATACGCCGATAAGCCCACAGGATTGCCGGCTGCACCCAGCACCTGATCCAGGCGGCCCAGCTCATGACCGAGTGCAGGAATCTGAACGGTGTCGATCAGCCAGCTGTAGCAGAACAAGGTCAGCTCTCTCCCCTTGGCGAACAGCGTGAGATAGGCTTGTTCGAGGAAATAGGAGATATGCGGCGTGCTTCCCAGCGAATCGATCCACCCTCCTGCATTATGCCCGGGCTTCAGCTTCTCCAGCCAGCGCATGAGCGAATAACTGCCATATCGCGGAAGGCTCTGCG
This sequence comes from Paenibacillus sp. FSL R7-277, assembly GCF_000517965.1. Taxonomy (NCBI): domain Bacteria; kingdom Bacillati; phylum Bacillota; class Bacilli; order Caryophanales; family Paenibacillaceae; genus Paenibacillus; species Paenibacillus sp. FSL R7-277. Next base: position 84,054 of record NZ_ASPX01000033.1, read on the forward strand.
CGGAATGGTTGGAATCCCTCGTCTCCGTGCCGGTATAGATCTCATCGAATATCCCGGCCTGCGTCTCGGGATTATACCCCGTCTCCTGATAAGCTTCATACCAGTCCGGGAATTTGATGATCATGTTCACCTTGGGATTGACCGCTTTGGCGGCGCGCATAACTACATTCTCCGATACATCCGTCATCAATTGCAAGCGAAAATCCGCCCAGCTCCGCTCCCCCTTGGCCTTGATACAGGACGGGCAGGTGCAGTTCGTGAAGAAGAAATCATCAATAATCACCTCATCGAACACGCTCGCCGAGAATCTGACCATGTCCTCCAGCTTAAGCAGCTCTTCCTCATTGGTGTAGCACAGCGTTGTGCAAGACCGCTTATAGCCTTCTTCAACCGGCTCGGCCTGGCTTCCAAAAATCGTGCCCCCGCTGCCGTAAACCCCGGTTTCATTCCGTAGCGGCTTGCTCAGTGTCGTCTTCATCAGCGTGGTTGTAATCGCGCCGGAGACCGCAATTCCTTTGCCAAGGAAGAACTGCTTCATGGCTTCAAGCTGCTCTCTGGACATGTCCATATCGTCCCTGTGGGTCTCCAGATAGACCTTGGAGCAGTTCAAATGCTTATCAAAAAAATCAAAACCGCGTCTAAGGCTCTCTACAGAATCAAAATTGGAAATACATCTCGTCGTAAAATATAAGGCTACCTTAAAATTTGAATAGTCCGGCATTGAAATTCTTCCCCCTTATCCTTTAACTGCACCGACAACGATCCCTTTGACAAAATACCTCTGGAAAAACGGATAGACCACCAGTACAGGAAGCAGGCCTATTACCGCAATGGCCATTTTGATTGCAGTTGTCGGAAAGTTCATCGCCATGTTAACCTGCAGCTTATTGCCGAGTCCGCTCATCATGAAGAGTGTGTCGAGCAGCATTTTATTGAGCAGCACCTGCAAGCTGTACAAGCTTGTGTCGCTGATATAATAAAGTCCGTTCAGCCAGTCATTCCAGTACCCGAGTCCGATAAACAGGACCAGTGTTGTAATAATCGGCAGGGACATGGGCAGTACAATTCTCCACAGAATCCGGATCTCCCCGGCTCCGTCAATCTTGGCCGCTTCCGTCACGGCATCCGGAATGTTCGTCGTGAAATAGCTGCGCATCATAATGACGTTGAACGCGTTCATCAGCAAATTGGGAAAGATCAGCGCATACATCGTATTTTTCACATGGAAGACCTGTGTCCACATAATGTAGCTCGGAATTAATCCGCCGGAGAACAGCAGGGTGAAGAAAATGAAAAAGGAAAATAGATTCTTCCCCGGAAGATCCCTGCGCGACAGCGGATAAGCGAACATGGTGGTAATGAGCAGGCTGAGCGCTGTCCCGGCTACCGTGACGATAATGGAGATCAGATAGGCCCGAGCCACATCGCTGGAATTGGTGAATATATACTGATAAGCGGTGAAATCAAGATGGCTGGTGAAGAATGAATACCCGTCCTGAATCAGGCTGGTCTCATTGGTAATGGACGATACGATCAGCAGCAGGAAGGGAATGATACATAATATGGATATTGCAGCCAGGCATAAGTGTACAAACACCCGGAAGCCCTTGTTGGTTTGAACCATCTGCATTCCCTGCTTTCTATGAATGTTCTAGAATAATGCACTGTCGGGATCTCTTTTTTTGACAATATAATTAGCCAGCAGAATCAGGACAAATCCGACCATAGACTGGTACGCACCGGCAGCCGAGGACATTCCGATATTCTGGGTCTGCATAAGTCCGCGGTAGACATAGGTATCAATGGTATTGGTTACATTCATCAGCGCCCCGCTGTTCATGGGCACCTGATAGAAGAGCCCGAAGTCCGAGTAAAAGATTCGTCCAATCGCCATCAGCGTGAGAATGATAATTGTCGGTTTCAGCGTGGGCAGGGTGATATGGCGGATGCTCTTCCACTTGCCTGCACCATCGATTGCCGCTGACTCATAGAAGCCGCTGTCGATCCCGACCAAGGTGGCATAATAGATAATCGTATTGAAGCCGAAATACTTCCAGACATTCACTATTACCAGAATAGTTGGCCAATACTCGGGTCTGGTATACCATGAGACAGCATCTATCCCAAGCGGCTTCAGGAGTGAATTGTTGATAAATCCGGTTTCGGCACTTAAGAAGCCATAGACCAGATAACCCACAATAACGATCGAGATCAGATAAGGCAGCAGAATGGTGGTCTGGTATATATTTTTGGCGACCTTTGACGTCACCTCATTCAACAGAATCGCTACCCCAACGGACATCAGAGTTCCAATGACAATGAATAACAGATTATAACCGAGCGTATTGCGTGTAATCAGCCAGGCATCCTGGGTCTTAAATAAGAACTCGAAATTCTTAAGCCCGATGAAATCGCTGCCCCAGATCCCCTTCTGGTAATTAAACTGCTTGAAGGCAACAATGATTCCGCTCATGGGAATATAGTTGTTGATGATGATATAAATCGTGCCGGGAAGCAACAGCAGATACAGGGGCAGATACTGTTTAAATTTCCAGCGGCTCATTTTTTTCACGCGACTCATTGGCTTCCTCCCCTCTCCCTGCCCCGGCGGCCGGAACCCGCTCTTGCTGTCCTGACCGCCGGACCGGGGGAGCGTTCTTATGGCTAACTAGCTGTTATTTCTTCTGGGCGAGCCAGGCATCAAGCTGGGCCTGCTTCTCCGCGATAATCGTGTCGATGCCGGCGCTCTTCAGCTCCTTCTCGAAACGGGGGAGCACTTCGTCAGGGTTCAAATCTCCGCAATCCAGTGCATTAACAAACTTCGAGAGCACATTATTCACTGCAGCAATCTCCGGCAGTACCTTCGTGTTGTTCCACACAAACCCTTTGGCCACGGACTTGATGGCTTCTTCGTTGAACTTTAGTGTATCCTCCCACACGGTAGGGGAATCGGATGCCCACACATGAGAGATCAGCTCATTCGGCCAAGCCCACGGATCAACGTTGTAGGTCTTGTTACCGGCATCCATGCCCTCTGGGTAATCGATAAGCCCTTTGGATTCGTCTTTTACTACATAATTCTTGCCTTCCACGCCATAGATCAGGATATTTGCCAGTTCAGGGTTAGTGTACATTTCATTCAACACCTGCACCGCTCTTTCCGGCTTCTCGCTGTTATGGGGAACATACCACAGGTTGTTAATATTATTGGTTGTAGAGTACGGGGAGACCAGTTCAATGACCGTCATTGGCTTACCCGTGCTTCTCTCAATCTCGGACTCTACACCAGGCTTGGTGTTGGTGATGGATGAGAAGGCCTTCCCGGCCTTAATCAGACTAACCGCGCTCTCCGAGTTGGTTGAACCATTGGGAAGCAGCAGCCCTTCCTGCTGCCATTGATAACGCCGCGCTACAATCTCCTTGTAGGTATCAGAGGTATACCAGTTCACCACTGTCGTGCTGTCTTTAGTGGAATCCTCCAGTACCCCGGGGTCTCCTCCCAAATCATCCTTGTAGGAAATATAATATCCCATCGTTCCGGCATCCGAGACGAGCGGGTACATGTTTGGGTATTTCTGCTTGGCCGCCTTGAGGAGCTCCTCATAATCCTCTTCAGTCTTAATCGAAGCAGGATCGGTGCCCAGCGCCTCCAGATACTCTGTCGGGATGGCATAGCCATAACCGGAGGCCAGCTCCTTATTATTGCGGACCGCATAGATCTGCCCGTCCACGGAAGTCGAATCCCAATCGGACTGCGGTATTTGCTCCAGCATATCCTTGCCGTATTCCTTGAGCAGATCATTCAGCGCTACCACCTGGCCGCTGTTGGAGGCGTTCGGAACGGTCAGCCCCAGGCTTGGCATCAGGTCAAATTTCTCCCCGGAGGACAGCATCAGATTTCTTTGTTGATTAAAGGAACTGAAGCCGTACCGGACCAGCTCAATAGTGGTGTTAAACTTCGCTTCTGTAATTTTGCTTGCTTCTGCGGCAACCGCCTTCACCGCTTCATCATCCGCATCGTCCACCATAATTATTTTGACTACATAAGGCTCCTGGGAGGATTCCGATGCCGCAGGGGCAGCAGGTGATGCTTCCGGGCTTGCCGCTTCTTTACTGCAGCCGCTCATTAGGGCAGACAGTACAACTACCGAGCTTGCCAGTAACATTGTCTTTTTTTTGATCTTCATTGTTTCTTGCCCCCTCTTGATTATTACTACAAATTTATTGTATCCGCTTTCATTTCGGTAAGATATCAGTTTTGATGCTTCTCATTATCAATTTTGTTTCATGATTTTATACCAAATACAAAGCAGCGATCCTCCAATAACGGGAGAACCGCTGCTCTTTTTGTCTTTTATGTTGTTGGAAGAATAGCTACTGATTAGAAGCCGAGGCTTCATCACTCTTCACACAATCGATCGCCACCACAATCGCGATGATGATCGCCTCCAGCTCCTCATTCCATACTTGCACACTGTAGCTGTCGCCCCAGGTGAACCACTTCTTGCTCACTTCCCCGACGACCGCCCCGCGCTGCAAGACCTGGAAATCCATATCCCACCAGTTCCCGTGCACCTCAATATCCGCCGAATCTATCGAATAACGCGCCTTGAAGAACGACAGCTCCTTCTTAATGGTGAGCACCTCACGGCCATCCGCTTCCACGAAGAACTTGGGCAGGAAGCTGAACACCTTCTTCGTAATCTGTGCAACTTCCCTTCCGCCTGCATTCATAATCGAGAAGGTCTTTGGAATCCGCATGAAGCTGCCCTCCACGTAATACACATCCTGTTCCCGCTCATCCTTCACCGTGAACTTCTCGCCTATGCTGAATACCTTTTGCTTGATGTAGAGTTGTTTCATGGTGTGTCCTCCGCTATCGTAGTTTGGTAAACATGTTCCACATTCCCCAGACCGATACTCTATTCATTTTGGAGATCGCCTCCACAATCGGAATGTCCATGGGGCAAACTTCCTGGCAGGCAAGAGATTTGGAACAGCCATCATATACTCTTTGGGTATATTGTTTTTTATAGGCTTTGTCCTCACTTAATAAGGTCAGATTAGTCATCGACATCGCGGAGGACATTCCAGTAAATAACTCACCCAGGCTGTAATTGGGGCAGACCTCCAGACAACTGCCGCACATCAGGCATTGGGACACTTCATATTGCAGCGTTAAATTGGCGGTTCTAACCTTTGCCGGTTCTTCCAGCCATAGCTTCATGTCCTTCATCACTTCGAACATTTGACTCCGGTCCACTGCCAAATCGCTTATGACCGGGAATTTACTTAGGGGATGAATCGTAATTTCATTGTTCTCTTGTACCAGATCATCGCAAAATAATTGGCAGGACAGTACCGGCTTCTCGTTCACCACCATTGCACACGCTCCGCACAGCCCCTGTTCACAGCTGCAGTCAAAGCGGATCGGCCGTTCTCCCTCGTCCTTTTCCAGCATTTCACTATTCAAATTATTAATTAGAGTCCCTATGGATACATGTAATTCACCCGAGTATTCAAAGCTCTGCCAGTAGGCTTCCTTCGCCCCATTTTCCTGCCGCTTGATATTAATCCTGATACTCATAGTACTGCCTCTTTTCTTAATTAAACTCAATGCAGATACTATTATTCAGAAATACTGCATTCGTAGATTTCTTGAATTGTGTATCATTCTTTTCACTATAATCGATTCTCTGATGTGCTCCCCGGCTCTCTTTTCTGGCCAATGCCGACTCGACCATTCCCCTTGCCAATAAAATATTGGCTGATAATGTTTTGTATTCATAAAAATGATGATGATACCAGGACTCTGCGGTGTCGTTGTTCATTGCCTCCAGCCTTTTTTTGGCTTCCAGCAGCTGTCTCTCTTTTCTATATATACCCATGGCGCCATACATAAGCTCTGATAATTCTTGTTTGATCTGAACATAGCCTTTTATAGAAGTATTCGCCCTCTTCTCCCAACGCTGCAGTTCCTGATTTGCTGTCTCCAGCTGCTGTTCACCTATTTTTTCTGCGGCGGCTTTATCCATTGGGCCGACCAATAGAGAGCTTTCAGCTGCAACCCATCCTCCACAAATCGCGCCTAATAACGAATTTCCGCCCAATCTGTTGGCCCCATGATATTGAGCGGAGCATTCTCCTGCGGCAAAAAGTCTCGCTAGATTCGTGGTGTGATCCTTATCCGTCTTGATTCCCCCCATAAAGTAATGAATCCCTGGAGCCACTGGAATGGGTTCCTTATACGGGTTAACCTTTAAGAATTTCGAACAAATGCTGACAACTTCATCTAACTGTACATCAATTATTTCCGGGGGCAGATGAGATACATCCAAATAGACTTCCTGGTTCCCGTTAATGCCCAGCTTCATCTCATTGCACACTTTATAGATACTCTGGCTCACCACATCACGCGGCATTAAAGCCCCATATCCCGGAAACCATTCCTCCATGAAGTACCAGGGCTGCCCCTCTTTGATGACGTACAATCGTCCTCCGACGCCACGTGCAGCCTCCGTAATCAGCATACGTTTGGAAGGGGTATGTACCGTCGTAGGGTGATATTGAATCATCTCCAGATTCGAAAATTCGACTCCTTGTTTAAGCAGCATTCCCGCAGCATAGCCATCATTTAATCTGGAGCCGGTAGTTTTTCCGAAAACACCATTCGGCCCTCCGACGGCCATAATCACAGCATCGGCAACCAGGCTTTGCAGTTCGTTCGTGTTTTCGTGTAATAGAACAGCACCTGCACATTCCTGACCCTCTATTAATAGGGAGTGGAATCTCCAACCCGTCAGCCGCTTGATTTGGCCTGCTGCTTCATATTTCCGGCATTTTGCAATGATAGCTGTGGCAATTTGTTTACCGGTACGTGCACCAGCATAGGCAGTACGTTTCTTTTTTTGTCCGCCAAAATTCCGTAAATCCACTCTGCCCTTCTCATCCCGGGTGAAATTCACACCGATTTCTTCAAGCCAGCGGATGATTTCAGGAGCCCTCTGTACCAGATTAGCCACGGCTTCAGGGTCATTAAGATCACTGCCTCCCCGCATGGTATCCGCAAAATGCTCATCTATCGAATCATCTTCTTGTTTGGTATTCAAGGCTGCATTAATTCCGCCCATGGCCATTACAGACTGTGCTCTCTCTGAATACGCCGGTGACACCAAGGTAACAGCTGCCCCTTCTTCCGCAAGCTTCAGCGCTGCCGTCATTCCGGCCAGGCCACTGCCCATTACAAGTATATTCTTCATCCGAATGCTGACACTCCTCTCTCTCCCCAGACTACAGCTTCACCCGGCTGTCTATGCTGCCCAGAACATAATTTGGGAACCCATATACATCACCAGTACCAAGGCTAAGAAGACATAGGTCCCTCTGATGAAGAGCGGGTAATTCTCCCGTTTTTTAATGACTCCCATGGATATAAAGAGTTTGGGCACGCTGATGGCCATATGCAGACCTACAGTTAAGAGAAACAAAAACTCTGCTGAAACATAAATAATATTAAACATAGTCCCGTCTATCCTTTTACTTAATTCAATCACCAGGATATGCACCAATAAAAATATCCCTGTGAAAATACCTGTTACGGACTGGATTACAGTGCCCATATTGAGCTGCGGATATTGCTTGGCTTGTTTATCCCTTTGGCGATTTTTCACCATCAGGAAGATAGCGGAAAGCATATGGACGGACATGACAATGGACAGAATGCCGCCGATGGTCATATGAATATATCCATACGGCATGATTCCTGCGTAATAGATACAGGCCACTATAAGATGTATCAAAAAAAACAACGTGCTTAATGCTCCGGAAATCGCAACTATTTTCTTCATGCCAGGGACTCCTTACCAGATTTTATCCATTAACTTTCACTCTTAATGTAGGCTACAAGGTCATGAAGTGATATTTTTTCCATATGGATAAGATCAGGTGTGCTTACGCAAACGGCAAGCCTGTAATTATCCTGTAGCAAGTAACGGTGAAAATAAACTGTATGGTCTTCTTGGGAGCAGAGCTGTACGGATTCTCCATTAATCATGAAATAAAATGAGTTCAGCGGCTTACTCAGCCCGACTCCCAAAAACTTAATATAACTTTCTTTTAACGTCCAAAAATCATACAGCGAATGAGCCTGCTCTCTTATTTCCCGAGAAATGATATCCTCATATTCTTTGACATGGAAGAAGCGTTTAGCAATATCCAAGTCAATGTCCCGAATTTCTTCAATATCTATTCCAATATCCTCAGTATCCAATCCGCAGACTACATACTTTCCAGAATGAGATATATTGTAAAATATCTCATTCTGATCCTTTACATAAGGTTTTCCGTATGAATTTTTGTCAAATTCAATGTCTGGCATCGCCGCTCCAGTTTTCTTTGTGATCATGAATCTGGCCAGCACTTCCCCGTACAAGGTTCTTTTCCGATCTGCCTCAAATCTGAATTTGTGTATGGCTTCCCTTTTGTCTGAAGCACATGTGCCCAGTAACGTCTGATAATCTTCAGCACTTATGGGGTCTTCGATATTCATATAATAGAGTTCTGCCATAGTTATATTCCTATCCTTGTCTAGTTGAATTAGTTGCCACTTAGGAAAGACTTCTGAATTTCTTTTCCCGCTTGCTGGTTATGATTACCGACACGGCTAGAATCACCGCTGCCATTCCGCCAAGTAAAAACGCGTTTCCAGCTATATCTCCCAAGGTTAATCCTTGCTGTAAATCCAGAATACTTCCCATTGCCCATCTTGCCGGTGAAATATAGGAAATGGCATTGATTAATTTAGGAAACAGCTCCACCTGAATAAAGCAGCCGCCCAGGATAACAATCAGCAGGTTCGCAAAATTGGAAATCATTGAAGCCGCATCCGCCTCTTCCGTAATGGAAACATAGAATGTCCCCAAGGAGACCGCCACCAACGCCGTCAGGAAGAGAATCAGAAACAGCACACCAGGCTCCACGCCAATGGAGGTATTCGTGAAATATTCCATGCTCAGGACTGCGGCCAGGATTTGAAAGGCGACGATGACCAGATTGCAGAGTACATTGGACAGATAATACATCCATACTTTGGCCGGAGAGAGGAAGATCCTGGCGTAAATATTGCGCTCCCTATCCGTATTGATTACATTCGCTATAGCTGATGAATTGAAGAAAATGAACAGGATCAAAAAACCGACAAAGATATTGGAATTGTTGTATTCCGTATACAAATCGTTAAGAGAGGTTTTCTCCACAAACTCAGAGCTGGCGATATAATTGCCTACCGCATTCTCGAATACAGCAGCATCCCCCCCAGAAATCTTGCCCAAGTTACGTAAATTCAACAAATGATTCTTGAGGATGGCCTGTAGCAGGGTATAGACGTTCTGCTCTTCATTTCCTTTCACTACTAGCTTCTCGATCGAATTATTTAACAATCCATTCTGGAATCCGCTGCGGATGACCAAAGCCGCATTGATTTTATTACTTTGAAAATTAGCCTCCACTTCATTCTCATCCATATAGAAGACCTTAATGCCCTCAAGACCGCCGACAATTTGGGTTACGGCTTCCGAGGCCCGGCTATGATCTCCATCCGCAATGCCTACGTTAACAAAGGTTGTGGAATAGCTGACCAGCTTACTGGCAATAATCAGGACGATGATCGGAGTAATGGTCATTAACAGAAAAGAAATCGGTTTATGCATTATCGAAATTCTTAAGTTATTTTTTATTAATGCATAAAATGTTCTCATGCTCTTAATTCCTCCTTCTTTTCTTTAGCAACCACAATAAAGAGACAGATGAATATTAAAAGGATAAATATGGCAGAGCTTACCCAGATAACTTGACTATCCTGCGCGTAGACACTTTTGAAAATGCCGACATTCACCCATCTTAACGGGGAGACCAGCAGGATCTTGCCGAAAACACCGCCCATATCGTAAGGGAAGGGTGTATACGATCCCCCGAGAAAGGAGAAAATCGGCAGGATAATCACAGACAGAATCACATCCACTTTGCCGCGGGCTTTTAATAACTGGGCCAATAACATGCCTAGCGCCACATTGAATATGGCAAATAAAACGATATACAAGTACATGAGCACAGAATAATTGCCCCAGTTTACTCCCAAGTATGTGATAGAGAAGATAAAGGCTGGAATGAACACCGCTAAGGCAAAAATGGAATACGCAGCCAACGAAGCGAAATAATACTTTACCCTGCTAAGTCCTGTAAGTAAAATTCTCTCTTTGATTTTGGTTCTTTTATCCGTAAACAGATCCCCAATGGGAATCAGCATCATATACATCACCATAAGCGTTAATTCCACCACTCCATAATAATCATAGGAGCTCATGGCACTTTTGGAGGGAATCAGCTCTACAGGCACTTCATACGTGGCATTATCCGCGCCAATCAATTCAATCGCTTTTTCCCCGTCAATTTTATAGGCTTCCTTAACCGTCTGAATGCTGCTGGCCACGCTGCGGAATAAGGCTACCACTCTGGCTGTATTTAACGGCTCCGATTCATTTCCGTAGACCAGGATCTTCTCCTTATCCAGGTGCACGAATACTTTTTTGTTCACCCGCGCCTCTTTTTTTCCTTCTTTCTCTGAGTCGGTGTAGCCCATTTTGATCCCGTAATCTTTTTCGATGGATACGGAAGCTGTGGTTAAGGCATCAATAACCTCGGCTGCCATTCCTTCCGATTGATTGAGCAACGCAACGTCAACCTTGGTCAGGTTTGATTTATCGGAGAAAGCACTCGTTAGAATCGAACCGATCAGAATCATTAAAAAGATAGGGAATATCATCAAGAATAATAACCACTTTGGATTTCTGATTTGATTTTTAATGATTTTCTTTATGATCTGAAACATATGATCTTCCTTTCCTCTAGACTCTATGGTCAGTCGCGTAATTTGCGCCCTGTCAATGTCAGGAATACGGTTTCCAACGTAACATCTGTGGTGCCGATACTTCTGATTTTCACATTTTTGCTGTTTACGTATGCAATAATTGCATTCAAATTATCATTTTCTTTTAACGACTCCACCTGGATCAGGTTGTCATTGATTTCCACATTAACCACGCCATCAATATGGGAGATTGCTTCCTTATCCAGTTCAAGAGCATCATCAACGGTTAACTGCAGAGATTTCTTATCACTGATCAGATCTGTTAATTCTTTCTTTGTACCCGAAGCAATGACCTGGCCTTTGTCAATAATGGCTATGCGATTACAGATCGCTTCAACTTCCTCCATATAATGTGTTGTGTAGACAATCGTCACGCCTTTCTCATTTAACCGCTGGACAGACTTCAGGATGTGGTTTCTGGACTGCGGATCAATCCCGACCGTTGGCTCATCCATAATAAGAATCTGCGGTTGATGGACCAAAGCAGTAGCAATATTCAATCGTCTTAACATCCCGCCCGAGAATGTCTTCGCTTTTTTACGTTTGACATCGGACAGGCCGGTGAATTCCAAGGCTTCATCAATTCCATTCTCCAATTCTTTCCCCTTCAGTCCATACAGCTCACCGAAGAACTTAACGTTCTCATACGCAGTGAAATTATCATACAGGGCAATGTTTTGCGGGACAAAGCCAAGCTTTCTTTTCTCATCCTCCACCTTATTTCCGAATAGCCTGATGTTCCCCGATGTCGCATGCAGCAGGCCGCATACCAGATTAATCGTGGTACTCTTGCCGGCTCCATTCGGGCCTAACAGACCAAATACCTCACCTTTTTCAATGGACAGATTGAGTCCGTTTACTGCTGTATAGTCACCAAACTTTTTGACCAAATTATCGATTTGAATCACATTCATCTTTCATCCTCCACTCTCTATGAGTTTGATCCGTAAGCTTATTGCCTATATCCATTAATTTATTGCGCAGATGGAACAGAAGCATATTGGGATTATCCATAAAATAAAAATGGTTCCCCTGAAAGAGGGTGAGTGCATATTTTTGGGTGGTGTATTTCTTCCATCCCTCTAGTTCTTTCTTAGTAGCAATGCTATCGCGGTTCCCGCCATAGATATCAAATGACACCGGGACGGCTTGCGCATTCTCAGGATTATACGTTTCACACATTTTCATATCTTTTCTAAAGGTAGGCAGGATTAATTCCAGAAACTCTCTGTTTTCACTGAAAGCGTCCGGGATTCCGCCAAGACCGATGATTGTATCCATAAATTCAGCATTGCTCTTCAGATATAATTTGTCATTTCCGTCTTCGGTCAGACTCTCCGTGAACTTGTTCATATAGTTGGGTGCTTTCATGCTTGATATAATTACATATTCCGGTAAGTTAAGCCCCTGCTTATATATTTTTTGCGTCAGCTCATAGGAGACCAGCCCTCCCATGCTATGACCGAACAACACGTAAGGCACATCCGTGTACTCTTTCATTTCCTGGAGCAATAGATCTGTAAGTATATCCACATTATCAATGGCCGGCTCCGTTATTCTGGCCCCTCTGCCCGGCAGCCTGACCAAGCAGGTCTCCACATCTCCCGGCATCTGCTCTTCCCAATGCAGGAAGGTTGACACATCCCCGCCCGCAGGAGGGAACAAAAACAAGCGTAATCTGATTTCGGACTTTTCCGCGTTTCTTTTGAAAAAAAACCATGGTTTAACCTCTTGTTTCATGTTACCCTCCACTATTCTCATTAAGCTGCAAAATTCAGATAGGTGTTAAGGGTATGGAATACCCCAAAGGTAATGGCGATCCCCACTCCCAAATGATCCCCCAGCCATTTCTCTGCTAAAGCGAAATACACGGACGGGAAGATGGACATCCCCATGAATACGAAAAAAGTCCCGCTGATCAAGGTATAGTCCATCCCGCCCGCAAAATAACGAATCCATAAAGCGTAATAGAGCAGTAAAAATACGGCCATTCCAAACACATACCTGCTTTGCAATGACGGGGAGCTTTTATTTACGTGGAAAATTAATACAAGCATAAGTAACACTTGGCTAACACGTTCAATATAACTAATCATTTCAACCTTGTTGTTAAAGGCCGCCCCGGTTCCGGCAGTTCCGTTTATCGCAAATGCGTAAAATAGCAGATTAGGAAGCAATACCAACAAAAGAATAATAAGGCCCTTGAGAGAAAAGCCGAGCCTGTTTTTAGTTAGGATGGGTTGCATGCGTTTATGCCGCACTCTTTTTTTGCTCCAGCAAGGTAGTCATGCTTTTTTCGAACTGCGCTTGATTCTTTCGCATATCAAAGAACATCCAGATGTGATACACAGCCCCCATAATACCGCCGAGGAGAGCCGTAATCTGCATAACAGTCATCTGACCGCCATCGAAATAAATGATTGTGTCTGTCATGGCAAAAACCATGGTGATGATCAAATCCAGTCCGACGATAATTCCCAAGATGTTGAGCTTGGAGGAGAAAACCTGATTTCTTTTGGCCAACAGCGAAGTTACCAGATACCATAATCCAAAGCCGCCAAACATCCAGATAAAGTCAGGGTCGAGCGGGAAAGCTGCTACTTCCAAGGCTACCCGGTACATTTCATTGCCTGTGGAATACAAAGTCATAACCTTCATAATAAAAATTTCTCTCATCCACTCCAAAGACAGCAAGCCGGCGCCGCCATAACCAACAATGGTTACCCATTTGTAAAAGCCTTCCCATTCATAGCTTTTGGATCTCAATGTTGAAACTGCTGCCGATATCCAGTAGATGGACAAGAAGCCGATCGCTACGAAGATATATCTCCATAAATGCGGAATAAACGGATGGGCGGCAATTTGCTCATAGAATTCCGTTCCTCTGTATTTCTCCGCCGGATCAATAGGCATCAGAATACCTATTCCCACGTAGAGCAAGCCTATGAGGAGAGAGACCCACATCCCGCTAGTGTACAGGCTCATTTTTTTTGCTGTCATTACATCCAATCTTTCCTTCATCATTGTTCCTCCTATAAAATCATATAATGTAAACTTTTCAGATCATCCACTTGCCCTCAGGGTGTTAACTCAAAATACTTTGTCTTCACAAAGTAATCCAAATAACGGTTGAACACCTCCTCTCCTACCTCTGGGCAAGTGATGGTGGTTTCACTCAAGCCTTTGGTAACATTGGTAGTGTCATACGTAATTTCCACATCCCATTCACCCATATCTTCCGGAATGAACGGCAGCATAGCCTTGGTGGTATTCAGGTTAGGATTCTCGGCAACTCTGTCCACCAATTCATCCTTCCACTGCTCATAGGGCATTTTTTCAACTTTGAACCCGTACGAATTCATCCAGGTATACACTTGGTTTAGTGTGTTCATTTTACTGGCGACAATATGGAAGTTTTTGTTGCTTGATCCCGCTTGGATGGACAATGCTACAATAGATTTGCTGACATAATCCACTGGAATAAATTCTATATTCACATTCTCCTCGAACAATACTCCTGCTTCTACACAGCTTTTGATCATAAGCCACATGATATCTCTGGTTTGACATGCCCCTGTGGTACTGGAGCCGGATATTCTGCCGACGCGGTAGATACTTAACGGAATGCCTCTCTCTTTGGCCAGAGCCATTATTCTCTCGCCAACCCACTTGCTTTGCTGATATCCCAGTACAAGCACCTCATGATCGGACGGAATGGTATCCTCGTATGCGATATATCCGTTTTCGTGTGAGAGCGTAGAGAATACATAGTGAGTTGACACGTAATGTACCTGCTTTAACTTATGGGTGGATGCCAGACGTAAAATCTCCTGAACTCCCTGTACGTTTACATCTTTAATCTTGTTATACGGCTCCAGGAAATTAGTGATAGCGCCCGCATGATAGATGGAATCGATTCGGACTGCCAATTCGTTGAAATCCTGCAGCTGTTGGCCGAGCAACGGTCTGGCAAGATCGCCCGTGCAGACTTCTATTCTGCTTCTGTAAGCTTCGTCCCATAAATTGTACATTTCCATATTAGCCACTACTCTGTCGTAGCCGCTCTGCACACTGTCCGCACGGACCAGCAGCACCATATGATAATCTGTCATAGTAATAAGCTCCTGCAGCAGAAATGCCCCCAGGAATCCCGTCACACCGGTCAAAAGGATGTTATGGATCCGGGTATGATCCCACGCTTGAAGTTCCTTTGCTCCGGTAATTTCCTCGTCCAGCCACACCTCATTTTTCAAAAATTCCCGGGTCTTATAGCGGAAATTACTTACGGCGGATTCATTGATATCCTGTTTATTTTGCTCGCTTTTGACCGCTTCAATATACATCGCCATTTGCTCAATGGACGAACTGTCGAAGAAAATCCGCACCGGCAGCATCATATCAAAGGCATTCTTGAACTTTACAATGAGCTGGGCAGCCATGATGGAGGTTCCGCCAAGTTCGAAAAAGTTATCCAAAACTCCTACTTTGTCAACGTTAAGAATATCTGCCCACAGGGCGGCAATTTTTTGCTCCGTTTCCGTTCTCGGCTGCAGATATTCAGCCTTAACGCCTGTTCTTGTTTTCATTTTCGAATCCGCAATCGCCCTCATTATTTCTTCAATAGACTTTGTATGACTAACCAGATCGTTAATTTGATCTTTTTCGGCTTCATCCAGCTTATTCCATCTGTTGAAAATGAACTGGTAGGGGTCGAAGCTGCGGTCTGCCTTGTGCGGTTTGTCTGGAATATCCGGTTCTTGGTCTGCTTTGTTAGGGTGGAGTGCTTCATTCGCATAATCCTCGAGCTTTTCACAAGAAATTGTCAGGGCTTCACCTGTGTGAACACGCTTCAAGTCGGTGCGGGTAACCCTGGCCAGAAATTGAGCCGCACTCTCATTCCTGCCGTTGGATTGATAGTGGAACACTATAGAGTCACACTGGTGTTCTCTAATTCTATTGGCTAATTCCTTCATTAAATGATATTCAACATTTTTACCAAGCACCCGGCAATTTAAGAGCAGAGCGTCAACCTTGAAGCTCTGCTTATCAACTGTCCCAATGATGGTACCGGCCATGCCGTAATCTCCAAATCTGTCTTGTACCTTTACGGAATAAATCAATTGATTATCCCCGTTAAGCGCTCCGATGATTTCCTCCTGTGTCCATAGTAATCCTGTCAGGTTGAAATCTTTGGTATTATGGAGGATATGCTCGATCTGTTCGGCCTGCAGCTCATTGATTTCCCGTAGAGTGACTTCCAGCTGGATGGATTGAAGGAATTCCTCCAGACTGTATTCCTCAGTGTTGTCTGCCAAGGCAGCTTCGTCATTGCTGTAACGGGAAGCTTCAGCGGATATATAATCCAGAATTCCCGAGGCCTCTACGCTCTGCATCCACAGTGTCGAATCCTCCGGCAGCAGCACCTGCCGTATTCCGCTTAAGTGCAGCTCTTTCGTATCCAGTACAATGAATTGATCCAGTGAAACATCGTGTTCTCTATGTATTTGCAGGATTGCTTCTGTTATCGTTTCACACTCACAGCTCATATACTTACATTCTTGCTTGGTGAGGATGAGATCTTCCCTGTCCAATATGGCATTCAATTGTCCTGGAGCGGATCTTGAGCACAGCATGATTTCATTTCCCCAGCTTACAAGTTCCTGCAGATAGCGCTGAAATAAAAGGTAGGAATCATCCGTAACCACTCTTTGCTCATCCAATTCATGAAGAACTGCGTCTCCTGCTTGTTCCTCTTGCTCACACAATAGGACATCCGCATCAAAGACAAGGATATTGCGCTTATTGCTCAGATCCAGCTTGATGATTCGGCTAATCTGTCTTGCAGCCTCCTTGTAGATGCTATTCACATAAGGAGCTTTGGCAAAAGCATACATGCCCATGTGATAGCTCTGATCTGCGCCGTATCTGCGGACCAGCTCTTCCCCGTCTGCCAGGTATATGCCTTCAACGAATCTAAGCTTATCCATCATAAACTTTCGCAGCATCATGGACGTTTCCATTGCACCGTACACAATTTGCAGGTCACCGACTCCCAGCGGTCTGTTCTCATAGACAGGAGGGAGCATAAAAATCAGCTTGCAGCAGAGTGCCGCCTTGGCCTGCAGAACGGCTTCGATCAACATCGACAGATCAGCCTTGCATGAATTAAAGCTCTCTTTCCGATAGAAATCTTTCCGGCCAATAATATCTTCCAACCGGGTCCAGATGACTAAATAATCCGGTTTCTTCTGAAATAATAAGCTGTCCGGGTCCATGCACTGGGATGTGATCTGATTATACGGTCCGGTTTCAATTTTGGACTGAAGCCCGAGTTCCTTGATATCTTCTTCAAGATAGTCTTCCAGTAAATCAGCAGTGAAGCTGGACAATACATAAATATTGTGCGGCATGTCACTCACTCCATCCTCCTCCTTCACTCTCCGCTTCCGGGCTCACACCTTACACATTGATCTCAAAATGTTCAATCTTGCTCTTCAGCCGCGCCAAAAATTCGACCGCATAGAATCCGTTCACTACACGATGATCGTACGCCAGGCCAAGATTGATATAGCTTCTTTCTGCCACCGTCCCTTCCTTCAGGACCAATTCCTTCATTACCGCACCCACGGAGATCATCCCGGTCTGGCCCGGCAGAATGATGGGAATGACGCTGACAACATCGGCGCTTGTATTCAGACTAATCGTTATCGTTCCGTCCATCAGATCCGTTTCAGCAAAACTGCTTCTTAAGGCTTTATATTTATATTCCATCATTATTTCTGCAGTATGCTCAATTCTTCCAGCGTGTTCAGCTTTAATTACCGGAATGTAGAGACCTGTCCCCACATCGATGGTCACACCGACATTGACTTCAGCAGCAGGAATAAATGTATCTCCATCCTTCAGCTTTCCGTACATTAACGGGAATTCATCCTTGATCGATACCAGCAGCACCGGTAATACTTCTCCAAACCCCACAATGGCCTCAAACTGCTCACCGATTTCCCGCATTCCGGTTAGAGCTTCATCACAATATACTTTCATTAATAAAAAGGCGTTTGGAATATTCGTATGCGATTCGGATACTGTTTTAGAGACCTGTTTTTGATTCTTACTCAAGAGAATCCGGGCCTCATCCCCATCGATTCTTTGCTTCAGCAGCTCTTCCAAGTCACTTAATTTAATCAATTTCTTATTTAAGGCTGACAGCTCCTGCTGCGAAAATTGGTGCAATGCGGCAAACGCTTCTGCCTGATTGGAAAGTTTGTAACTGGCCGTGCTTTCTGCTGTGGCACTGCCCACGGATAATTCCTTGTATGTATTCATCTCTTGGAGGGACTCAAAAACAAAGGCAATAACCTCGCCGGTTCTCACATCAGTTTGTTCTTTAGCCGTAGGATAAAAATAGCCGTCTGCTTCACATTCGATATCAATAGCTGCCTTGGAAGTCTCCAGGGTGGTAATTAGATCACCGGAATGAATGAATTCGCCCTCAGCGCAATAATAGTTCTGGATCAAGCAGTTGTTATCATTCGCATTTAACTGTGGAACAACAATTGGTCTCATACCCGCCTCCGTTATCCTTCTTTAGCGATTTTCATCAGCTTCAGTACACTTTCATAAATGTCCTGTTCCCCTACCAGTACCTGGCTTTCATAATACTTGGATGCGGGAATAATGCTGTCAGAAGAACTTAAGAGCTCAATGGCTCCATCCTTCTGCTTATTGAGATATGGATATAATTTGACCGCTATTCCTTCGCCCCAGGTATGCCCGCTGGTCCCCTCTTCCACAATGAGAATCTTGCCGGCTGCAACCGCATCTTCAATAATGGCCTCGATTCCGCAGGGATACAGCTTGGAAGGTACCGCTACCTTAACTTCAATTTCATCCGCCATAATCAGCTTTTCAGCCACTTTCATGCACATGGAAGCCAAGCCTCCGGGGCAAAGGATCAGAACATCCGGTACACTGTTTTCTTCTATACTGGCAACTGCCCAGTTCTCATGGTCACCTTTAAAGGAATAGTTGAAGAGTTCATCGATTACGCCATTTTCATACCTGTACTGGGAATATATTATTTTTTCTTCAAAAAAAATACAAGGATTTTTCTCACTAAACATCCGGTTAAACACATAATAATTATCATGAAAAGGAGACAGCTCATACACGCTTAGATTCGGAATGCCCATGAAGTATTTTTGCATGCTTTGGCTGTGTGTGGGTCCGTACCCCCTGTAACCGCCATTGGCACATCTGACAATCATGCTGAGATCCAGCTTGTCCCCGTACATGGTTACGGACTTGGACGCAAAATTGAGCAGAGGGTCAAATGACAATGTAGTGAAATCCGAAAACATCATATCCACGATCGGTTTGTGGCCCATGATTGCCATTCCGCTTGCCATGTTGACAAATCCCTCTTCACTTATCGGCGTGCCAATCACTCTGTCCGGAAAATCATCAGATAATCCCTTGTTGATTTTGAAGGCACCCCCATAAGGCTCACGTACATCTTCCCCGATTACAACGACTGCCTCGTCCTCACACATCAGTTGATGAATGGCATGTCTCAAATTCTCATTTATTTTTTCTTTTTTCATAGTCCACCCATTTGGCTCCCTCTCTGTGTATGACAAGTTCCTGCAGCGTTTGCATTTGATTCCGGACAGCTTCTTCAAGCTTTTCTACCCTTGCCTCATCGCTGGCTTTCATTTGGTTGTACCAGTAATTCTCCCGGACTCTTTCAAGCTCATCAGCACTTCTAGTATCATCACCTTTACTGTGGGACGCGACCCGATCTGTTATAAATTCAATGACCAGGGGTTTGGATTCTTTGCGGACACGGTGTATAGCGTCACCAGTCTGTTCTCTTATTTCATTAACAGCTTTGCTCCGGATGCACAGATAATCAAGATCGAACCCCCGTACCCGGCCTTCTATGCTTCCCGACATGCTGTAGCTTTGCTGGGTTGATATTGCTATTCCATTGTTCTCTACAACGATGACCATCGGGAGATTCCATATGCCGGCAAAGTTCAAGCTTTCGTACACGCAGCCCCTGCCAAATGTTCCGTCTCCAATATAGACAAATACCAGATTATCTTGTTGCTTGTATTTATAACTCCAGGCGATGCCTGTGCCTACCGCTATGCCTTCGGCCTGAACCCCTGTAGATATAAAACGGTCTCTGCGAATGTGCTGGCTTCCTCCGATTCCATTGCATACGGCGCCTTGTTTGCCCATGACCTCTGCCAGCAAGCCCTGGGCATCCCCATATCTGGCAATATAATGCCCATGCCCCCGGTGATTGCTGATCACAAAGTCTTCTTCTTCAATGAACGGATTCAACGCTACCGGGATATATTCTTGTCCCATGCAGGTATGAGTGGTCCCTGTGACATGTCCGCTTGAAAAAAGCCCGAGGACCGATAGCTCATATTGACGGATCAACAGCATTCTTTCCAGATCATGATCACTAGTGCTTCCCGCCAGAACCGCCTGCCCGGCAATGGCATTATTCAAAGATTTCATTGCTTACTCCTTTGCTCTTCAAGACCGTTATAAAGGCGGCAAGATTTTTCAGGCTTTTTACTTCCTTGAAGGAGAACTTCACCTTATAGGTATCTTCAATAGTTGTGATTAACTTGATATGCTTCAGGCTTGTCCATTCTGGAGCATTTTGCGGTGACAAGTCTTCGTGAATCGTTTCTTTGTCCGGTATGGCCAGAATATCCGCAACAATCTCTTTTAATGTCATAACTTCAGCATCCTCTCATCATTCAGCCCGTTGACTGCAGTGCTG
Source organism: Paenibacillus sp. FSL R7-277 (assembly GCF_000517965.1). Lineage (NCBI taxonomy): Bacteria > Bacillati > Bacillota > Bacilli > Caryophanales > Paenibacillaceae > Paenibacillus > Paenibacillus sp. FSL R7-277. Next base: position 104,783 of record NZ_ASPX01000033.1, read on the forward strand.
TATTGTAAATACTCATGACCAGTTCTGTGCCCATCGCCGTGTAATACTCTCTTAAATAAGGAACATGCCCTTCTTCATCACCAAGACCGTCGTTATACTCACTAAGCTTATATTTCACAGCGATTTCGTCTCCATGAAGTACAGAAATATTCCCGTTTTTCGCACATTCCGCAGCTATTTTTTGCTCCGACTGTTGAATGAGCCGCTTTGTTTCATTCATCTGATTGACTTTATCCGATGCCGGACACAGATATAGGATGACCTTGGACTGATGCTTGTTCACAAAGCTACAGGCATATTGGATGAACCGGTTCGCATTGTCCGTCAGCACGGCTTCAAGCCTAGCATCCTTAGCATCCATGCCTTGAATCCAGTCTTCCAAACGGAGTAACAGGATTCCGATGCCTTGACTGCCTCTGCATAAAAGTCCCGTATCATCAATCAATTGCTGGAACACCTGGCTATATGGTGCGAATTGCAGCTTATAGTCGATCCGGAGCTTATCCAGCCAGAATTCCATCGGCTCTCCTACCGGCCCGGATTCGAAGGAGGAGACGACCGTCATCACTACTTTCTTACGCGATAGAGAGGAGACGAATTCACCGATGGTCCGGTCAGGATTCTCAGTAATCAACTGGATTAATAGCTTGAAATCCTCAATCATCTGCAGAATGGTATCCTGGGCGAACAGATCCGTATTGTACTCGAACCCTGCAGATATTCCATTCTTCAGAATGGTTGCGTACAACGACAAATCGAATTGTGCCGTCTCTACCGACACTGGGAGTACTTCAACCTCAATTCCCGGAATACTAACACTCAGCATCGACTCCTCGGTCTGAACATATAGCACCTGGAACACTGGTGAATGCTGCATCTGACGTTCAATATCTAGGCCCGTTACCACTTGTTCAAACGGAATCTCCGCATGATTAAAGGCTTCCATGCAATGGTCTCTAACCTGGGTGAATAACTCTGCAAAGGTCATGCTGCTGGCTATTTCACTTTGGATCACTACCGTATTAATGAATAGGCCGATTAATTTCTCCAATTCAAGCTGGTTTCTGTTGGCAACCGGTGTTCCAATACAGAGCTTATTATCCAGACTGTAGCCATGCATCAGAAGGGTTAGCGCGGACATCATCATATGGTACATCGAGCCATTCATTTGCACACATCTGTCGCTCATTGCCTTCACTGCTTCTGTTTCAATGAAAAAGTATTCCGTCCTTCCCCGATAAGTCTGAGTGCTGCCTCTCTTATAATCGTAGGGTAAATGAATGTCCTTTGGTGCATCTTTAAGCTTGCCAATCCAATACTCCAGCTGATCATCCAGCTGGCCGCCTTCAATTCTTTTACGCTGCCATTCCGAATAATCGACATATTGTACCTGCAGCAATGAACGGGTAACTTGTCCGTGAAGCCTGTCCCGATAGGCACTGGCAATTTCATTCATGATTACACCAAAGGACCAGCCATCACAGATAATATGATGAAGGGAAAGGGTCAATACGATTTCTTCTTCAGACAATATCAACACATAGAACCGCCATAAAGGGCCTACGGTCAAATCAAAGGGCCGTCTTGCGATTTCGCTGTTCATCTCCTTGATCTTGGCAGCTCTCAAAGAAGGGTCGGGTTCTTCCAAATGAATAATATCCAGCCGGAATCTTTCATACGGTTTGATAATCTGTGACGGGATATAATCTATGGTGTTGAACACTGTCCTAAGACTTTCATGCTTCTCAACGACTGCATTGAGCACATCTTCCAGAATATCAAGTCTTATATCGCCTTTGAGCAGATAGGACTGCGGGACATTAAATACGCCACCGTTCATGAACTGCTCCATAAACCATTGTCTTTGCTGTGCAAAGGACTGGCTGAACGCATTTGAGGTTCTGGCGACCCGCTCAATATCACTTTTCTTGCTGTCTCTGGACTTTGTAATTAGTCCTGCGAGCTGTTCCCTTGATAAGGATTTGATTTTATCCTTCTTAGTCTCCATATAAGTACTCCTTACTTATCTTTTCAAAAGCTCCTTAAGGCGCTTCCTCTTTACCTTCATGGCTTCCTTCTCTGTCTCCATCACTTCACTTGCAGAAGCGACTTCGGCATAGCTGCTCGTTGTCTCCTCCAGATATTCACATAGGCTGCGGATGGTTGGGTATTTGAACATATCCACCACTGTAATATTCGTATCAAAGCTCTCCTTGATCTTGTAATAGACCTGAACCACAAGCAGCGAATGGCCGCCAATATCAAAAAAATTATCATTGACGCCAATGTTCCGGGCATTCAGGACGGCTTCCCATATTCGCTTGACCTTAGCTTCGTTGTCATTCGCTGCTTCTACAAATTCATTCATTACGCTTCTTCTTAACCTTCCAGGCTCCGGAAGCATCTTCTTATTCAGCTTGCCATTTGGCAATAACGGCATCTCAGGCAAGACAATAAAGAACGATGGAATCATATAATCCTGCAACTGACTTCTGATATGTTCTCTGATGACAGGAATGTACTTGTGGTTATCTTTCCACTCCAGAGGATTGGTGAAGTATACACTTTGGTCCTCATTGTAGCGGATGAAATTCGGCACTTCATAATCATAGGCACAGGTGTCCGCTCCATATTTATTCTTATGGAACAAGATCAGTTGATAATCTCCGCTCTCGCCATGACCATTCCACAAAGCGCGAAGCCGGTAATTTCCGCCATCCTGCACGAGCAAATCGTATAAGCTTGGAGCATACAGCTGAAGCTCCCTAACGTCTTCTCTCAGCTCACGGACAGTTGCAGCTTGCACACTATGATCGTTCAGCAGCGACTCAACCTTGTTCTCATGAACCAGCTTATCGAACTGGACATCATGGATTACAATAACGTCATCCTGCCGCCCGGTGAGTATATCCTGGAGCCCCTGCTCCGCTTGTATATTCCGCCAGCTGAACTGAACGATATTGTCCAGCTGCTCCGCTTCTTTCGTCCGGATCACTACCTGATAGCGGAATTTACTCATCTCATTCTCGAACTTTGTTACTTTAGGCAGAATGGAGACATGCTCTACCTGCTCCAGGGAATCCTTAAGACTCAAGAAATATTTGGAGTCTACCAGCAGCTCATTCTCCGCTGTAATAGAATTCTTAATTCGGTCGTTTAATTCTTGCACGGTGGTATCCGCAGGAGCCTTATACCATTCCACCGAAGTATGATAGCTCTTCAGCAGCGGCAGGGAACGTACATCACCGATAAAAAGGGTTCCCTCTTTGTTCAGCATGCCTAAAAGAGTAGTAATCACCTCATTCAGATACGCTCCGCTCGGGAAGTACTGAATGACAGAGTTGATAATAATGGTGTCGAACGTCTCATTCTGCAGCTCGCCAAGCTCATCAGCCGATTTCTGATATAGTCTGACATTCATGGAGCGGTCCAAATTCCGTTCGATATAATCGAGGCCTATCCTCGATAGATCAATACCCACGTACTCTTCGCATAACGGGGCGATTTTGAACAGAATCATCCCTGTACCGCAACCGACCTCCAGTACTCTCCGCGGCTTAAAGCTCTTAATCAGATCTACGGAATCGGTAAGCCACTCTTCCATTTCCGGGATACCAAGCTTCTCCCCGGTGTAGCTGCTGTTCCAGCTGATTGTATTTAGGCTGAAATCTTGAATCGTTTCCTCTTTGTTGTAGGCATTATCGAATATCGACTCCCACTGGGTGACCTGTTCCTTGCTCTCCTCCGTGACATCCTGTTCCCTATAATTCACATCACGGACAATGTAGGACACGATTCTTACATCATTTCCATCCTCTAGGTTAATGACTACGTTATCCTTAACGGAAGGGTGTGACTGAATCACCTTTTCGATTTCCCCTAATTCAATGCGCAGTCCTCTTACTTTGACCTGATTGTCAGCGCGTCCTATGAAGTTGATGTTGCCGTCCGGCAGCAATTTGACAATGTCACCCGTCCGGTACATCCGTGCACCCACATATTTACTGAACGGATTCGAAATGAATTTCTCGGCTGTCAGGTCGTCCCGTTTGTAGTATCCTCTGGCCAGATTCACACCAGCAATGAATAGCTCTCCGCTCACATTGTAAGGAACGGGATTCATGTACTCGTCCAGTACATACAGCTGTACATTGGAAATGGGCTTGCCGATCGGCACAATCTCTTTATCCAGTTGCTCGCTGCAATCGTAGTAAGATACTTCAACGGAGGCTTCGGTAGGGCCATATAAGTTGTATAGACCTGCATCGAAGGTCTGGAAGAACTGTTCCTTTAACCTGTACGGCAATGCCTCCCCGCTGCAGAATACTTTTCTCAGGCTGCTTCCTGCCTGCTTGGCTCCGGGATGCTCCAGGAACAGCTTCAGGATCGAAGGAACAAAATGAGCGATGGTAATCTGTTCATCCCTGATCAACTGAGCGAGATACTCCACGTCTTTATGCCCTTCCGGCTTGGCTATAACCAGACATGCGCCTATCGTTAGCGCCCAAAAAATCTCGCTGCAGGATACATCAAAGCTGAAGGGCGTCTTCTGCACCTGCCGATCTCCCGGCTGCATCCCAAATTCTTTTTGGCCCCATACAATACGGTTTCTGATGCCGCTATGAATATTAATCGTTCCCTTAGGCTTTCCTGTTGAACCTGAGGTGTAAATCATGTACGCCGCTTGGGTACCTTCAACCTTCACTCCCGGATTATCCGTACTCATCGGCAGGAACAGTTCCTTGTCCCGCAAATCCACCTTCCGTATTCCCGCAAGCGCATCGATCTCGTCCATGCAGTACAGCACCAGCTTAACCTCAGAATCCTGAAGCATATAATCTACCCGGTCCCGGGGATATGTTGGATCAATAGGGATATAGGCCGCGCCTGCTTTTAGAATCCCATAGACAGCTACCATCATTTCAATGGACCGGTCTGCGTACACACCAACGAAATCCTCGGTCCCTATTCCCTGCGCAATCAGATAATGGGCGACTTGATTCACCCGCATGTTAAATTCCAGATACGTAAGCGTGTCTCCCTGGAATTTCAGCGCCGGTGCATCCGGTCTTAAGAGCGCCTGTTCTTCAAATAATTCATGGATAAATAATTCTTTCTCAAATGTATAATCCGTCTTATTGTGCTCATAGAGGATTTCATTGATTTCTTCTTTATCCATGAAATTGAACTGCTTGATTTTTTGATAAGGATCTGCGCATAGGCTGTTGATGATGTTCTCCAGATGCCGCATCATCTTCCGTATGGTGCCTGTTTTATAAATATCCGTATTGTATTCACATAAGGTGTGAACTCCGTCTTCCAGCTCTCTCATGGAAATCCAGAAATCGAACATTGCTGATTTATTGTCTGTTTCCACTCTGGTAATCGCAAGATTCGGCAGCTTGAAATCTGGCAGTGCTTCATTTTGAAGGGAGAACATCACTTGGAACAACGGGTTTCTGCTTAAATCGCGTTCCAGCTCCAATTCGTCCACCAGCATCTCGAACGGCATATCCTGCGCATCATAGGACTCCAGTGCACTTGTCTTTACCCGTTCAATCAATTCCAAGAAGGAAATATCTCCTGACAAATCATTGCGTAGCACCAAGGTGTTCACAAAAAATCCGATCGTATTCTCTGTTTCCATCCGCGTACGGTTGGCAATCGGGGTTCCAATGGCGATATCATCCTGTCCGGTATATCTTGCGAACAGGACATCGACCGCCGCCAGATAAATCATAAAGGGTGTAGCGCCCGTAGTTTCTGCCAGTTCATTCACCCGGTCCATCATGCTCTTGTTATATACGAAGAAGTCCTTTTTCCCATTAAATGTTTGTACTTTCGGTCTGTCGTAATCCGACGGTATATCCAGGGTAGCAACATCCTTGAGCTTGTTCTTCCAATATACAAACTGGTCTTCTTTAACCTTTCCGGTGAACCAGTCCCTCTGCCACTGGGTATAATCCGCATATTGCCATTCAATTTTGGGTAATTCGGCCGGCTTTTGATTCACTAAAGCATCATATAGCTCGACGAATTCATGTACAAAAACTCCCATTGACCAGCCGTCGGAAATAATATGATGCATGGTGAGGAAAATAACATGCTCATCTGCGGCAAATTTAAGCAGCTTACATCTGATTAATGGTCCGTTTCTGAAATCAAATTCCTGATGTACTTCTTCATCTGCCAGTTCGGTAATTACCTGCTCTCTTGCCTCTTCTTCCACATGCATTAGATTCTGCAGAGGGATCTCGATGGTATCCACATCATGCAGCACCTGCATAATTTGCCCTTCAATGTTGTCGAAGGTCGTTCTGAGTCCTTCATGGCGCTTGACGATTTCTGTAACAGCCTGCTGCAGGCAGGAGACATTTAACTCGCCTTTAAGCCTGATGGTCTCCAGAATATTGTAAAACGCGCTTTCTTCATCATATTGTTTTAAGAACCAAAGTCTTTGCTGGGCATAAGAAGCCGGTATGCCCTGTTTCTTCTCTTCATCAGATAATTTTGAAAGGGGACCTTCCCCCTTGGAATCCGTAACCGGGCGAACTCTCTCTTCCACAAGCTTAGCCAGCGCTCCAACGGTCGGATGATAGAATAAGTCATTGATGGCAAATTCGATCCCGTATTCTTTTTTAATTCTGGAGACGACCTGGGTTGCCTTTAAGGAATGTCCTCCAAGCTCAAAGAAGTTATCATTCATCCCTATTTTCCCGGCGGCTAATACTTCGGACCAAATGTTGCTTATGATTCTCTCAGCATCTGTAGACGCTTCTACATATGGCTCTGCTTGTTCCTCTTCGATCACTTCGCCATCCCTATTGACCGTGAGCATCTTCAGCGTGCTTACCGCGCCATAATCATCTAGGACCTTGGCGTTCTCAAGCTGGAGAAGAGCCTCTGTATCTTCCTGCCTGTAGACAGCAAGATATTCTTTGGCATACACTTTCTCATCGATTCTGTGGCTGATATGCACATTATTCTCGTCAATTCCTACATAGACCATGTCGTCACCTAGGTTCAGCAGGGCTTCAAAGAATAACAGGCCATCCTGCTCACTGATCACATGCTGCCCGATGGATTCACTGAGACTGTTAATGGATTGCAGGCTGCCCGCAGTCATTCCGATCTTATCCCACATCGTCCAAGAGATACATTTCACTGCATACCCTAATTGGCCGGCTGCATACTTACAGAACATTTCCAGGAAGCTGTTTCCTGCCGCATAAGCACTGAAGGTCGCACTTCCGAGCAGCGAGGTCACCGAAGAGAAAGTAATCAACATCGCCTCTTTTCTGCTTTTCAAGAGTTCAAACAGATTTAGCACGCCATAGACCTTGGCATTGAATTCTTCGGCAAAAGTCTGCTGTTCGATTGCCGTAATCAGGTATGAATCCCGGTTATCAAAATGCCGTTGGTAGCTTGAATTCCCGGCAAGATGTATAATTCCGTCTATCTGAATTCCCTTCGATTGCTCATAATCTTCAACCGCCTGAACGATGGAATCCAGATCACACACATCCGCCTGCCGGTAACTGATGGAAGTTCCTAGTGCAACTAATTGGTTGTAATGTTGAACTCTGCTATCATTATCCTCAAGAGTCCCCAGATCGCTTCTTCCCAGGATCAGAAGATTCGCTTGATAGTTTTCAATGAGCTGACTGCAGATTTTTGTGCCGATGCCCCCAAGGCCCCCGGTTACCACATAATTTCCGCCTTGTTTGATCCTTGTCTTGGGTTCTGCTTTCCGTAAAGGCACATTCCGGAGCTTCCAGGTTAATCTCCTGCCGTCACGGTAACTGATTTCCTTCACGGCAGTCTCTCCGTGCATAATCTCAGCGCGTAATAAGCGGGCATCCTGCTTGATATCCCTTCCTTCCAAATCGATCAGCAGCGATCGTAAACCCGTATTCTCCGTATCCAGAGTAGCCATGAAGCCGATTAATGCGGCATTATCATAACGGGTTCCCAGGCCGCCTGCATCCTGGAACACATTGCTGCTACCCACATACAGGCTTGTAGAAGCGCATAGGTCATTGTCCGCCAATACCTGCAGTAAGTGGATTAGACTAAAGACACCGAGTTGGCTACTGCTTGAGATATCTGTATCTCCGCTAGCGTTGATTTGATAAGTGGGAAGATAGATCATATGATCAGCCTTCCACCCGATTTGCTTAAAATAGTCAAACAGCTCTTTGCAGCCCTCATAACGGGTATAATCACAGCCATAATGATTCCGGTCATATACCTGGAAGCAGTCCTCTTGCTTGACCGATATGACCCTGGTCTCATCCAGGCCCATACATTCTATGAATTCACCCGCCAATCCGTGGCGGTCCTCAAACACCAGGATATTGACGCAGGGTACGGTGCCCTCTTCAAGCTTAAAGCTCAGCGGCTTCCATACTTTCTTGAATATCCATGGCTTTACGGTGTTCTTATTTCTGACGATTTCGAGTTTTTTCAGGACAGCATCGTATTTGCCGGCAAGCAGGGAATCTCTTAACAGAATCCGCTGAATTTTACCAATTCCTGTCTTTGGAATCTCTTTTTTAGCCAGAGGGATGATGTATTCAATAACAAGCCCGATTTTTGAAGTGATTACCTTTTGCATCTCTTTGATGATTCCTTTGAGCCTCACGGCATCCATAGATACCGGATGGAAGAATATCGCTAATTCTTCCTCTTGTGAACCGCTTGCTTTGACTGATACCGCAGCCGTATAAGATACTTCAACCCCGTCAATCTCCTCAAGGATGGCCTCAATTTCCGAATTATTATAGTTGACACCATTGATGATAATGATGTCTTTGGCCCTGCCTGTAATGGTAAGTCCCCGGTCGGTTATAATCCCCAGATCCCCCGTATCGAACCAGCCGTCTGACGTAAATGCTTCGGCGTTTGCTTTGGGGTTATTGTAATATCCCGGTGTAATACACACCCCGGCCATCTGAAAGCGTCCCTCTGTATAAAGAGGCACTAATTCATTCTGAGCATCGACAATACGGATGCTGTTCCCTGGAAGAGGTCTGCCTACACTTACACTGCTATCCTCCTGCTTCACTACATCTTGACCGAAATCCGTGGAATATATGGAACCCGAACAAGTCTCGGACATCCCGAAGCACGGCATCATTGCCGACTTATCCAGATGATATGGCTTAAGGATTTCATTAAACTTCAGTGCGGTCCGCGCCACCACCACTTCTCCGCCGTTGGTTATAAATCGCAGGGCAGACAGGTCAATATTCAGTTCTTTGATTCCACCCTCAAGGCTGTTAATCAAATTAAAGGCGAAGTTGGGTGCCCAGGTATTCGTAGCTCTAAAATCACTCATCAGCGTAAGCCAACGGAGCGGAGCTTCCAGAATATAATTAACAGGTGCCAGAATCTCCTGGCAATGCAGATAGATGTCTCTTACATTACACATTACAATTCCGCCCACATGGTCCATAGGCATCCAGTTAAAGGTCACTTCTTCTGGACCAAACCCGTTATTTTGGCAGGCGGCAATGGTGCGTCTCAAAATATTTCTGTGGGTCTGCATAACTCCTTTCGGCATTCCTGTGCTTCCCGAGGTAAGCAGCAGCAGCGCTACATCATCCGGCTTCACCTCGTAGGTGATTTCTAGTTCCCGGCTGTTCATCAATTGTTCAGCGGAATAGACGGTGAACTCTTCTTCGCCGCCAAGAACTCCGGGAACACTGCGAATACTTTCAGCCAGAACTTCATCCGTCACAATCACAGGCTGTTCAAGCATTTTCCAAGCATTCAACAGTTTGCGGATCACTGCATTATCTTCTTTATAAGAAGCAGCTACCGTAGCCGGAATTCCGATAAAGCCGCCTAACATACAAGCCCAGAAGGTATTTACATAATTCCGGTTGTTATCCATCTGATAGATGACCTTGTCCCCAGGCTGCAATCCTCTTTCGATAAGACCGCAGCAGATAGCCTTGGCTTCACTGTAGACCTGCTTATAGTTAGCAAACTCAATGCTGCCATCATAATTAACGAACCGGATGCCATAATCCTCAGGAGCTTGATCGGCAGCCCGTTTGATGTAATAACCCAGATCAAAGACGGTATTCTCAGGAATGATCACTTCTTCTCCAACAATGAGTGATAGCTGTGTGTCAGCGCCGATCTCTTCCTTGCGGACTTCAACCACTTCAACGTTATCCGTTTTGCCGGAGCTCTTCTTCTTAATAAAAGAAAAATGCTCGGCCAAATCGGAGATATGCACATTATCCCGGCTGATTCTTACGGCCTTACGCACGAACTTCACAGGAAATTCACTCATAGCGCTCTGCTCATCCGGGATCACTAAGTTACTCCAGCGCTGAATGAGGTTGTCATTAATAATTTCCAGTTCGAGCAGATCATTGATTTTGACAACGCCATCTCTGTAATAAGGAATGTTTGACACAGGAACGAACTCTGCTGCTGCCAGACAATCCTTCTTATTTAAGTCAAGCAAGATGCACAATCTGTCGGCGATTGCACTTCTTATGGCTCCGGTTCGCTCTTCATCGAATGCCGCTTGTTCCACTACAGCATCCGTCACCGGCTCCACATAATAGACAACAAGCTTGGATTCACCCTTCCTGTTATAACGCTGAAGCATCTTCACGTCTTCTACTAATGATTCCGCTCTTAGGGCACGCTCCAGCACAGGCAAATCACGTTTGATTCCGCCAATTACCATGCTGGTGCTTAAGGTCTCATTAATCATTAACGTTCCATCTGCATAATAACGGCCCATGTACCCGGAAGCGGTCTGATCCGGCGTCCATACACTGCCCTCGAATCCATCCGGAAGCGGGTGCCCATATGTATCAACAATCAGAACGCGCGGTATAGCGGAAGCTGAAATCTGAGGGATAGGCTGGTTATGCAAGTTCACAACGGCGGATACTGCCTTCCCTGCTTTGAAATCTGCACTCTGCTCAGATGGAAGCAGTTGAATAGTGCAGATAGCTTCATTTATTTTAAGGACCATTTCATCCAAAATCGTTATGAAGCTCCTTTGAAATTCTTCAATGATCCTGTCGCTGAAATAAGCGGAATTATAAATCGTCTCCACAAGGATTCCGTGATCCGGCTTAACCACCCAGGCCAGCGGATAATTGATTTCTTCTCTTAATTGCAGCTCTGTTATCGAGAACTCTGTGATATCCTTATAAGCCTGCGCGTTGGCATAATTCTCATATACAAAAATACTCTGGAATAACTGAGGCAGATTATGGGCGCTGCTGATCTCAGCCAAAGACATATATTCATGGGGACTGCGGCTGATTTGATCCTGTGTGAGGTTCTCCAGGCACTCCAGCAAGGTAAGGTTACCGTCTAACTGAACACGAACCGGAATGGTATTGATAAAGATGCCTACGGTTTGATCGATACCTTTTAATTCTGCAGGTCTTCCCGATACAGTCGTCCCATAGACGACATCTTCTTTTCCACTGTATCTACTCAGCAGAATGGCAAAGGCAAGATTATACAGTTGATAGGCGCTGAACCCGTTATTTTTAGTGATCTGCTCGATAGAATGATGTATATCCTCTGAAAGCCGTAAGGAGAGTTTACGGGTCTCCCCCTTCTGCTCTTCCACTGCAGGTTCAGTATAGAGAGGCAAAGCTTCCTCAAAGCCCTTCAGCTTTTCTTTCCAGTACTGTCTGGAGACCTCGGCATCCTGTTTATGCAACCAATGGATATAGTCCTTAAATGATGCGGATTTGTGCTTCGCCGGCGCTTCCCCTGTCTTGAACGCTTTATAATTCCCGAACATTTCCTCCAGTACCAGAGGCAGTGACCAGCCATCCATGATGATGTGGTGAAAGCTCCAGACAAAATAATAGCTGTCTTCTGAAATTTGAATTAGGGCAAACCTCATCAGCGGTGCCTTGTCCAGTTCAAAACCCATCATTCGATCATTTTCAAGAAACGTGCTATAATCATGCCCGATTTCTTCAAGCGGCAGATTGCTCCAGTCATACTGAATGTAGCTGCATTCGCATTGCTTCAGAACTACCTGAACAGGTTTTTTCACACCTTCCCAGACAAAGGCGGTTCTTAGAGCGGAATGATCGTTAATGACCTTCTGCCAGGAATCCCAAAAATATTCGAAATTAATCTGCCCGTGTAATTTGCACGAGAATTGCTCCAAATACATGCTGCTGCTTTCACTTTTCAAGCTGTGGAACAGCATGCCTTCCTGCATGGTGGATAATCCATAGATATCTGCAACGTTCCTCTTGTTCATGTATTCTCCTCTTTCTTGTCCCTGAGTGACCTTAATTGAACTTTGCCAAGATGAAATCTAAATCTTCCATATCCACATCGTCAAAATCTGCAGCGGAAACTCCATCATCCTCAGATTCAATACAGTAGCTGATCATCCCCCTAAGCGTATCCGTGAAAGCATTGGCCTGCTGCACGATGTTCTCCCCGGAATGGATATTCGGGTTATATCCCCACTCGAAGGTTAAGCGGTCTTGCTGGATATACCCGTTGACTTCAAGCAGACTGACTCTTGTATTCTTCAATCCCCTGGTATACAGCGGTTCTCCGGTAATCAGCCGGAAGTGTTCATGCTGCGGGTTCTTGTTATCCAAATGCCCCATGTAATTAAAAACAATATCCATAGCTTCACGGGGGTAATCACTAAGCAAGAACTCGAACTTACGCTTCTGCACTGCAGCTAATCTGTCTTTCACTTTTTTTAACGTAGCTCCAGTAGTTGAAATATCATCTGCGGAGAAGTAAAAAGGATACAGGTTGGTAAACCAGCCTACCGTTCTTGACAGATCCACCTGATCGGCAAGCATATCTCTTCCGTGACTTTCCAGATATAAGGTATGGTCTGCCCCATCCCATTCATGCAGCATCGTTTCCAGGGCGGCAATCATGACCTCAATCGGCTGAATGCTGTAATGCTTAGGCACTTCAGTCATTAGCTTGGCGGTATCTTCTTCCGATAAGGAGAACAGGCATTGCTCTGCATCTCCTTCAAGATTGTCTACGCTGGACCAGCCTTTTTTGGTATTTCTTGAATGAGCCGCAATTTCTTTGGTCCATTCCTTTTTTTTGCTCACTGCTTCATGGCTGCCGGCGTATGCTTCTGCTGCGTTGCTCCATCTTATGAAGGACGAGGTTTTCTGCGGAAGCCTGACTTCCCGCTTGTCTATTAAGGCTTGATAGCCATTCAATACATCCTCAGCGATGAACCTGAAGGACACCGCGTCGCATACCAGATGATGTGCTGTCAATATCAGTCTGCTGCTTGACCATGTATCGGACACAATAAGCAGCCCTTTAAATACTTCTCCCGCTTGCAAATTAAGAGATTGCTGAAAAGCCGTCAATTCCTGCTGCATCCGCTGTTCATAGTCATCACAAGCTGGAATCTCTACTGTCTTCAGGCGTTCGCTGTAGGCAAACGGCAGGATATCCGCATACCTTGGAGCCTTTCCGGGAAGTACACGGGTTCTTAACAAATCATGCTGCCGGCACACTTCATTGAGTGCTTCATTCAATCGCCCAGCATCTACAGTCTGCTTCAATTCAAAGCTTACAGACTGATTCCAATGGTTATTTTCCGGGAAATTATTGGTGAAGAACCACTGCTGGATAGGTGTCAACAGGTACGAACCTGTAACCTCTCCCTGATCACAGCAGATGTGTTCAACTGCCGCAGCCTTTAAGGCCATTTGTTCAATACATTTATCATCGTAAAAAGACTTTAATTCGAGCTTAATTCCTGCCTCTGCCGCCTTGGCGATAACCTGCATGCTGATAATGGAGTCTCCGCCAATTTCGAAGAAATGATCACGGATACTAACCCGCTCAACTCCTAAGAGCTCACACCAGATTTGTTCCAGCGTTCTTTCAATCTCTGTGGTCGGTTCAGCAAAATCGTTCTCCGCTTCCATAGGCTGGCCTAAGGACGCTAATCTGCTGTTATCCGGCTTACCATTCATATTTAGCGGAATGGCCTCAAGCGTATAAAATGCTGATGGGATCATATACGAAGGTAATCCATCGTTCAAAAAGCTTCTGATTTCTGTCAGAGTCACTGCTGTATCCACAACTACATAAGCTGCCAGATAAAGATTGCTCTTGTGGTCGATCTCCGGGATAACAACCGCCTCAATCACTTTGTTATGAGAAGAGAGTTTATTCTCAATCTCTCCGATTTCGATCCGGTGTCCCCTGATCTTGACCTGATGATCTATTCTTCCGGTAAAAGCAATATTTCCGTCGTCCAGCCAGCTTGCGTAATCCCCCGTCCGGTACAATTTACCGGGACCATAAGGATTATCTATGAATTTCTCCGCTGTCAGTTCCGGCCTGTTCAGATACCCCCGGGCAATGCCTACTCCTGCTATACATAATTCTCCAATAATTCCTTTTCCACATAAGGAAGTATAATTCATAATATAGATTTGCATATTGGTAATTGGCTTGCCGATCGGAATTCTATTCGGGATTTGAACAGTCCTTTCGTATTGCCAGTCCGACGCACAGACCGTAGTCTCGGTAGGTCCATACGCATTGAAATATTCAATCGGCTCTGGCAAATTCTCCACCAGATTGACGCTTGCTGCTGATCCCGCTGTGATCAACAGACGGATTCCGACGGGCCTATCCGCTATTACATTCCAGTATGGCGGAGGCAAGGTGGCAACGGTTACGTTATGCCTTTTCAGCTCCAGTTCCAGCAGATTCACATCCAGCGCTACTTCTTTGGTAATGATGCATAGTCTTGCACCGGTGAGAATTCCCATAATCATTTCCCAGACAGAGGCATCAAAAACAAGATTGGCAAATTGCAGGATTGTATCATCCGTGGTCACTTTGTATTTATTCCAAAAATAATCTCTCAAGTTAACAATACCGCTGTGTTCCACCATAACGCCTTTGGGCTGACCTGTAGTTCCCGAGGTATAGATTACATAAGCAAGATTATCCGGATTGCTGTGGTCCGTAAGATTGTCCGTGGACTCGGTCTCGATATGCTTGTCACCCATTGAAATCTGCTCAATGCCTGCATAATCCTGATGGATGCCGGAAGTTATCATATACCGGACTTTGCTGTCTTCCAGAATATACTCCATCCGCTCCCGGGGATAAGCCGAATCCACCGGCATATAAGCTCCGCCAGCCTTGGTTACCCCCAGTATGGCAATGATGGCCTCAATGGATTTATCCAGCATAATAGCAACCAGACTCTCGCAGCCCACACCGTATTTCCGCAGATGATGTGCCAGTTGATTGCTGCGGTTATTCAGTTCTCTGTAGGTAATCCTCTCATTGCCGCATACTACGGCTACTGCCTCTTCCCGGAGCGCCGCCTGGGTCTCGAATAACTGCTTGATGGTCTGTGGCTTATAGTCCGTAACCTTTTCGTTAAAAGAGTAGAGTATCTCATCCTTTTCTTCTTCCGGGATCATTTCAATATTTGTTATAGGCTGATTGTCATATTCAGCAATGAATTGCAGAATATTCAGATAATAATCCTTAATCTTTTCAATCCGCTCCCGGGAGAATTTATCCGATTTATACTCAAACCAGGCGCTTAACCCATCCTTTTCATCATTGACTTCCAGCGCCAGATCAACCTTGGCCGTTTTTAAATCCAGTTCTTCGAACTCTATGTAGAAATCCTTTGTTGTAATATCCTTTAACGCATTGGTCTCATAACTGAACACCACCTGATAGATCGGGGTGGACAGCAAATCTCTTTCTACCTTCAAGTCCTCTACTATGAAATCAAACGGCAAATCCTGATGCTTCAAGGCCTGCATCACCTGGGCATTCTCCGCCTGGATATAATCGAATAATTGTTGCTCTTCACCAATATTACTGCGGATCGGCAGCATGTTCAGGAAGCACCCGATGATGCTCTGGCATTCCTCTTCATTTCTGCCGGTAACCGGGACCCCGACAATAATATCGTTTTGGTGTACATACTTATGCAGCATGATTTTGAGTGCGCTCATTAACAATACAAACAGTGTAACCCCGTGTTTTTTTGCAGCAGCTTCCAGTTTTACTTTCATCTCCTTGCGGATTGAAAAAGCTACCCGTTCGCCATGATAGGTAAGCCCATGACCGGCCGTGTAATCCGTTGGAAGCATACAGCTCATGCTGCTGCCCGACAATTGTTCCCTCCAGAACTTAAGCTGATGATCGAACTCCCCTTTGGCAATCCGGTCATTCATGTGAATGACATAATCGTAGTATTGCACAGCGGGTTCGTGTACAGATTCCATACTTGCGCCTTCATAGGCTTCATACAGTTGAAGCAATTCTCTAATAAAAATGCCGCTTGAATAACCGTCCGATACAATATGATGCCAAACAATTTGTCCAATCCATTCGGTCTCACTCAACTTGTAACAGATCAGGCGAATAAGCTTGCCCTCAGCTAACTGGAACGGCTGTATTCCTTCCGCGTACATCCTTTGCCTGATACCGTCAGGCGATATTTCCATCCCTGCCTGGGAGCAATCATACATTCTGAAGGCCGGCTCTTCGGTATCTTCGCTGAGCTCAACCTCAAGCTGTCCTTGTCCTCCCTTGAATTTGGAACGCAGCACCTCCTGCTGCTTAACCACCGTTCTGAAGGCCTTGTGCAAAAGCTCCACTTGAAGGTTTCCATGGAATTTCACATAACCCGAAACATTATACGTAATCGATTCATTGAAGAGCTGTTCGACATACCAAATTTTCTTTTGCATATAGTTGGAAGGCAAAACGGTCAACTCCGGTGCTCTCTTGATGACCCTATGCAGCCCTTTGTCTTGCAGGATGATCTGTCTTTTCTTTTTTCTTTGTTCCTCCAAGAGACTCTCCAGCAGCAGTCTCTTGGCGTCCGATAAGGCATTCACTCTGTTTTTCACGCTTCCGCTTTCGTTGTTCTGCATCTCTCCACACCTCTAACTGTCCATATTTAGACTGCATCCAAATCGAGGCTTTCTGACAACTCTTCCAGTACAAGGTCAGCTACATTCTTGACAGTCGGTGCTTCGATAAACAGTTTCAACTGCAATTCAATCCCATAGAGTTCCTTAATTCTCAGGACGACTTGTGTGATCATCAGAGAATGTCCGCCAAGCTCAAAGAAGTTATCGTTGATTCCAATCGGCGTGATCCCCATAATATCCTGGAGGATTTCCACTATACTCTCTTCAATCGCATTGTCAGGCTGTTCATATTCCACCGATATATCCGGCCGGTTATACTCTATCGTGTCCGCTTCTACAGCACTGTCTGCTGAGAGCTCCCTATCCCAGCCGTTGCTTCCAGCCGCTTCATAAGCCTTCTGCTTGCCAGCTTCAATCCAATGTCTCTTCCTTTCAAAAGGATACGTCGGCAAAGGGGTTCTGAATAAGATTTCATCTTCGTAATATTTTGCAAAATCAATGGTTAGTCCGCTGATCCAGGCCTTCTTTACGAACTCCGCCAGAAATTTATTATCATTCATCGTATTTTTAACGCCGCGGACCGTTTGGAACAATAGGCACTCTGCGTAGTCTTTCAAATTATCCTGCATAAAGACAGAGAGCGTTTTTCCCGGACCCACTTCGATGAAGTATTTATAATTTTTCTGTGCCAAATGAAGTGCAGCATCTTTAAATCTGACGGTGCCCAGCATATGCTGTATCCAATAGTCAGCACTCATCGCCTCTTCCGGCTTCAGCCACTCTCCCGTGACATTGGACATGATCGGGATCATCGGCTTGTTGAACGTCACCGTCTGGAGCACCTTCAGCATGTCCTCCACTGCACCCTGCATCATATAGGAATGAAAAGCATGGGAGGTGTGAAGAATTCTGTACTCCCGATGCTCTGTAATCTGTTCGACCACTTCCTGCAGCGCTGCGCTATCCCCGGCCAATACCACCCGGTTCTCGGAATTAATCAAGGCCAGTGAGACCTTCCCGTTAATATAGGCCTGCGCTTCCTGCTCGTTCATGTTCACATACAGCATTTCGCCCGCCGGCAGACTTTGGATGATCCGGCCCCGCATGACCATTAATCTAAGACCATCCTCGAGTGAGAATACCCCGGCCAGACAAGCGGCTACGTACTCCCCAACACTATGCCCCAGCAGAGCTTTGGGAGTAATTCCCCAATGCATCAAAGTCTTGGCCAAGCAGTACTCAATGGCAAATAGAGCAACCTGTGTATTCTGGGTTTCTGTTAGTGTCTCCTCACCCTTAGCATCCGCTTGATCTGCAAAGATAAGCTGTCTTAAATCATAGTTCAACTGCTTCTGAAGGATTTCGAAGCACTTATCCAGCTCATGCCGGAATACAGGCTTCGTATCGTACAGTTGTTTTGTCATATTCACATACTGCACGCCTTGTCCCGGGAACAGGAACACAATCTCCTTTTCGTTCTCATTTGGAGATTTCACCGCAGGAAGGCTCCCGCCCAATTTATGAATCAGATCTTCTCTGCTGTTACAGACCAGACCGCCTCGATAGGGCAGTCTCTTTCTTCCGATATTCATCGTATACAGGATATTCCGGTAATCAATGTCTTCATTATTTTGTACAAAATCCAGCAATTGTCCGGCCACCTCTTCATAGGCGGTCTTTGTCTTTGCGGATAGCAGCAGCAATTGGAATTCCTCATTACTCTCGACTTTGCGGGTGTCGATCGCTTCTTCCAGGACTACATGAACATTGGTCCCGCCAATGCCAAACGAGCTGACGCCCGCTCTTCTTACCCCGCAATCCGGGTTCCAGTCTTGGAGGCGGGTATTGACATAGAAAGGCGAGTTCTGCAAATCAATGTTAGGATTCGTTTCTTTATAGTTGATGCAGGGTACAAGCTTCTGCTTCTGGAGCATCAGACTGGTTTTGATTAACCCGGCCGTACCTGCTGCAGAATCCAAATGTCCGATATTGGCTTTCACTGCACCCAGGGCGCAGAAATTCAGCTTGTCCGTGGCTTCCGAGAAGGCTTCTGTAAGTGCTTGGACCTCTATGGGGTCCCCCATGGGAGTCGCTGTTCCATGAGTCTCAATATAAGTAATCGTGTCTTCATCTATCTCGCTTAGGATCTGGGCGCTCTTAATCGCATTGCGTTCGCCTTCAATGCTTGGTGCCGAATAACCCACCTTTGCCGAACCGTCATTATTAAAGGCGGCTCCCTTAATGACAGCAATGATATGATCGCGGTCGTTCACAGCATCTTCCAATCTTTTCAGCAGCACGGTTCCTACTCCGCTGCCGCTTAATGAACCGCTGCAATCTTTATCAAACGGCCGGCAATGTCCGTCCTCCGCGAGAACCTCTCCTTTGATGTAGAGATAACCGCTATCCTGAGGAAGCGACAGGGAGCTCCCTCCGGCAATGGCCATATCGCATTGATAATTCAGCAGAGCCTGACAGCCCAGAACTACGGCGGTCAAGGAAGTGGAACATGCAGTCTGCACGTTCACGCTCGGTCCCTTCAGATTCAGCTTGTAGGAAATCATGGTCGAAGCATAATGAACATCGTTCCCAATCCATATTTGTCTGATCTCGGGAGTGGAATCCAGATCCATACTGGACATAATATTCTTCAATAAATACTTGCTGGTTCCCGTTCCGACGAAAACGCCCACCTTCCCTGCATACTGGTCCGATTGGTATCCGGCACTTTCCATCAGCCGCCATGAGCTCTCAAGCAGAATTCTTTGCTGCGGGTCCATCAGTGCCGCTTCCCTGGGCGTGAAGCCAAAGAACGCCGCATCAAATTGCTCAATATTATTTATTTTGAAGCCGCACTTCCTGTACTCGGGATTGCTGAGCAGTTCTTCCGGTACCCCCGCTGCCCGAAGCTCCTCATCGGTGAAGAAGGTAAGCGACTCCGTCCCGTTGCACAGATTCTCCCAATACTGCATTACGTCATCTGCTCCCGGAACCTGGCAGTCCATTCCGATAATGGCAATATCGAGGTCTCTAAGATCATCATTCTGAGCGGATATTTCCATGCTTCTGTATCCTCCTTTCCGTTTTTATTTAGATAATAGAAGTGCAGCCTCTTCTTCTGTCAGATTCTCTAACTGGTCCAATAATGCTTCCAGGTCTGCTTCGGATTCGTCTTCAATAATTAAGTCGTTAATGTCATTGAAGTGTTTTCCGGCCAAGTCAGCAATGCTGATTCCGCCCAGAAGGTCAACAATGGAAATGTTAATACTGCATTTCTTATTTATTTTATTTCTGATCTCTGCAGCGATAATGGAGTCCACTCCAACCGAACTGATCGGCTCATCAAGCACAAGTGCTTCCTTCTTGGCATGAATGGTCTCAGCGATGATCTCAGCGAAGAAATCCATAATAACTGCACTTTTTTCTTCCATGCCGGAGGCTTTGGCCAGAATGCTGAACAAGTCCGTCTCCTGCGCGTCCCCTGCGGTATCTTCGCTTTGCACGGCGAGGTGATTGTACAATGCAGGCTTGCCCGGATAATTATTAAGCGCAAGCGGCCAGTCCGCTTCACCGATTACCGCATGGCATAGCTGTTGTCCGAACACTCTTTCCAGGGCCTGCATGCCATTCACTGCGTAGATCGGGTTCATGCCTCTTTGATATTTATAATGATCAATCAAATTCTTTTCTTTAACCATCCCCACACCCCATGGTCCCCAGCCCAGACTCAAAGCGGATTTGCCTTTACTGCGGCGGTAGCAGGCCAGTGAATCCATAAAGGAATTCGCTGCGGCATAATTCACTTGTCCAACCGCCGTTACAACCGAGCCGGTGGATGAATACATGATGAAAAAGTCCAGTTCAACCTCTTCAAGATATTTATGCAATAACCAGGCGCCTTTAACTTTGGTGTCATAGACCTCATCGAACTCATGTTGCTCCATCTGCATCATTAATTTGTCTTTGACTACACCGGCAATATGGACTACACCGCCGACCGGCATGGTTTCTTCATGAATCAATCTATGCGTAAGCTCCCCGACTGCTGCTTCATTAGCGATGTCCAGCGCGGCTACTTCAACGGTACAGCCTTTCCGTTCAAGCTCATTGATAAATTGCACCTGGCTGTACAGCTTATGGGATGAAGCCATCACTTTTCTTTCTTTTTTACCAGGGAACGGAGTACGTCCCACCAATACAAAATGTCTGGCTCCCTTCTCGTACATCCACTTCACAGTGATTTGCCCGAGTGAGCCCATGGCACCTGTGACCAGATAAATCTTATTGTCCGCCATAGTTACCGGGATGTTCCCGTCCAGATCGTAGATATGCTCCAGTCTGGCAACATAACGGACACCGTTTCTATACGCCAGCTGATCTTCACGTGTATAGTTCTCCAGATCATTGATCAAAAGCTCGACAGAGGCGGGGTGATGATCGATATCCATACTTGCTCCCCAGCTTCCAATGCACTCGGAGTGGCTGATTACTCTGCACATACCGATAGCCGCTCCCTGCAGGACATCAACTGGCTCCTTGCCGTCAACACTGACTGCCCCTTGGGTAACTGCCCAAGTACGATATTTCACGGAGTGCTCATTCAAAGTATTCATAACATGGCGGATACTGTTGACAGCCTTCTGCTTGGAAGCCTCAATAGCATCCGTGTCCATCTGATCATGACTTGTAATGTCCATACCCCACAGGTGGATAATGCCGTATTCCTGCTCTTGATCCATGTGCTGAATCAGCTTGATATAATCCGCTTGATTATTGCTGACAATAACACTGCCTGCATCCTGGTTGCCGGGATTCTGATAATCCGCGTAGAACCGTTTGCAGTTATAGCCTCTGCCGCTTAGGTTCTGGGCAATCCTGTCACCCATGCCGGAAGCATCACACAGCACAACCCAGTTCGTATACGAATGTCGGGCTGCGATCAGCTGCTCATCGTTCTCTACCTCCTGAGCCTTCCATTCAATGCCATAGAACCATTCTTTCAGATTCTTCTCGCTAAGCACGGCAGCTTCCGGACTTTTCTCTACGGATCTGGCCACAAAGTTGTCTACAATGACAACAATGTTTCCTTGCTCATCATAGATTTCAATATCTCCGGCAATGAACTCCTTACCCGATTCCTTCACTATAGAACGGACCCGCAATGGACCGGACGTGTTACCGTATACGACGACTGAGTCCACCGTATCCGGCAGCTTAATATCAACTTGTCCGTGATCTCTCAGCTCATCAAATTGATTAACGAGAAGCGACTGAAAGGCAGCATCAAGAATAACCGGATGCAGAATATTATCCATGTCCTGGATGCCTAACTCGTCCAGCGTGCAGATATCAGCCAGAACTTCATTATGATTAATCCATACCTTCTTAAGTCCCTGGAACATAGGGCCGTAGGTGAAATTCATTTTCTCCAGCAGCCCGTAGCATTCCGCCTGATTCAGAATTTCCTTGGCACTGTGCTTAAGAGCCTCCAGATCGGCTGTCCGGCTCACACTCCAGGTCTGTTTTCTGACAAATTCCCCACAGAAATTCTCGGTAGTTCTGGATACATCGCCATCTGCCAGGCTTCCGATCTTCACCACACCATGCTGCGGATCATAGTTAATAGACATATGGCCGGCATTGTTCTCATCAAGGAACAGCGCTCTTTTAAAGTGAATATGATATAAACCATACACCTCATCCATGCTTAATTTGCTGTAATCACGGAGCATTTGGAACGCGGCTTCAATGAAATGGGCACCGGCCAGCAGTACACTGCCATTTACACAATGGTCTGAGACGAACGGCATCATATAATCATTGATTTCCGCTTCCCATGCCGGAACCACGCTGTTCTTGCGGTATCCGATAAAAGGATGCTCTTTCTGTCCAAGACGTCTCTTCATATGCTCTTTGGATTCCTTCCAGAACCTCTCATGCTCCCATTGATAATGCGGCAGCTTCACATACTTAAAGGTTCCTCTGTAGATCCGGGACCAGTCAATTTCATATCCTGCACAGAATAGCTCAGACAAGGTTCTAACCATTCTTGGTATTTCCGGATCATTTCTGCGGAGGGAGGGCGAGATCTGAACTTCTATATCCTTCTCGCTCGCAAGCTCACTGACTGAATTCGCCAGTACCGGATGAGGGCCAATCTCAACAAAACAGGAATAGCCTTCCTCCAAAATCTGTTCCATGGCCTTGGCAAAGTACACGGAACCGGATACATTCAGCCACCAGTATTCATTATCCAGCTCCGGCCCTTCCGCCAGCTGGCCATTTCCGGTGGTATACGTTCTGATTTTGGTTGGTTGCGGATGAATATCGCGCAGGGCTTCCAGCAGCTCCGATTTAATCTCATTCATAAACACACTATGATAAGGTACCGTTACTCTTAAGAACTTGTTAAAAACACCGTCAACTTCAAGCTTGCTGCTGATCTCTGTAAGACAGGCCATATCTCCGGACAGGGTTACGCTTGTGTTGCTGTTGATTGCCGCAATGGATACTTTGTCGTTATTGTCAGCAATCAGCTCCTTGGCCTGTTCTTCATTCAAGCCAACCGCAAGCATACCGCCTTTACCCGTCAGCCGCTGCTGGAGCATACTGCGGTAATACGAAATCCGGACCGCATCTTCAAAACTGTAGACACCGGCAGCATACAATCCTGCCACTTCACCCACACTGTGTCCGATAATCAGATCCGGGACGACCCCCATGCTCTTCCACATCTCAACCAAGGCCACCTGCACCGTAAAATTCAACGGCTGGGAGACTTCGGTGAACTGCATGCTGGATTGTTCCTCATGAATCAGGAATTCATCCATCAATGACCAGGACAAGTATCGGGAGAACTCAGCGTGGCACTTCTCGACCGTATTGCGAAATACCGTATTCACATGATAGAGCTCGCGTCCCATCGCGTACCATTGGGGACCCATGCCGGTGAAAATAAACACCAGTCTCTTGTCTTTACCTTCATTGCCCACAACCACATTCTGCGGCAAAGTATCCTGCTGATAATCTGTCAGCCCCTGAATGATCTCCTGTATATTCCCTCCGAATAACACAAGGGATTTCGGGAATTTCTCACGTTTGGTAAGTGCGGAATAACAAATATCCGGTAAGCTTTCGGCGGTTTGATTCAAAAATTCAGTGTATTCTGCGGCAAGAGCCTTTAAGGATTGTTCTGTTTTTGCGGAGATGGTTAATACTTGAGGCAGTTCTTCGTTGACTGTTCCATCGTACTGTCTGTCACCGGTTATTCCCTGTAAAATCACGTGCGCATTGGTTCCGCCAAATCCGAACGAATTGACACCGACGATGGCATCTTTACCATCCTGCGGCCAGCTTTCATTGGTTAAGGGAATTCTTAGCCTCAGCTTGTCCAGATCAAGCTCAGGATTAAGCTCTTTCATGCCGATATGCGGCACAATCTGTCTGTGATCAAGAATGCACGCCGCCTTGATTACCGATGCTACGCCGGAAGCTGCCTCCAGATGACCGATGTTCGGTTTGACCGAGGCCATGATACATCTGTTATCTTCCGTCCTGTGCTCTCCAAAGAACTCACCGACCGCATTGACTTCAATGGGATCACCCAGTGCTGTTCCGGTTCCATGCAATTCGACATACTGAACTTCATCGGAGGCAATCCCTGCTCTCGCATATACATCCTGCAGCAACATCTTTTGGGATTCGCCGTTAGGAACCGTAATACCATTCGTTTTTCCGTCCTGGTTCACAAGGCTCTCTCTGATCACGGCATACACATAGTCGCCGTCTTCGAGCGCTTTTTCCAGACTTTTAAGAACAAGGATTCCGCCCCCTTCTCCCCTGACATAACCGTTCGCAGCAGCGTCGAAGGTCTTGCAGCTTCCGTCCACCGACAAGAATCCGCCTTTGGATTCTGCTATGAAATATTCCGGGGCATAGATCAGTTCCATGCCGCCTGCCAAGGCCAGATCGCATTCACCGTTGTGCAGACTTTTGCAGGCCTCATGAACAGAAACCACGGAGGACGAGCAGGCTGTGTCTATGGATAGAGAGGGACCCATTAAATTGTATATGTACGAGATTCTATTCGATAACATCGTCATCATGCTTCCTACTGCAGCATGGGTTCCAATTTGTGCAGCGTCAGCAAATTGCAGAATTTTATAATCGAGCGTAAATCCGCCGATAAACACACCGGTGCGGGAACCGCTCAGACTGCCGGGCTTAATTCCTGCGTCTTCTAGAGCCTCCCAGACAATCTCCAGCATTTGCCTCTGTTGCGGATCGATTTGATCTGCCTCTCTGGCATTAATCCCAAAGAACTTTGCATCAAATTGATCAAACTTATCGATAAATCCTCCGCGCCTGGCGTGGCTTTTTCCTTTTACCTGTTTGTTAGGATGATAATATTCTTCAATACTCCATCTATCCTCGGGAATATCCGTAATCGTATCCTTGCCTGACTTCAAGATGTCCCAGAACTGTTCTACATTATTTGCGCTTCCCGGGAACCTGCAGCCCATCCCCACAATCGCCACTAGCTTGTCCGTCTGCTTATTCATACCTCTCGCTCCTTTTACTATGCTTATCATTCACATCTGTAAATCACAAAAAAATTCCATCGACTAACTATGTATTATTTTGCATAAATATGCATTTTACAACGGATTGGTAGACTTCAGAGTAGTGATAATTAACTATTACCATTAAAGGGGATGAATAGGTATAAAGTAGGGAGAATTAGTATAAGAGGTAATATTTACATTTAACAAGATAAAAATAGCATATATCCCAAAATTAAAATGTGACTTTCTTCACCAAAAAAAGGCTCACCTTAAGGTGAGCAGCATAACCATATCGATGGTCGCATTGTTAATCAATTCACGAATAATCGCCTCGCGGTAGAGACCTTTTGCCTATAGCTCTCCAATCATTTGCAGCTCTATTTGCTTCATACGGTACAAGTAGCCCTGTTGCTCCATTAGCTCCGCATATGAACCTGTTTCGATGACCCTGCCCTGCTCCATGACGATGATCCTGTCCATACCTTCCAGGCCGGTAAGCCGGTGGCAAATGAGCAGTAAGGTATCTCCGGCGGACTGTTCGTAGAGACGGGTTAACACGCGCTCTTCTGTTACATAGTCCAGCGAAGAGGTCGGTTCATCCAGCAGCCATAACCGCCCTTTGCGGAGCATGACCCGGGCCAGCGCCAGACGCTGCTTCTCCCCGTCGGACAGGTTCTCTCCTTTTTCGAATACCACATCATGTAATGCCACATCCGGCAGTTGGGCCTTAGCGAGAGCTTCTAACAATACTTCGTCAGATGCTTCTTCTCCATTCAGCAGCAGGTTGTCACGGACTGTTCCACGGAAAAAATGACCTTGCTGTAAGACGACATTTGAGGCTTCCCAAATGCCTGACTCATCCAGCTCTTGTACCGGAATGCCGTTCAAACGTATGTCCCCGGAAACAGGCGTGCGCAGCTTGAGCAGCAGCTCGATCAGCGTTGATTTGCCGGACCCGCTCGGTCCGACCACGGCTGTTCTGGAGCCGGCCGGGAGGTGCAGCGACACCTCCGTCAGCGCGGGCCGCCACTCGTCATCATATTGGAACGTAACACCGGACAGCTCCACCGAAACCGGATTTCCCGCGGGCAGAGTGCGGTCCGGCTGCACAGGTAAATCAGTGGCAGTCAATACGGTTTCAGTCAGCCTTTTGGCCGCATGCTCACTGTCTTGCTTATAGGCTGGCAAAGTGGCCATGGCTCCAGCTTCTTCAAACACCGTCTGTGCGGCCATCACAAGCATCGCTAAAAACACGCCAGCCAGCGCACCCTCCATAATTAGATAGGCCCCAAGCGTCAGTACACCCCAGGAAATAAAAAAGGTTACAAAGGTGTGCATCGCCTGTCCGCGCAGCAGATGACCTGCTGCACGCTGCTGATCTGCTGTCAGTGCTGCCGAAGCCGCCTGGAGCTGCTGCTCCCGCTGCGGCAATTGCCCGTACACCTTCAGATCGCGGAAGCCGTACAAGACCTCGGTGACTTCCGTTGACAGCAGCGCCCGCTGCTTACGGACGCGGCCGTGTATCGCCCGCTGGCCCACCAATACGATTCCCGGTACAACCACTGCGGTCAGCAGCATCCCTATTACGAACAAGCAGGCCATCCAGAATGAATAAGAGGCACTGAACACCATGGTTGCCAGAAACACCGTGATGACGATCACCGGCGGATAAGCGACACGCAAAAAATAATTCTGCAGGCTCTCTACATCGCCGACAATCCGCGCCAGCAGATCTCCGCTGCGGTTCTTGTTCAATATACCGGGCGTTAACGGGATCAGCCGGGCAAAAAAGTCTGTACGCAAACGGCTAAGCATGGAAAAGGTTGCTCTGTGCGAATACAGGCGTTCCCCGTAACGGCTTGCCGCCCGGAGCAGACCCAGCAGCTTGACCAGCGCGGTAAGAACAATCAAGGTATAGAGCGGCGGCATAAAGACCGTCTGTGAAATCAGATACCCGCTTGCGGAGAACAGGGCCACACCGGCAGCGCCGGCAATAAACCCTCCCAGAATCGACAGGAGTATATCCTTCCGCTCTGCTATCATGGCCTTGGACAAAATCGCCAGCTCGTTCATGCTGACCCTCCTTTTCGCTGAATATGGGCCATCTCGGCATATTGAGGCACTCGTTCAAGGAGCTCGTCGTGAGGTCCTGCCGCCGCTAATACGCCATGGTCCATAAACAAAATGTGATCCGCTTGCCGGATCGTATACAACCGGTGTGCGACTGTGATCATCGTTGCATTTCGAGCCAGCGCGGTTATGGAGCTTTGCAGGATTTGTTCGGTCTGCAAGTCGAGGCCCACCGTAGGCTCATCGAACAGGATCAGAGCCGGCCGTTTCAAAAAGGCCCGCGCTAAAGCAAGGCGCTGCTTTTCCCCGCCCGACAATCCCCTGCCGCCTTCTCCGACATTGGTGTCGAGTCCCTGTTCCAGCCCGGCAACAAGCTGTGCAAGTCCCGCATCCTCAGCGGCCTGCCTGATTTCTTCTCTGGAGACCTTACGCCCAGCACCGATTGCGATATTCTCAGCAAATGTGCCGGCAAAAATATAAGGATGCTGTGTAATATAGCTGACCTGCTCAAACCATGAGTCTTCCTCCCACACCGACAACGGGCTTCCGTTCACCAGCACTGTCCCGGATACCGGCTTCAGCAGTCCGGCAATGAGATGGAGCAAGGTTGTTTTGCCCGAGCCGCTGTGCCCGACAATCGCAACATGCTCTCCCGGTCCTATGGAGACAGGCCCAGCTTTAAGCTCGAATGAACCGGGGGCATAATGGAAATGCACATCATCCAGCGCAATGGAGGGCGGCATCTTGAGAAGCTTGGCTGAGGACTGCCCGCCCCCTTCCGGCTGTGCACCGGTGCCGCCGCCTATTTCCGCAAGCATCTGCTCCACCTTACGGACCGCCCCCATACTGGTCCGCCCGCTGTGAAAAGCGGTGCCTGTATTTTTGAGCAGGTTAAAAAACTCGGGAACAAGCAGCAGCACAAGAAAGGCCGTATGGAACGGCATCGATTTGAATACGAGCAGTTGAATAGCCAATTCAAGGGCAACAATCCCGATGCTCAGCATGACGATGGATTCCAGCATAAAAGTATTCGTAAAGGCAACCTTCAAAATATCCATGGTCGCGTCACGGTAACCCAGGCTGCTGCGCTCAATCTGCTGCTGCTGGCGGCGGGATTGTCCAAATATTTTCAACGTCACGAGCCCTTGAAGCGAATCCAGGAACGTACCGGAGAACTCTGCAAGCTGCGCATATTTCTCTTCGGATTTGTTCTTCGTTTGCAGTCCCACCAGAATCATAAACAGCGGGATGAACGGTGCCGTAAACAGCAGAATGAAGCCGGTATTCGCATGTAAAACAAACGTAACCGCCAGAATCAGAACCGGGATGATCGCTGCTTCCACCATCCGCGGCATGTAGTGACTGAAATAGCTGTCCGCCTCGTCCACTGCATCCAGAGCCACACTGACCTTCCCCCCTGTCTGCCCCCGCAGCGTTGAAGGCATGGAGGCACGGGTAAGCTTCTGCAGCACGGATGAACGCATATTTGCCTTAGCGGCGGCTGCCATAGCCAAGCCTATTCTTCCATTTCCGTATAACAGCAAAGTGCGGATCGCCATCACTGACAGCAGAAGAGCGAGCAGCAGAGCAACCGAGGATAAGGAAGCCTTCTCCACGAACACCCGCTGGACCGCTTCCGCCAGCAGCCCGGCCTGACTTACAATCGCAATGCCGAGCATGAGCGACAGGAGGGTCAGCATAACCAGCCGTTTTCGTTGCCCCGACATTTGCTCAGCGATCAGACTTGTTTTGCTCTTCATTTATTTCTTTCCTTTCACATAGTCTGCGTCAAAGAGGAACAGCTTGAACACCAGAATCAGGGAAGGAATGAGCAAGCACATACCCCCGATGAACACAATGACCAGCGCCAGACCCATAGCCGGTGAAGTGATGCTGTTCTCAAGCGTAATGAACGGGTCCAGAATATAAGGATATTGCCCGATTCCGTAAGCGAAGAATGCGCAGAGGAATTGCAGCATGATGCTTATGAACGCCAACCCGTAACGGCGTCCGCTGTACAGCAGCCACATGGCAAGCATGAAGAAAGCAACAGACAGCGCAAGCAGCCACCATAAATCCATCATATTTTGAAAATGCCGCTCATTGTGCTGGCCCAGATAAATAAAGGCCGTCAGCGCGATAACAATGGTCGGTGTGCTCCAGAACAGCGCATAAGTACGCATAAGCTTCAGCGCGGGTTGATCCTCTGCCCGGGAAGCATAAAAGGCCAAAAAGGAGGCGCTGATGAACAACACAGATACAATCGCCAAGCCTACAATGCTCCAGGATAACGGGTTAGTGAACAATGCCCAGTAATCCAGAGACACGGTCTCTCCCCGCTTAAAGATAAAGCCGCCTTCCGACAGGGTAAGTGCCACTGACAAGGACGCGGGAATCAGCAGGCCCGAAGCGCCGTACAGGAACAGATATACGATGTTATTCTTGGAGCCGTAATTCTCGAACGCATAGAACGAACCGCGGATCGCGATCAGGATAAGCGCAATGCTTCCCGGAACAAGCAGCGCCGAGCCGTAATAATAAGCGGTATCCGGGAAGAAGCCGACAAGTCCAATATAAAAAAAGACGAAAAAGACATTCGTAATCTCCCAGACAGGCGATAAGTAGCGGGAGATCAGACGGTTAATCAGATGATCCTGCTTCGTCAGCCGGGCATAAAAGGCAAAGAACCCGGCTCCAAAATCAATAGAGGCCACAATTAAATAGCCGTATAAAAACAGCCAGAGCACTGAAATTCCAATCAGCTCATAACTCATTTTGCGTGCTCACCCTTTACTGTTGATTTGCCGCCGGGATGCTGATTCCACTTCTCCATCTCGGTTTCCGCCGGATTGTCCTTGAACATGCGCCGCAGCACAAGCACACATACCGTGCCTAACAGGATGTACAGCAACAGGAATACGAAAAACAGGATCCTTACGCTCGGTGATGTCGTAGCCCCCTCTTCTACACGCATGTATCCCCTTAAGATCCAGGGCTGCCGCCCAATTTCAGCGTAGAACCAGCCTAGCTCGACTCCCAAAAAGGCAAGCGGTGCGCCTAACGCGATCACGCGAAGCAGCCATTTGTTATGCTCATTGCGTTTTTTCCAGAAGACAAACAGGAAGTACAGGAATGAAATGCCTAGCAGTGCGAACCCTACACCGACCATCAGATCAAACAAATAGTGAACCAGGAGCGGCGGCTGCTCATCGGCAGGGAATTCATTCAGACCGGTCACCTCTGCATTGAAATCGCCAAAGGCGAGGAAGCTGAGAAATTTGGGAATGTGCAGTGCGCCCAGCACCTCATGCTCGGCGTTAAGCCACCCCATCAGAATCAGATCGGCTCCGCTTTCCGTTTCAAAATGCCACTCCGCCGCAGCCAGCTTCTCCGGCTGATGCTCAGCCAAAAATTTCGCCGACGTATCTCCAGCCAGAGCGTTCAGCAGTCCAAACACCATCACCACGGCCATCATCAGCTTCAGCGCTTTTTTATGGTATTCCGAGGCGCCCTTTCTGAGGAGTGCAAACGCGGCGATACCCGCCAGCAGTGCGGCTCCGGTCAGATAGGCTGAGCTTAAGACATGGAACACCTTGGAGAACGTCGCTGTATTCAGCATCGCCTCTACCGGATTGACAGCTATGAATTGCCCACCCGCCATAGCAAAGCCCTCAGGCTGATTCATGAACCCGTTTACGGTCGTGATAAACACAGCGGACATCCCGGCACCGGCAACAATCGGGATCGTAAGGAGCCAGTGGATATACGGCTTTTTGAACCGGTCCCAGGTGTAGAGGTAAATGCCCAGAAAGATCGCCTCGAAAAAGAAAGCAAACACTTCCATAAATAACGGGAGCGCAATCACGTTACCGGCCAGCTTCATGAAATTAGGCCAGATCAAGGCTAGCTGCAACGAAATCGCCGTACCTGTCACCACGCCCACGGCCACAGAAATGACAAACCCGCGGGCCCATCTCTTGGCCATCAGTGTATAGTGAGGGTCTTTTTTGCGTATGCCCATGAATTCAGCAATGGCGATCATCAGCGGAACCCCAACGCCAATTGTTGCGAAAATAACGTGGAATCCCAGTGTCAAGCCTGTCACCAGTCTGCTCCACAGCACGGTATCGATGCCCATTACGTTAGTGCCTCCTTATAAAAATCGTAGATATTTTGAATTATTATATCTTTAATTTTAACTAAATCGGCTCCGGTCACCTTTTTGCCTTCAAACGTTCATGGAAGCATCAACTCTTTCTTACATCTTAGTGAATACCGCCGAAACTACTCTATCGGGCTATTGATAGATAGGGAATAACATGGTACAGGACTGTTCCAGTAATAAAAACAGCGGCAATCTAAGACTCAATAAATAAAGTCTTAAACTGCCGCTGATCCTATCAAGAGCAGAATCCCCTCAGACCGGACTGCCAGTCTTCTTGAAGTACTGCTGCACCAGAAAATTCATGATCTCGCCGGGTTGTTCTCTGGAGAACTCCGCCTTGTCTGCGAACAGCATCCCGTAAGGTGCTTCCGGGGTGTACGGCTCCCAGTGCGGCAATGCTTCGCCTGTCGAATCTTGTCCGTTCGGGTCGCCGGTACGGATGAAATGCGCGGTATAATTGCACATCTGGCGAGCCAGATCATAATGCTTGCCGACAAACGGCCGCCAGCACTTGGCCAGCGTCTCGAAGAAGAACCACAGATCCACCGAGTGGAAGGTGCCCGGGTTATCCCATCCCGGAATCTCCGCATCGAAATTATAGTAATAGAGCGGGGTTTCGCTTCCGGTATCCGCATTCGCCTGCCCGGCGATCCGGATGGCGCATTCGAACCCGCTTACCGCTGCCCGCTCCGCCGCTTCCTGAACCGCATCCGGCCTTGCGCCGCTAAGCTTCAGGAAGGTCTCCGCATCCTCCCCGAACATGTCCGCCGCAAGCTGCTTGAGCTCCCCGTAGGACTGCACCTTCGGAGTGCTGAAGAACTCGGAGGAGGTATGGCCGAGCATAACCGGCACCTTCAAGCGTCTATTCTGCACGAACAGATCGAACGGATTCCCCACCTGGAACTTCTGGTCCGCAACGGTGCCCCAGAAGCCGCCAAGCGCTACTGCCTTGTCCCGCAGATAGACCGCATCCAGCTTCCGCGCTTCCTCAAGTGTGGCTACACCCAGGTACTTGAAGAACTCGATGCCATCCTGCTCTGCCTCCTGCAGTGTCCCCCGGAGCGGCGGCAGCAGGGTTCCCGGATACAGGTCCGTGAAGATACCGCTTTCCACAATCGCCCGCTGAAACAATCCTTCGTTCTGCGGAGAGGTAAGCTGGCTCATGACACTGCCGCCGCCCGCTGACTGCCCGCCGATGGTGATGTTGTCCGGGTCACCGCCGAACGCAGCAATGTTGCGCTTCACCCAGCGGGTAGCGGCCTGCTGGTCAAGGTTGCCGAAGTTGGCAGGCGCCTCCGGTGATTCCGCGGTAATCTCGGGATGGCAGAGGAAGCCGAAGATATTCAGCCGGTAGTTAATCGTCACCACCACAATCCCTCTGCGGGCAATCCGTTCTCCGTCGAACTCCATCTCTGCCGGATGGCCCACCTGCAGCCCGCCGCCGAAATACCATACATAGACGGGTAGCTTCTCGTCCGCCTGTTTGGCCGGGGTCCAT
The DNA here is from genome assembly GCF_000517965.1 of Paenibacillus sp. FSL R7-277. NCBI lineage: Bacteria > Bacillati > Bacillota > Bacilli > Caryophanales > Paenibacillaceae > Paenibacillus > Paenibacillus sp. FSL R7-277. Next base: position 138,014 of record NZ_ASPX01000033.1, read on the forward strand.
ACGTTCAGGTACAGGCAATCCTCGCTCATCGCAATGTCAGGCTCCACCGCCCACTCACGGGTATAGATATTGTTATCATCCAGCTCCTGTCTGACCTGCATGGAGACCGGTGCGAACTCGTGGGCCTGAAGTACACCCTCCCAGTCTTCGGCAGGCTGCGGTGCCCGCCAGCGGTTCTCCCCTACAGGCGGTGCTGCAAACGGTATTCCCTTGAAGCTCGTAATCCGGGGATCGGCTGCGGGCAAGCCTTTTACCGTGCCATTCTCCACATTGACCATTCTAAGCATATTACCGTCTCCTTTACATCCACATCGTTGCTTACCCCCAAATTCTAATAGACCCCTTGCCCCAAAACAATGATCTAAGCACGGCCGTAATTGATCTATTCTAACATGCTGGTGCTCCATACCACCTTTGTAGTAACATATTCGTATGTCCCGCTACCCACTTTATATTGATTACCGTCAGGCAGTCTAATGTCAGCTGTACAGTTTCCAGGAACTTTAATGATATAGGTTACTTCATGCCCTTTTATTTCCCACCCGCTTGTTACTTTTCCATATACACTTGAATAAGTAAGCTTGGCATAGTTCAACTCGCTGCATGGTGTGGGTTTAATGACAAAATGGTTCTTTTGACCAGAAGTATTTATACCGCAAAGACCACTAAACAACCATTCACAGCAAGCCCCCTTTGAATAATGGTTAAGCGAGGCATCCGGTGTCCAGTTCTCCCACATGGTTGTTGCTCCGTTGATTACCTGATACATCCAGCCCGGATTGTCCGGCTGGGTTAACATCCTCCAGGCATCCTCTGTATATCCATACTCACTTAGGATTCCCAATACAAATGGAGTGGATAAAAAACCGGTGCCGATTTTATGTTTCCGTCTTCTTGTTAATTCAACAAGTTTTTCCACCAACATTCCCTTGTCTTTATCATTCACCAGATCCAGTGCAACCGGTCTGACCAGCTTGGCCATTCTTTCAGTTTCCAGAGCTTCTTTGCTTATAAAATAGTGCTGATACGCCTCTTTAATCTTCTGTGAAATCTCCGCGTATTCTCCCGCTTCCTTGTGCTTTCCCAGATGCTCGGCCATCTCAGCAAGGCATTTCAGGGAGTAGGCCAGATAGGCTGAGGCCTCTTCCGGTCTTGGATACAGTAGAGCCATCTTGCCTTCCGTGCCTTTGGGTTCACTCCATTCTCCGAAATGCCTGCCTTGTCCTACAATGTAGGCTCTGTGTTTATTAGAAGCCGGAAACTTTAAAAAGGAGAATATATTATACTTTCCTAACCTAGTCATGAAGAATTCAATCCAGCGTACCATAGAATCGTAATGCTCTTTCATAACACTGTCATCCCCATAGCGCTTCCAATAACGATAGGGTATCAATACGATAGCATCCCCCCACCCGCTGGACCCCTCCACGGACAATGAATTGCGGAAGTTGCTGACTCTCGGAGTAATGTTATACACCAACCCGTTCTCGGCCTGTTCGTCACATACATCCCGCATCCATTTTCTATAAAATGCAGCCTGATCCATAAATATCGTGCCTGTATCAAAGAATAGCTGTGCATCCCCGGTCCATGCAGCCCTCTCACGGGTAGGGCAGTCGGTTGGCACATCCATAAAATTCCCTTTCACACTCCATAAAGTGTTCTCCACAATTTTGTTGATTCCCTCATTGGAGCAATTAAACTCAGCCGTAACCTCCATATCCGAATATACGGCAATTGCCGTAAAAGCGTCAGGCTTAACCTCACCCGGCCAATTTTGCACCAAAGCGTATTGAAATCCCTGGATGCTAAACTTTGGTTTATAATATTCTTCACCATTGCCACTACAGATATATTCGATTTTTTGCAGGTGTGATTTCGTATATTCTCCATCATAGGAGATATTTTTTATCGTAAAATTCCCTTCATCATTTAACTTTTCTCCCATAACCATTGTTATTTTATGACCCTTAGGCGCTTTCACAAAAAATTCAACATAACCTGCTATATTCTGTTTAAAATCAAGAACAGTCTGTCCATCTGGTGTTCTGATCACTTCAGGCCGAAGTCGCTCCTTTTCTACAACAGGAACATTATTAGAACAACAAACCACACCGTTATATGAGGTTTCCAAGGCAACAGAAGAATAAGTAGGCTTCCTCCATGCTTCAACAATCTCTCCATCCTTCATATCAGCATAGCAGATGGGTCCATCATTACTCCAAGTGAAGCTGTTATCGGAAGTAATGATCATCCTATTTCCTTCATCATCTGTGATTTCCAGCTGTGCCAGGAGTTTCGGTTCGTACCCAAACACTTTACTCCCCCCAAAGACCCCTGCCTTACTGGCATACCATCCATCCCCCAATTCAATCTCCATCGTATTCTGGGCGGATAGCAAATCTTTAACATCAAAGGACTGATAATGTGTACGGACATCATAATTGGTGGAGCCTGGCGTGAAATATTGATTTCCAACACGTTTTCCATTCAGCTTCGCTTCATAAACTCCATTCGCAGTAATGTATAATCTGGCTTTTACAATTCCTCCGGGGATCTGAAACTCTTTTTTAAAGCAATCCACCGGATAACGGACTTTCTTCTTTTTACTGTGAACGTAATTCCCCATGATCCACTTGGCCTTCCAGTCCGCAGGCTGCAGCAGACCCATTTCAAAAAACGCCGGTTCACTCCAAGGTCCTTCTTCCCCTGATTCATCATAAAGCTTCACTCGCCATGATACGATATCCCGGCTATTCAGTGCAGTCGTTATCCTGGCCGACATTTCACCCGTTTCTATCTTATCACCTGTATATATCAAATCTCCGTTAATTTCAAATTGAATGACATAGGCAGATTGTTTAATTCCATCTGCAACATTCCACATCAAACGCGGTGAAGTGATATCGATTCCAATAGGGTTCAACAGATATTCAGTCTTTAAATTCACTGCATGAATCATGATATTAACTCCTTTTCCTTACATACTATTCTCCATTTCTTTCTCTGAGCTCGCTTACAATTTGAGGGTGTCTCTTCTCCAGCTTCCAAAAGAGCATACACACAAAAGAAATAGCTGCTAAAATAATTGGCAGATAAATGCTAATCATTAAGACTCCACCGATTGCCGAACTGGACTGCTGAGCTGCCGCTCCATCAAAACCGGTCGCACCCAGTATCCACCCGATGCCGGAAATGCTCAGAGAATTTGCTAAAAGCGTAGCTATACCAACCAGACTCATCATCATCCCAGGTACACGGATACCGCTTTTCCACTCCCCATAATCTATAGTGCTGTTTACAAGAACTGTAATTACCGCTGCTAATGGTATAGACCCTATTCCGGAGATCATAAACCCTAAGAAGGCAAGGGGTACGCTGCTTGTATCCATTAGACGAATGAATCCGCCTACTATTCCAAATATCCCCCCACAAGCCACGATCCATCGAACACCTATCTTTTTGACCAGAGCCGGAAGAAACACAAAGACTAGTATTGCTGGAGCAGCACCAACCATTGCCAGCACACTCTGCAGCTTTATATCTCCGAGAATATAGCGGGCATAATAAACACTGGTTGCATTATTCAAAGAAAGAGTAGCGGTTACTACGAAAAGGACGAGGCAAGAAACAAGGAAATATGGATTTCTCAAAATGGATTTCATTGCATCCTTAAAGGGAACCTTCTTTTCAACGCCTTTCTCATCACGGTTAATCGTCTTTACATTCTCATGTGAAGTCCTGAATTGATTGAACATAAGCAAGGAAGCTACGACTGTCAAGACAGTGGTGACGATAAAATATGCCCGTTGATCTCCCCCCATTAGCTCAACAACTGGCACATAGCCTAAAGTGACAACCATAGCCCCACCAATGGTGCCTAATGCTCGCCCTGAGCTCATCTTTGTCAGTTCCAGCGGGTTTCGGGTTGCCATTGGTATTAATGAACCTGAAGCCGAAGTGAACATGGAGGTTCCTACATTGAACAGGATTATGCAGGCACCCGCCCATAACATTTTGCTGGACAGCTCAAGACCTTCCGGAATGGAAAACAGCAGCATGAGGGGCAATGCCAGAGGCAGGATAGATCCCGCTAACCAGGGTCTTACCTTGCCATGTCTGGAGTCGAATTTATCAATCATTACTCCTGTAGCAAAACTTGTTACCGCGCCGAGGATAGACCCAATTAATACGAGATTACCTAGCATAATACCGTCTAAATGTGCAACTGTTGTTAAGTAAAACATTGTAAACGAACTAAATATAACTGCAATCAGCGAATTACCAGCCATCCCCAGACTATCACCAATCATCTGTCCTTTACGGAGTTGCAAAGGGATCTCATTTGCATGATCAACAGACTGGACAAGCTCCCCTCCCTTTACCTCGTTTTCTGCAATCATTCTAACTTCCCCTTATCTTTATAATGTGGAGTAGTTTTGATCAAATCAAAACTGATCAGATCTAGTTTACCCTTTCCTTCAAAAGTAAAATAAAGCGGATATACCCTGTTAAGCGAAGTCATTTCCCCTTCAAAATGCTTCCATTGCTCAGATGAGGAGACCTCTATCTCCGCTACGGCCTTTCCGCCCAGTTCGGTAGAGACCTTTACTTTTCCAGTCGCATTTCCGCGTGTTACAATCCCGATCCGGTTCGTGCCTTCAAATTCAAAATACTTAAACCCGGCAGTTGCACCATTCCTGAAATTTGATATATATTGATTGGAATTCCCCTCTCTGTCTTCGCCTTCCTGAGTAAGATATGGGTGCCCTTTTCCTGTCAAGAATAAGAGAAACGATCCTCTGGCGCCTTTCTTGCTCATAAGGTTACAGGCAATTCCTGCTTCATAAGTCCCTTCACCCTTTAATGGCTTTCCATTTAATCCGCAAGATGTCATTTCAACCTGCTTTATTGATCCATCCTCTTCAATTACAATTTTCTCTGCACAGGCTTGCCGGGAATACGGATTTTTATTGGTGTGCCTATGATGGAATATATACCACGTACCATTAATCTCCACTAAACTTCCATGATTATTACCGAAGTAGTTTAACGCTTCTTTCTTCTGTCTGCCATTCAAGTAAATATCCGCATTGGATATAATTGTGCCGCCATACTTGAAGTCTCTGTCCGGGTACCGGCTAGTAGCATAACAAAGCTCATGACTATGCCTTGATGAATAAATAAAGTAATACGTACCCTTGATCTTGCGGATTGAGGATGCCTCAAAGAAATGATGGGACCCGAAGCCCTCTTCCTTCCTGTCCAGAACTACCTTTGGCCCCTCTTTCACCGTCAGCATGTCACTTTCCAATTCCATTACAAAGGCTCCCACTACTTTTCTGCCTGAGTAACTGTTGACAACTGGAGGATTATATCCGGAATATAAGTAAACCCTTTCATCGTCATCTACCAGAACAGCAGGGTCAAACTGAATATATTCTCCCTTATCAGAACCAAGGACATGACCGGCTTTATCCTGCACATGACCATAAAACTCATATTTGCCTGCAGGTGTATCACATACTGCTACTGATAAAATGTGTGTGCCGCTCAAACTGTAATATAGATAGTACCTCCCATCTACACCTCTTGCGACATCGGGAGCGTAAAGATAATGATTTCCTGTTTGTTTGCTCAATGGATCTTGGACTTTGTCATAAATTACACCTTCATACTTCCAATCTCCAAGATCGTTAACGGATGCGGACCAGCCTACATAGTTGTTCATACAGTAAGTTGTGCCGTTAAATTTGTCATGTGACCCGAAGACATATATTCTACCGTCAAAAACATACGGCTCAGGATCGGGAATGTACTCATAGCTTGGAATAAATGGATTGTACGCTTGCTTTTTCATGGCTTCCCCCTACCCCAAATCTTATAAAATTCTTTTAATTAATGTATAAAGTAAAACAGGAATCAATTTGCACCGATTCCCTATTTACAGTACGTGCTTTAAATTGTATGAATAAAGCATCTGGCTGCCGTTAATCCGTCAGTTGTTGCTTCGACTGAAATTTCTCCAGCGCACCCATTGCTGCGGATGACCGCCAGTACCTTGCCTTTGAATAATTGTCTATGATTAGCCGTGAATGACTCTTCAGTTACTGGATTACCAGAACCCAGAGCTATTAAGTCACCAGTCCCTGATACATTAAAATAGATATCATTTTCTGCATAACTTACTAAATCACCGTTCCCGTCTACTACTTCCGCAGTAATATAAGCTAAATCCCCATACTCAGCTTTAATATTCTCCCGATCCACAGTAAGCCTTACAGCTACAGGAGCGCCGGTAGTCTTCAGGGTTTCTCTCCCCGACTCAACTCCATCTATATAAGCAATAGCCTCGATTATACCTCCGCTGTAGATAACGTCAAAGCTTGTTTTCAGCTTCACCGCAGCACCCGCAGGTTTTCTCCCTTGGGAGATGCCATTAATCACTAACTCTACTTCATCAGCATCGGAGTATACATTCACACTAGTCGGCTTGCCTTCGTATTCCGGATAACTCCAGTGATTCTCAACGGATTCCCAGCCCCAGGGAAGGTGATTAATTTGCTTTCCATACAGTTCAGGCGGCAAAACGCCAATGTATGGTTTATTTCGGTTCCCCCACATAATATCCCGGAAATAGGACTGGGGACGCTTGAATCCGCATACATCCATGTCACCGACATTAGCGTAAAACCACGGATAACTAGCCCCAAGAAAACCAGCTTCCTTATCGATTTCCACTCTGCCTATACCAACCTCGCCGAGATAGTCTATGGCTGTCCACACAAAATCTCCGGCTACGTTCGGATTATTCATTGTGGAAATCCAATTATCATATTGTGTGTGAGGATAAGATTCTGTACCCACAATTATTCTATTAGGAAAACGAATAGCATCGTATTCATACCTTGAATTAAGGTAGTTGTAACCAACGACATCTGCGTCTTCCAGAAATTCCTCCGTTCTATCGCCCCAACTGTCATTGTCAGGATCGACACCGTTTCCCGCAAGATTCGCCCCTAAATTCCCCATAGCCATATTAATGGCAACATCTTCCATAAGTCCGCAAACTGCTAAACTTACAGGTCTGGTGGAATCTAGTTCTCTGGCATATTGAATAAGCTTCTTTGCCCAATCGTAGCCCTCTGACTGACCATCCCGTTCCATGATCTCATTTCCGACACACCACATGATAACAGACGGATGATTATAATCCCTTAAGATCATAGAGCCCAAATCCTCCTGCCAATCCTTCTCAAACCACAGGTGGTAGTCATTAGCACTCATACCTACTCGCCACACATCGAAAGCCTCGTCAATGACCAATAATCCAAGCCTGTCACAGGCATCCAGAAATGCGGGTGAAAAAGGATTATGGGCCAGCCGCACTGCATTAAATCCTGAAGCCTTCAGCAATTCAGCTTTGCGTTCCTCTGCCCTGTCATAACTGGCCGCACCCAGGGGGCCATGGTCATGATGGACGCTCCCTCCCTTAAGCTTCATACTTACTCCATTTAAGCTGAAGCCATTCTTCGGATCAAAGGATATGCTGCGGATACCCATGTTACTTTGCATAGTATCAACAACTTCCCCGCCTACAGACACTTCACAAATCATCTTATACAGATTGGGGACATCGGTGCTCCATAGCTTCGGATGATCTACTGGAATCAGGGTATCCGCTGTTTTCTCTTCACTTTGAGCCAGTGTAACCTTTGCGGTACCTTCTGCTACTTGGTCAGAACCATAGTATAATTTGAAGACAGCTGTTGCCTCTACATCACGGTCTTCCGCATTCGTAATCTTCACGCTGGCATCCACTATCGCGAGTTCAGCACTAACCTCTGGAGTAGACACCTGTAAGTCCCAAGGCTTCACATGAACCTTCTCTCCCGTATGCAGCCATACATGTCTATACATCCCGGTCCCTTGATACCATCTGGCACTTGGCTTGGCACTGTCATTTACGATAATGATTATTGTATTCTCACCAGGCTGGAGCTTCGTTGTTAGATCAACTATGAATCCCGTATAGGCATAATGGTGGGTAGCTATCAAATCCTTGTTTAAAATCACTTCCGCTATGCCACACACGCCTTCGAATTCCAGGAGAATGTGCTTACCGACTAATTCATCAGTGAAGCTGATAGTCTTCTTGTAGTAGACAACACCTCCGGAAACAAAACCTTCTCCACTTCCTGAAGGGTTGTTGGCATTTCTAGGCTTTGCTATGCATGCATCATGCGGTAAATTCACCAGTTGCCAAGGCACTAGAGCAGCCATCTCCAATGGCATAAAACCATACTCATGATACTCCCAGCCGCTATCAAAAAGTTGTTTGTTCATTAGGCTCTCCTTTGATTACCAAATATCAATAGCTGTTACACTGTGGGGTTCAACAGCAAGCTCCAGGATCCATTCCCCGCTTGGAAGGAACTTCAGTTCAACAGGGGTACTAATCATGTCAGCAGCCTGGAACAATTCCTGCAGCTGATGCTGTGTAGGATATACCGGACTGCCTTGCTCCAGCCATTTTGCTTTTGGATTGGCATGGAACTCATCGATAACCCGAATTGTTGCTTGTTTTCCTGTTAAATCACCTTTAAATGTAATGTAAACCTCCATAAATGGCTTCATCCCGATACTGAGAAGGAAATCAATGAGGGAATGCTTCTGTATTCCCCAATTCATCTTACCTTTATTTATCTAATGGGTTAATGGATAGGATTAGCCAGTAATCTTGAATAGGATGAAACAATAGACTAGACTAGATTTAGGTCGAAATGTGACACAGGAGGTTACCGTGCTTACAGAAAAGATGGATCACATACTTCAGGTATTAACAAATTTAGAGGAGTTCTACAAAGAAAACTCCGACGGTAAGCTATCCTTACAGGAATATTCAACTTACACCAAATTTCTATCCAGTAATTATATTAAGAAAAATAAATTAATCCGCGTATATTGGCCCCAATATTCTGAACCAACCCCTAAATACATTACCGGTTTAACGGAACTGGATGAAAATATGCTTATTTTGGCAGACCTCAACATGGCCATAACCAAACATATCAATTTCTCTCTTGATCTCATGCACTCCAATAACTACTTTCAGTGCATCTATATTCATAAAGGCAGCGGGATTCTTACACTGTCAAATAAGACATTTCAGTTGTCAGAGGGAGACCTGTTTGTTATGCCCCCCGATACAATGCATTCCATAAAAATGTTAGATGGAAGTATTTGTATTTATGTGATGATAAGACGTAAATATATTGATTCTGTTTTTTTTGAATTATTCCACCATAATCCTCCCCTGATTAGTTTCTTTAACAAAGTACTTTTCGAAGAAACCAAGCAGGAATCGAACTATATCCTGTTTCATACTGGCGATAACGATGATGTAAGAGAAACCATGCTACGCTTATTTAGTGAATACTTATGGGGAGATGAATTCCGAAACCAGATTATGGAATGCTACTTGAAGTTATTGTTTAGCTTCTTGTTTCGCCACAAGCAGTCTGACATTGAAACCCCAACTTCATTTTCAAATATTGAACTGCATTTCAATGAAATTATGAATTATATAAGAAAAGACTTCAGATCAGCAACTCTATCGTCAGTAGCCGAATACATGCATCTAAGCAAACAGTACATCTGCAGGATTATACAACAGGTATCCGGCACTAGCTTTTCCAAGCTGTTAATGGATGTAAAATTAAAAAAAGCGGTCCAGTATTTAATGGAATCCAATCTGAAACTCGAAGATATTGCGGATTACACAGGTTTCTCCGATGTCTCCCATTTTAGCCGCACATTTAAGACTCATTATGGTCTTTCACCATCGAAGTACCGAACGCAGAGCAAGGTCCAGCTGTAAATAGCAAATAAAAAAACAACCCCGGGATGGAGGTTGTTTTTTGGGTTCATCAGTAATCTGCTAGATTGCCCGGGCGACTTCATGGGCTTCACTTACAGCATTTTTATTTAACTGCGACATCTAATTCTGATACAATTTTTTTATACTCGCGTCCATCCTCCTTACCTTGAATCGGGTTCCACACTTGGGCAAAGAACGGTTCCCGCTTCGCACGCTCTTTGTAATTCCAGCTCTCCTGTTCGCACTGCGGGCAGAAATGTCCGCCCTCTAGGACCAGCTTGGGACTGGCGCTGAAGGTATGTCCAAACGCACATTTGAAATCAAGCTGCCCCGTCCAATCTCCCGTTGTCATGTCCGTAGAGAGACATTCACCACCGCGGAATTCCGCTGCCCCCCTCATATCTTCAATATTTAATTGCGAAGCCGGCTGATCCTCATCGTAACCATGGTCAAGCTTGATGGCTTGGTCCCACTGGGAGAAGCCCTTCATTTCAGACAGCTTGGCAGGGATAGCCTCCCAGTTCTGTTTGCTGCCCCAAAAAGCGTCAATTTCCTCAATGGCATTGTCTTCAATAAAACGCAGAGTTCCGCGCTTCTTCAAAGCCTGCTTTTTCATCGTCCGCTTAATCATTGCCCCCATGAATTTTTGCCCTCCGGGCAGCTTTGTGATGACCTTCGCAACGGGTACAAGTGCGCCAAGATTATCGAGGTAGCATTGATAGAAATACTCCATGGAGTCACGGCGGAAGTGCAAATAATTCTCCAGCTTATCGGAGTCCAGATAGTATTGTCCGTGAAAGTTCCTCGTTGCATACCATTTAGGGTCGATCACATGATCGAGATTCGTTATACCAAGCTTGCCATAGAGCACCCGGTACATGTCCAGTGTACTGACCCGGCAATTTTCACCCCCGCCAATGTTGTAAATATGCTGCCAGAAGCCTTGAGCCAATTCTCCGTCAATATCCTGAATGCACAGATTCCGCATTAAGCGTCCTGAATCCCGGTCAGACACGTATTCCAGTACATTGTCCAGACAATTATGGAACATAATCGGATCTTGAATCTTGCTCATCTTCGGACCCATAATCCCTGTCTGCCGGAGACTCACCCAATAGCTTAGTCCTGATTCAATGACCATACGCTCGGCAGCAATCTTCGATACCGCATAGTAATCATAGACACTTGGCTTAAGCGGGTCTCCCACACGCCCCCAATGAATTGGCGGCATACGGTCACCTGTTTGTGCAACTGTACCTATACTTACCAAGCGGGTGATCCCGGCACGGCCGCTTTGCTTAATGGCATCGATGATGTTTCTCGTTGAACCATAATTTATCCGCATAGCCCGTTCGGGGAATTCGTCAGCCGCTGGAGATACAAAAGCAGCAATGTGGAGTACAATATCTGCTTCCTTTACACATTCGTAGACCAGGTCCCTATCGAGTAAATCACCGTAGACAACCTTAACACCTTGTATTCCCTCATATGCTTTCAGGTTCTGACGGCTGTTAGGATGATCTAAATCGAAGAGTATTAACTCGCATTTTCCCAAATCGTTTATCAGCAGCTTCAGCGTTTCATTCCCCATGTTACCCGCTGCACCTGTGATCATGACCCGTTTTTTCTCCATCCTCATTCACCTTCATCATCATTGTATTGACAATTCATTCGTCTACCTTCAGAATACAGACACAGTGTCTATTTAACAACCATCAGTCTATCGTCAATTTGCTGTAATCTGGACACTTGCGTGGATTGTGTCTATTGTCATAAATAAATTTTTCATGGAGGCGATACCGCAATGAATCAACGGGAACGATTAACCAAGTTGCTCTTGAAGCAAAGTCTGATTCGCCTGCTACAAGACAAAGAGATAAGTCAGATCAGTGTGAAGGAATTATGCACTTCTGCGGGCATCAATCGGTCCACCTTCTATTTGCATTATGCTAATGCATACGAGTTGCTTGATAATGTAGAGCAAGAGATTATTGACAACACTAATGAGTACCTGATCAAAATAGAAGCCAGTGAAAGTGCAGTCACATATATTTTAGCTTTTCTAGATTACATCAAAAGAAATGAAGAACTCTTCACCGTTATGCTGTTCAAAACAAATGATGATGTGTTCTTCCCAAAGCGTTTGCTTAATGAAATACTTATGAGCATTGACAATCACCTTCAGCTTAAGATTCCTGAAGATATGAAGCCCTTTACTTACGCTTATTTAGTGAATGGAAGCTTAGCCATCATTAAGGAATGGATACGGACAAAATTCACAGTATCAAGCCATGAGCTGGCTCAGCTCATTTGCGCTTTGAATGATCATGCTTTAATGGCCTTTAAGGCTTCTGATAAGAAGTGATGATTGGGAAGCTTCCAACACAGCTCTTGCAGCCGCGCCTTAGCCGTTATATTTAACGCGGCATCCTTCTGTATACGCCGTGCTTCCATCCTTGGCCGCTGAAAACAGGCTGTCAGGATTCAGTTCCCCTTTCAAGTCCAGATAAACTGTATACACCTCTTCCTCGATACGATATAACGGGATGAATTTTACCGGATGGCCAAGTAGGTCAACCACCTCAAATTCCAGCAGCTCACTTGGAAGTCTGGTGAATTTACTATTCATAGTAACCGCTGAAAGGTCCTGCAAATGCGCAGCTTGACCCATCTGAGCGAGCAAGATGCTGCCATACATCACTGCCGCACGATTCTCAGAGCCTTTTAGCGGAACTAAATGCAGGGAGGCATTGATGTCAATTTCAATCGTATCCTGATCATAGAATACACGCTCAATAATGAAGTAGTTATTCTCCTTCTTAGGGGAGCAGGGAACCGAGTTGATTTTAACAGCTTTGACTGCATGCTCCTTGAATATCATCCGAAATTCAACAGGTTCGGCAACTTGAATGGTAATTGTAGAGGTTGACCCATCAGGGAAAGCAGTTTGCTGAGTAATTGCAGCATTCTTTTCCTTCCAGATTACACTTGAAGAGATAAAAGCATTCAGCAGCAAGGCATCCCCGTTTTTAAACCATATATTCCTTTGGAGCTCACTCATAGCTTCAATTCCAGATGCCGTACAGCACCAGAAGGAATCGTACGGCGTGCTGAAATTTTTGACGGCGGAGCTCCCCATAGGCTGATGATACTGGGATAACCCGGTTTGGCTGCTCGAGCTGTTTAGGATCGCGTTATATTTCAGCGATTCCAGATGATCCAGATATTCTATGGAAGCAGACCACTTCAACAACTGTTCCAGGATCCTTTCGGTATTGTGTGCACAACAGCTCTCGCTTTCGCCGCCGGTCAATGCATCTTCCAGCTTGTTATATTCCCCCCAATGTTCTGACTTCTCCGATACTTTATCTTTGATAAAAGCCGTTGCTTTCGAGCTGTTATTGCCATTCGCAAATGTTCTTCCCTTCAAAAAATCATAGAAATTCAAAGACGCCGACTTGTACTTCTCCTCCCCCATAAGGTTATAACGGTGCATCGCAGCAAGAACCATGGGTAAGTGAGTGTTGGCATGCAGGTTATCAAGTACATCCTCACCGGCTGCCAGGGGCTCCAGGAAATAATCCCGGTCGAACAGCTTGGCCAGCTCAAGGAGCCGGGGATCTCCTGTGATCTCATGCAGGGTGTACAAGGCGTCGCCAATCCCCCCGAATTCGTTCACCGGATTCAGCTTCGTACAACGGAGTATCCCGTCAATTTTCCAGAAGGATAACTTCTCGAATCGTCTGCGTATATAATGCGCCAGGTTCAGGGCCAGGGTCATGGCTTTGGAGCTGCCGAGACAGATGTGACAGTCCACCAGTCCCTGTATGATTTTGTGCAGAGTATAATAGGGCGCCCATACATTCCTGTTCTCTTCGAACTCCAGAATATCTAGTGTATCTTCTTCGAAGGCACTCAAATACCCGTTTGGCTTCGCACATAGCTCCATAATATCAATAATCTCAAGTGCTTTTGCCTTCAAAATCTCATCCCGGTCCCCAAATCCGAATTTGGCACAAGCCGACAGAAAATGCCCGGCTAAATGTCCCCGGAGGCCAACCTCCACGGCTTCCCATCCGCCCAGGGGCTCTGCAGAAGATACCATTCCCGCATTGATTCTAAATGTGTGCATAAGCCGGTTCGTATCAAACTCAGTAATATACTTTTTAACGAGCGCTCTGCGGCACGCAAAATCCCCGTCAGTCAGCCTTACTTCATCCAGACCAAAGTTAGCATACAAGCTCGGACACCTCAGTTTCTATAAAATAATAGTGCAGCGGAGAACTCTGCATCTATATTTTATAATGCCGGACATCTATAATTGAATTCATCACCTTTGGTTAACCTATACTATTTTCAGATTTTGTATCTGTTTATGTAAGGAGGATAAGGCATGCACAACAACGTGATATTACACTTCGATAAAGTATTGAACGTACAAGATTTGGGTTCCCATAGGACTGAAAGCTTATATACGCATCCTGACAGGAGGCTGGAGTGGGAAGTTTTCCTCTATTTGGCCGATGGGCAAATGGAGGTCTGGGAGGAAGAAACGGAGTATCTCATCCGCAAGGGAGAATTTCTGTTCCTGAAAAGCGGTCTGCATCACTGGGGAGAACCCCGCACACCTGCGGGCACTTCATGGTACTGGATTCATTTCTTCTGTAATTCCGAGGGAGAAGCGGAGCAGAACGGTAATCCATTAAAAGGAAAACCATTATTAGAAGAATTCCGTAAGTGCATTACACTTCCCAAGCACGGAAGGATCTCACACCCCGAGAAGCTGGAGAAGCAGCTGAAAGCCGCCGTTCAACTGTACAATACAACAGATCCGCTCCGCACCATCACGCTATGCCTGCAAACGATGGAGCTGTTCATCACTCTCTTCAGGCAGTCTCTTCACCAGTCCCCGCTGAGCAAGTCGGACCGGACGGTAAGCAGAATTATCGGATTTCTTGAACAAAAGGACAGCTACACCCTCAATTCACAGGAGCTTTCCGCTTCTCTGGAGATGAATTACAGTTACTTGTGTGAAGTCTTCAAACATAAAACAGGGAGCACCATCCAAATGTACAATGCCCAATTCTTCATGGACAAAGCAGCAGGAATGATGCGCAACACAAATCTGAATGTCTCCGAGATCAGCGAGCGGCTCGGCTTCAACTCCCCCTTTTACTTTAGCCGGGTATTCCGCAAAGTGAAGGGCTGCTCCCCCTCAGAGTATATGAGCAGGATTTATTGAGAAATTGTATGGAGAGCTTGTTGTGTCTATTACACGCGGCTTTTCGAACGAACCCTGGAAATTGAACTCCGCGTCCTCCTTAGAGATACAGCCGGGAAGCCCCGGCTGTATCTCTGTCTTATTCACCTGTATCAGCGAATTGCTTGGTTGAACATATGCACTGTCCTCTTAGAATTCTTAAATACGTGGTACATAATTATGTACTTATATATTAGATACCATGAGTCTCAAAAGCAAATATCAATTCCTGCTTCCTTCGAATCGGACCCTGCATTTTATAAAATACTTGCAAACTGCAATCAAGTTATTTATAACTAAGTTATGAGGTAAAAACATCTTCAACCCAATAACAAAAGAAGATAGCACAATAACGTTGAAAATCATTAGAATTAGCGCAGCTCAGTAAACTTTAGCCGATAAGCAGCTTATCCTCCGGATACCGATATTTTTGCTTCACATTTTTTTGTGCCAGTGCTAAAGCTAAAGTCAAGGGCCCTAATCTCCCGATGTACATTGTAATTATGATGATGCCTTTTCCCAGTGGCGAAAGTTCTGGCGTTACTCCCATAGACATTCCTACGGTTCCAAATGCGGAGGTTGCTTCAAAGAGAAGCGCCAGGAAATCTTTAGGATGAGCATATTCAGTAATGGATAGAAGAAAGGTGGCTGTTAGAACTACGCCCAGGGATATGGTCATTACTGCCAGTGCCCTGAATATAATATCCTGGGAGATGCGTTTTCTAAGCAGTTGCACATCTTTTTTCCCCTTAATCGTTGCGACGATACTTAACATAAGTACAGCAAATGTGGTTGTTTTTATACCTCCTCCAGTCGATCCGGACGAAGCCCCTACAAACATCAGGAAAATCATAAAAAATTGTGTGGCCGGGAGCATTGCTCCAATATCGATGGAATTAAAGCCGGCTGTCCGGGTAACAACACCCTGAAAATATGCCGCCCAAGTTCTTTCACTCCAAGAGAGAGTATTGAATGTTTTTGTGTTAAAAAGTTCAATCGCAAAAATCACCAAAAACCCTGCCATACAAAGGAGTCCAGAAGTAATTAAAACTATTTTTGTATGAAAGGAAAGATCTCTCCATCTTCTTTTCCGGTACAGATCCAGAATCACCGTGAACCCAATCCCGCCGATGATAAACAAAAAAGAGATAACAATATTAACTAACGGGTCACCCACATAGCGGCTCAGACTGTCTGGCCATAATCCAAATCCGGCGTTATTGAAGGCAGACACTGAATGGAATATTCCATAATAAATGGACCTTGTTGTTCCTAGTTCATTTGCCCATCGAAGGGCCAACACTATAGCTCCAGTTGTCTCCACGATAAATGAAATGAGAAAGATACTGAGTGATAACCGCACGACTCCTTGTGTTGTTACAGAATTAGATGATTGCTGGATAAGCAGACGTTCTTTTAATCCAATCTTTTTCCCCATGATCACGGCGATCAAAACACTGAATGTCATAAATCCCAAACCGCCAATTTGAATCAGAAGTAGGATAATGACCTGTCCAAAATGAGAAAAATCGGTACCGGTATCAAGTACAACGAGTCCCGTTACACATACGGCTGAAGTTGAAGTAAACAGTGCTGCCAGCCACCCTATACTAAGTCCGCTGGACGAAGATATCGGCAAGACCAGCAGCACTGTACCAAGAAATATAGGGACTGCAAAACCGAGTAAAATGATTCTGGATGAGGTCAGTCTGAGATTTGTGATGAAGGATGAGATTTTGTTAAAGAACATATCATTGGCTCCCATTATAATTCAAGTTAGCTGCCAGCTGCCGCCCGCTGAAAACTATGCTGTTCCCTAAGATAATCCAGTAATATACGGTTGAAGAGCTGGGGTTGACACAGATGAGTCGGATACATCGCATCCTCAAGGATCGCCAGACGGGCAGACGGATACTTGCTGGCTGTTCTTTTCACCTGCTCCAGCGCCCATTCATTCTGATTCCCGGATACAACAAGAACAGGAATCTGCAGCCGTAATGCGAACCCGTAGCTGTCCGTTTGTCTAAGTGCCAGCCGCTGCTTAATTAATTCCGTTGTCCGTTCATGCACAAGCTCTTTCCTGAGAATATGATAAGCCGAGAGCCACTTATTGTAGGTGATGCGCAAGGAACGGACGAACATTTCGGCAGGAAGATAATGGGCCGCCCATGCGCAGACCTCAAAGATTCCTTTCATTTTACTGCCTCTCGCAGTGTAATCCTCCTGAAAATAACTGTCCACCAATACCATATTTATTATCCGTTCAGGGTACAGGTAGGCGAATTTCTGGGCGAGCACAGCACCACTGGAACAAGCTACGATAACAGCCTTCTCTACAGATAAAGCGTCCAATAACAGCTTCAAATCTTCACATTGTGTGTCTACGATCCGGCTGATCTCCACATCCATTTTACCCGATTGCCCGTTCCCTCTCAAATCGAATACGATCACTTTGGCACGCTTGCTGAAATAATCCGCTTGCGGCTCAAACAGATGATGAGAGGTCGAATAATCATGAATAAAAACAATGGGCAGACCGCTGCCCGACATCTCATAATACAGCGACGTTCCATTCACTTCAATATGCGGCATATACAGTGCATCCTCTCATGAACGCTTGCGGGGTTAGCTGCCGGATTCGGGCCTGAAAGTAGCCCTACTCGTTTTTCCCGAGATTCACCCCATGTAACCTGGTTCCCCCGCTTCCTATAAGGAATTCAGCGATTAACTATTATTTTACAGACGTTTCCTTGCTTTCTTCCCCCAGCACCTTCAGGTCATCCTGAACGCTTCCCTTCCATAAGGGCACTCCGGAACGGTAGGCAGCCCGGCCATTTAAGTGACCTGCTACCGGTGAAGTGATGAATACAAATACAATCGCCAGCAGAAGCTTGACATTAACCGTTCCGTCTTTGAACCAAAAGTACAGGAAACCTCCTGTCAGCAAACACAATACCCCGAAGGTTGCACTTTTGGTAGCCGCATGTGAACGCAGATAGACATCGGGCAGCCGGACTAAGCCGAAGGCACTTAAGCCGCAGAAGACTGCACCCATTACCACAAGAATAGAGCTAATCAGTTCACCTGTCATTGGGGTTCCCTCCATCCTCTATAACGGCTCCCCGTTCAATATATCTGGCCAGTGCCGTAGTACCAATAAACGTCAGAATTCCGATAACCAGAATGACTTCTATAAAATCCTGGGTATCCAGCAGCATACTGAAGACGGTGATCATAGCGAGTACATGAATGCCGATCGTATCGAGTGCGGCAACCCTGTCGGAGCGGGTTGGCCCTTTCAGGAGACGGAACAGGCAGGCCAGCATCGCCAGAGCCAGAATGATCATGGCCACGGTTAGCATAACTGGGATCATTAACGGGTCACCTCCCTGATCGCTCGTTCGAAGGTGCCTCTAATCTGCGTGACCAGCAGCTGTGCATCTTTAATATCAATAGCATGAATGTACAGCGTCTTGCCATCCTTCGACACATCAAGAGTCAGGGTTCCCGGTGTCAGACAAATCAGGCACGAGAGCAGTGTGACCTCCCAGGGCGTGGCCAAGGCAGTCTCATAAGCAAAGATACCGGGACGTATAGCCAGTTTTGGACGGATGATATGGCCAATGACCACGAAATTCGAGACCGTAAGTTCACGGGCAAAGATCAGCAGAAGCTTCAGTACAGCCCATATACGTATGAGATAGAAGGTCCGGGGCTGGGACCTGGATTTCCTAAATAACAGTAAAAGTCCGATGCCCAGCAGATAACCTACTAAGAAGCTTGAGCCAGAGCCATTGTTATTTATCGCCATCCACAGAAAGGCAATCAACAGATTAAACAGGAATTGTAAGGCCATATTCACTACTCCTTCATTATGGCTTCAATATAAAGCGCAGGTGAAGCCAGAACCTCGCCAGCCTGCGATACATAAGTATACACATACTCCGCTCCGATCCCCATTGCAATCACAAGCAGCAGCAGGCCGGCAGCCACAGCCGAAGCAACCTTCAAGCTCACCTTAGGCTGCTCTTCCTTGGGTTCATTTCCCCAGAAGGCCAGCCTGAACACCTTCATCAGGGAGAACAGCACCAGAAAGCTTGATCCCAGACCAATGAGGGACAGCGTCAGCATCCCCTCGGACAACGCTCCACGGAGGATCATAATTTTGCCGGCAAAACCGCTAAGCGGCGGAATCCCCACCAGGGCGAGCGCCAGAATAAAAAACATCCAGCCGAGGAGCGGATACTTTCTGATCATCCCGCCCATACTGCCTAGCCGGTCAGTTCCGGCTGCGGATATAATCATCCCGCCCAGAATAAACATAAGTCCCTTGGCCAGCATATCGTGCAGCAGATAGAAGACTGCCCCATTCATTGAATCTGCAGTCCCTGCAGCAAGCCCAAAGGCTACAAATCCAACGCTGATAATGACGTTATAATTCAGAATCCGCGGGATATCCCTATAAGCCACTGCCCCCATGCTGCCCAGGATCATGGTAGCAGCAGCCATCCAGGCGATCCAGTCATGAGTGAAGCCGGGATCGTTCACGAACAACAACGTGAAGGTGCGGATGATTGCATAGAGTCCTACTTTGGTCAGCAGGGCACCAAACAACGCTCTGACAGCCGCCGGAGGTGCACTGTAGGACCCTGGAAGCCAGAAGAACAGGAATAGTCCTGCCTTCAGGGAGAATACAATCAAGAACAAAACAGCAATCACATTAAGCACGCCGCCTTGTCCCGCTTCAGCGATACGCTGGGACAGGTGGGCCATGTTGAGCGTTCCTACCGCTGCATAGAGATAAGCTACCGCAGCTACGAACAGTGTCGAGGATACGATATTAATAAGCAGGTATTTTGACGTTTCTCTTAGCTGAAGCTTGGTCCCACCGAGTGAGATGAGCGCATAAGAAGAAATCAGCATGACCTCAAAAAAGACAAACAGGTTGAAAATATCCCCCGTAAGAAACGAGCCGTATACCCCGACCAGCAAAAACTGAAAGAACGTATAGTAATAGAACCGCTCCCGCTGCTCTCCAATACTGCTGAAGGAGTAGCACAGAATCGCAAAACTGACGATCGAAGCCATCGTTACCAGCAATACAGCAAACATATCACCCACAAAGACAATGCCATACGGAGGAGCCCAGCCCCCCATCTGCAGGGTCAGTATGCCCTCGGAGTGGACACGTGTAACCAGCAGCACCGCAATCAGAATGTTAAGCAGACCGCTGAGCGCACTAATCACGCGCTGAAGCCGGATCTTCTCTTTGAGAAAAATCAGGATGACAGCCGTAGCAAGCGGAATGAGAATCGGGAGCACCAATAGATTACTCATTCGTTGTCCTCCTTAATGCTGTCCATTTCATCAGTACCCCGCGTCTGATATGACCGGTATGCGAGTACGAAAAAGAAGGCTGTGACCCCAAAGCTGATGACAATGGAGGTTAGAATCAGCGCCTGCGGCAGCGGATCAACATAGGTATCCGCCTTGCCTAGTACAGGGGCTGCCCCCCTTTTGAGCCCGGCCATCGTGAGCAGCAGCAGATGGACTCCATGCGTCAGCAAGGAGGTTCCCAGCACAATGCGCAGCAGGCTTTTGGAGAGAATCAGGTAAACACCGATCATGAAAAGAATTCCGACCGCTACCGCCATTACGAGTTCCATTTCTTCTCCCCTCCGATCGATAAAATGATGGTCATCGTCACGCCGACTACAGCCAGGAATACACCAAGGTCAAACAGGACGGCAGTCGCCAGCTCCGTATCGCCAAGTACTGGCAGATGGAAGTGGCCGAACGTGTGACTTAGAAAAGGAGCGTCAAACAGGAATGAACCTGACGCTGTCAGAATAGCCAGCATGAGCCCGGAAGCTGTAAGCAGCCGGTAATTCACAGGGAGCACCTTACGTACCTGATCCATTCCAAATGCGATTGCAATGAGTATAAGCGCAGCAGAAGCCATCAAAGCCCCGATAAAACCTCCCCCGGGATGATTATGCCCGGCAAAGAACAGATACAGGGAGAATATCAGAATGACAAGGACAATCCCCTTGGAGATCGTCTGTAGAATCACATCATTGCTGCGCAGCGGCAATAGTTCTGTCTTGGCGGGCTCCAGCGGCGGCAATTCCGTCTCCATTCTCAGATGAATCAGACCATAAATGGCCAGTGAGGCGATGCCAAGCACCATGATTTCAAACAAAGTATCAAACCCGCGGAAATCTACCAGGATGACGTTGACCACATTCTTGCCGCCAGCCCGGTTGTAGCTTTCCTTCAAGAAAAACTCGGAGATCGGTTCAAAAGGACTGGTACCCATAGCCGCCAGAGCAATCAACGTCATCGTGATACCAGCTCCAGCCGCAATAATCAGATTGGGCAGCTTAAAGCGCAGAGGCTCCTTCTGCTTCTTCAGCTTCGGTAAATACCGGAAACAAAGAAGGAACAGAATGACCGATACGGTCTCTATAATCATCTGTGTGAGTGCAAGATCCGGTGCCCGGAAAAGAACGAAGAGCAGCGTCACCATATACCCCACACCACCGGTGAAAAGAATCGCGCTCACACGTGACTTGGCAAATGGAACTGCAAAGGCAGCCAGCAGCATGGCTGCTACAACAGCCAATTCATAAAAAGACAATGAGGCATACTGATCCATACCAAAGCTAATGCCCTGCTGCCGCAACAGAACTGTGAGTAAGGAAATGATGAAAAAGCTGAAAATATAGAGCAGGTAATGGCGACCCGAACCAGTCATATAAGCATCGGTTAAGCGTCTTGAACCATTCTCGAGCAGTCTTAACGAGAAGTCATACATACGGCTCAGTGCATTGGTTCCGCCGGCTTCACGGTCTAGAACACGTAACCGGGTATAGATTCTAAACAACAGCGTACCTGCTGCTATAACACCGAGGGTCATGAAGATTTCTGGTGTCCATCCATGCCAGAAATGAATAGAAACCTCAAAGGCTTCTTCCGGTGCGAGCAGCCCCGTATGAATGGAAGACATCGCCGGTTCAATCAGCGTGGCAGAGACCAGATCAGGGAAGAAAGCGAACACTACTGCAAGTGAAATCAGAATCACGGGTGACAGTAAGAGACCCAGTGGAGCTTCATGCGGAACTTTATCCAGTTTGTCTTCCCTCAGCTTGCCGCGGAAGGTCTTGAAGACAAAGATCATGCTGTATACAAAGGTAAATACACTGGCAATCCAGGCAATCACCGGAAAGAGCTGTGTCCAGTATCCTGAGCTCAGGATGTCAAACTCCCGGATATTGAGTACAGAAGTGAAGAACATTTCTTTACTAAGGAATCCGCTGAATGGCGGCAATCCGGCCATAGAGAATGTCCCGATCAATGCGATAGAGAAGGTGACCGGCATGAGAGACATAAGCCCTCCAAGCTTGCGCAGATCACGGGTACCCGTCTCATGGTCAATGATGCCCACAACCATAAACAGACTGCCTTTAAATACAGCATGGTTAATGAGATGAAAGAGCGCAGCTGTAGTAGCCATCGTATAGAAAACCGCATCCCCCGTACCGGTAAAGAAGGCTGCCGCCGACCCGAGTCCTAGCAAAGACATGATCAAGCCGAGTTGACTGATCGTGGAGTATGCAAGTAAGGCCTTGAGATCGGTTTGCCGGATGGCTTTGAACGACCCATAGATCAGAGTTACCAGTCCTGTGACAGAAACCAGCCAGAACCACTCGGATTGTCCGGCATACAGCGGGGTGAGCCGCGCTACCAGATAGATCCCCGCCTTAACCATGGTCGCCGAGTGAAGATACGCACTGACCGGAGTCGGCGCTTCCATGGCATCAGGCAGCCAGATATGGAACGGAAATTGGGCAGATTTCGTAAAGGCTCCCAGGAGAATAAGCAGCATGGACGGGATAAACATTCCACTTTCTGTCAAGGTCCCTGCCTGTGCAATAATCTCGCGGATACTATAGGTGCCGGTCATTACATATAGCAGATTGAATCCGGCAAGCATCGCCAGACCGCCGAACACCGTGATCAGCATGGACTTCATTGCTCCATAGGAGGATCTTTCCCGGCGGTGCCAGAAGGCAATAAGCAGGAACGAAGATATGCTCGTCAGTTCCCAGAACCCATACAGCACCATCAGATTATCTGACAGCACCACTCCTAACATTGCTCCCATAAACAGGAGCAGGTATATATAAAACTGGCGGATCCCCTCCATGAGCTTATCGAGATAATAAATCGAATAAAGCACAACCAAGGCACCCATTCCGGTAATCAGCAGGACAAAGAGCAAGCTGAGCCCATCCAGTACCAGCGAGATATTCACCCCAAAGGATGGCATCCAGGTGATACTGTTCACAATAGGCTCTCCCGCCCGGATGGCTGGAATTCTCGTCAGGAAATAAATAAAGAGAGCTACGGGAAGGGGCAGAGCGATCCAGCCCAAGTGAAACCGTTTATTTTGCTTCAGCAGCAGCATTAGCGCAGCCAGCAAAAACGGAAGCAGGATAATCATATGCAGCAAGGCTTAAGCCCCCTTTCTAGTTTTGTATAATCCTCTTAACGGGGCTTCACCCATTCGTTCTGTACAATTCTCAAATATTGCGCTTCACCGTTGCTGACGATTTTGAACAGGCCGGTATTGAAATCTGTATCGAGCTCACGAAAGAAAACCCCCTTCATGGCTTCATCCCCATCCGGTTCATCCATAAGGATATGGCGGTCGCCCTCTTTGACCAGATAAGCAGAGAACCCTTGCTCATGGGACTGCTCGAGCAGCTCCGGATACCGCTGTACCGCAACGATATGAAGATCAATCGGACCCATCCGCTCCAGCAGCTCATTAATGAAGCTTCCCCGTGTAATCTCCTGCCACAGCGTTTGGCTTGACTGTCCGAGTACAATTTGTGTTATTTTGTTATCCTTTGCAGTCTCCACAATCACATCAACCGTTTTTTTGCCGTTACATTTGCGGATCACAAATTGTCCGCCAGCCTCCTTGGTCTGATTCTCCCAGCCAGACAAGTACTGCTGCTTCTCCCTGTTGTATTCATTGTCCCCGGATGCATCTACAGTGAGTACCATCAGCGGGGCATTGAGCAATCTGGCCAATTGTCCTCCCCGCTGTATCAACCGCTGCCCGTGCGGCCCATAATGCACACACACCATGATGCTCTCATTGTTCATTTCCATTTCCATTTCAAACCCTCCACAGCAGTAAATTTATTCCAGGTAAAAAACACAAAAGGAGCCCGCTGTTGGCAGGCTCCTCCGGTTAACTCCGTATACAATTATTGCAATTATATAGTCACCCAAGGAGAAAGTAAAGGCAATTTGCGGTGAATAATCATGGAAGCCTCAGGGGAGCCTGTGTAAAAAGGAGGAATTCCCCATTAGCTACTGCTTCATTTTTATTTCTTCCCTTTGATTATCCCCGGTATAAATTCGCAATATGCACCCCCTAGCACGAATGGGTGCAGCACATAAGGAAATAACTATGAAAAGGGGATCTTTTCGGTTCAAGAATTTGATCGAGGGGGACTTATGATTATAAATATTTACTTTTATATTTTGATTGCATTCATATTACCTTGGATTATTAGCATCCATTATCTAAAAAGAAAACCTTCGCCTTTTATCACTTATGTACCCGTTGTATCTAGCATTGCGATGTTAATGAATATAATCGGTTTTCACTTCGATTTTTGGAAAATCGAACCTTACGATATCGCTTCCCTTCCGTTTGATTTTGGAATTTATCCTGTATTGAGCTGTTTTATGATAAATAGTATCGATTCAAAAAAGTATTCAACACTAACTTTTTTAGTCTTCTATAGCCTATTGACCACAATAATGGAGTACGGGGCTTTTTCAGTAGGGATAGTCGATTATGGAAACGGATGGAACATTGGTTGGAGTCTAGTTTCTTATTTGGTGGCTTATACAATAGTAATCATCTATAGAAAATTGATAAGCGCATTTGTTTAAATGATGTTCCGAGCTGATAACGAAAACTCATAAAAATAAAAACAGTCCCGATGAAAATAAAAGTCTCATCGGAACTGAACATTAATTACTCAGAACTTAAATAAGTTGTATAAATATACAGATTGTGATTTTTCATTTTAAATGAGAATTCACAGTTAAAAAACCCTTATATCACAAGGGGAACTGTTTCATTTCAGATGAGAAAAGTCAGTCCAACTAGCCGGGCCCTCTCTAATATTTCATTTTAAACGAGAAAACGCACTTTTATGGTTTATGCATCATTTATGAATATTATGCATCATTCTAAATACAAAACAACTTAGGTCGATTTGAGACTTATAATTAATCATCATTTTTGAAATTCGAGTGCAAATAAATTAAAATGTAACAGAATTTATTATAAAATTTTTTTCGACAGTTTGTATGAATATACATTTTTTAAAATATTGATTCATTGATAATTGTTAGTAATTTAAACTGCTTAATACCGGATAAAAAACTTCTTGAATGTCTGTAATAAACGCCGTAATTACGAAAAAAAAACTACGTCTGCCCAATTAACGAACAGATGCGTTTTTTCAAGTCGGCTTAAATAAAGATGGGGATCTCGGCGAAAGCGAAGGCGGTTTGTGCCTTCCTGCAGCCGGGATTCCCATCCCTTCCGTTCATGGAGGTAATCTTCATACTTCACACCACTGAGCCGGTTTAGCAGGTTCTTTTGCTTCAAGGCATCGTCTACCCAAACCACAAATTCGCCACCACGCCAATTATAGCGATTCCAACTCCTCAGACCCGTCATTCGACGGTGACGGGTCTTGGTCTGGCGGAAGAAGCGCTCGTGGTCATTATTTGTTCTGGGTAGGTAGGAGGTATCGTAATAAGCAAACAATCCTGCCCAAAATCCATGGCTGTAGCGCTCAAAATTTTCGACCATTTCACGGTCTTCTTTGCGAGTATTTGTGCGTTTCAATTCGGTACGGAGCCACCGCATCTGTAGGCGAATGCATTCTGCAGTTTGCGGTTTCGGCGCACTCAGAATATGGGCGGCATCGGCCTACTGGTCAAACATCAGAGAGGATGATTGTTATGAAAGGATTTGGGAGGAGATTTTTAATTTTTGGCGTTACCTTAATTTTAATGGTAACCTCAATGGACTACCCGGTGCCACCACCACTGAAGCAGCAAATGCTCCAAGAACAATGGAAAATTTGGGTAGAGGTGTAGTTGCTGTTCGCAACGGGAATAGTGTCTTTGTTAGTTGGCGTTTCCTGGCACTTGATTCTGCAAATATTGGGTTTAACGTTTACCGCATCACAACAGATAGTACAGCCTCTGCACCTTCTACGGCTACTGACGTTGGATACACTCCCATCAAACTTAACAGCACAGTTCTAACAGAAGGAACCAATTTTACAGATAAAACCGCTGATAAGACCAAGAATAATACATACTATGTAAAACCAGTTATCAGCGATCAAGAACAAGAAGCCAGTGCAGTATATACACTGACCGCTAACTCTGCTAATCAACCCGCATTCGTTATTCCACTACAAGGAAATAGTGAAGTCCGTGCCGTCTGGGTAGGAGACTTTGACGGTGATCATGAGTATGATTTCCTTCTTTCTAGAAACACCTCAACAACTCAACAACTAGAGGCAGGTTTGGAATCTTTACATATCTGGTTTCCCCACCCTCCTTCCATCTATAGGTAATATCCCTTATATTGTATTTTCTGTGATGAGTCTTAATTATGTAAGACTCCTTATTTCTAGTCAATTATACTTTTTTTTCAAATCATTCCCTTTAAAAAACAAGAACTTTACATGCAAAAAAGTATAAACATAAACATTTAATTTATAAAAAACTAAATATGCCATGTACATGAGGAAATTTTGAAAGGGAGGTAGCCTGCTTTCCATGGTCTGGATCCTGTTAGCTCCTAAAGTTATAGCTTAACTACAAGAAGATATCATTCTATCTATAAGCCAAGCAGCAGATTGAGGACCCTTCATCTAAGTGGCATTTGTAAAGAGCCCCCTTTGTAAAAGCATTACATGATCTGGCTTTTACTCAAGATTATTTGGGAATGATATTTACCATCATATATCGATCCGCCTTCTCCTCAAGCTTAACGTACATCATTTCCATTTCCTCTCGACGCTTCCCATTTCTTCGTTGTAGTAATCGCTGATCTTGGTGGAATACGCTAATTATGGGATATTCAGGCCGATCATAGATATCTTGATAATTTGGATTAACTCCACTCTGCCGGAAGTATTTAAGTGCTTGTGTTTCCCAAGTTGTTGGACGAGCACTGGGGAACCTTATTAGGTGTCGGAGAATACGATCCCAATCAAGACCAGTTCCGCTATCACGGTTTTCATTAATTTCGGTTAGCAAAAGACGGACCACTGCGAGTGAAGCAAACTTTCCTAAAACCTCGGAATCTTCATGTAAAGGTTGGCTTTTGGGGGTATCTTTTGAGAGAAGAGTATGCGTTCCTACAGCTTCACCAGAAGCACCATTGTCTGAACGTTCATCAAGCACATTCCCCTCGTTCGGTGTCCCATTATGTTCAGAGTCTTTACGAATGGATTCTCGTCGACTGTCATTTAACTCACCTTGTGCTTCAGCAAGAAATTGAATCAAGAATCCGCTACATCCTGGTGTTTGACTGTGCAACGACTCTACCCCTTTGTCAAGGGTAACCGCCTTGCTAAATGAGTTAGCTGCCTGCTGGTTCAGGAATCCCAATTTATGAAAGTACTCTATATTTTTCTCATATATATTAGAGTTCAGTTGTTCAACGTGCCGGACAATTTGGCTTTTTAGATAGTCAGGGTCATTATCCAATCTTGTACGCTCTTCTTTGTTAAACAAGGTCCGAATAAGCACAAGTTCACTTTCTCGGAGACTCCCGGATGTTGAAAGTCCGAGACTAGAACGAAACGCGGCTGGCACTTCGCTCCCCAATTTATCAAATCCCGCTAATAGTGCTTCCATACTCTCGAGGGCCCCAGCCATAGTATGAAACATATCTTTGCTTTCAAAACCACCCGGATAAATTAGATTTAAACTTGATAGGGATTCGGAAGTACTCAAGCGATTCTGGGAGTCATACACGGGATATCGTAGACGTCGCATAAGTTTGCGGCGCCAGCGTGTCTGATTCCCTACATCAGAGTCAATAGCAGAATTCTCAGTACCATACTCATTGTAGCCTCGATAATTTCGATATGCCTTTAATGCATCCTTGGAAAAACGAGCCTTAAATATTTCTTCGGGCTCTACTGAGGAATATTGGCGACGTTTAGTATTCCATAAGTGTAACTCGACAAAGTTTGTATGAAAGAAATAATCTTCCACAGTATGAAGAGCTTTCCCAAAGCCAACAAGGATATCATGCCGCTCCGGACTTTTTTTGGTTAGATTCCGCTTTTCCTTCCAATCTAATTCAAGTTTACTTAACTCTTCAGACAATAGTTGAATGTATTCTTCAACGAATTGGATTATCCCTCTACTACCTCGCTGGTACATCTTGTTAAGAATACGCTGTTCCCCAGACAAGACGTAAGGCGGGTAATCACAATGTTCATGAGGATAGTACTGAGTGAAGAAGTTCCGATAAATTCTGTCAATCTCGGCGGCTGGTATTGGATCAAGTTGCTGAAACTGAGCTGGAAGCATGGATATTAACGCTTCCTTCTTAGGGATATCATCTGAAAAGATCATATGGGTAATACCTAACATGATGTGCTCGAAATATTCGGCCAGTTTCCCATACCTAGAATTAACAGGTGCGTACTTACCCATTAGTTGATCAAGCCATTGATCCGCATCTACAACATCAAGAATGGTATCGGTCAATATGCCGAGAATTGGAATTGATGACAAAATGTCTAAAAAACGGTTTGAACGTTTTGCTTTATTCCAAATGGTGCGCTTGGCTAACATGTGAGCGAATGGATCACGGAACTGAGAAATATCAGTTAAAAAGTTTCCAAGTTCGACGTAGGTGTATTCTTCATCAGGACGTAACAAACCAATTTTCTCCAGAGTATTGTGAAATATCTCAGCATGTCGTAATATTTCTCCCATAGCTCCTCCTTAAGCAGTATCAGTGTTGACGATAGTCAGGTAGTTCTGGGCCAGCTTGTAACCATACCAGTGTTGTTGGTAAAACAACTGTCCATGGATCGCCCTCAGGAACAGCATTTTCAAGATCATCTTGTTTTGCTCTTAACTCTTCACAGAGCCCGATGTAGAGAGGATCGTCAATGACTGGAGCATCACCACCATTCCACAACTCACCAGTCTGTAGGTAGTAAAGTATTGCTTCGTTGTATGCTGGATGTACGGGAATCACAATTCGAGCTGATCCGGCCTGAAGAAATTTTGTAAACAATGGATCATTATCATAGGTATTTGATACCGTCGCCCAATTATCCTTACGTCCCCAAAAATACGGATAAAATAGGTACGTCATCTGTTCCCATTCAAAAGCTTGTTCAAAAAACTGAATAAATCTTCCTTCTGATGCTGCTTCTACAAGGTCAAATTCAGGTGGATTTCCACTCACAGCATTAAATTCTGTATAACGTTGTCCAGTCAACATACTAATTGAATGTTTTTTCAATTCTGTACGCTCGATATCCCGGTTGGTGTTTGGGTTATAGCCGGTTATAACAACTCCACGACGTGCTTCGGCAGCACGTAATTTTTCTTCATACTGAGCCATTGCGGTTGTATAGGCAGATTGAATTAGTTCAAATGTCTTAATCTGCCACTGTCTGAAATGTTCTAAAGATATGTGGCAAATAACAGAAACAACAATCGTGTAGCTATCTATATTCATGGTATTAACAGTAATAGGTAAAAAATTTTCCTCTTTGTTAAGAAACCCACCCATCACTGGCTGATCGAAATATCCTTGAACAAGCCTGCCAATAGTAACAATATAATACTGATCCTTTAGAATCTCAGGATTCATGTATTTAATTACACTCGACGCGACAAAACCAGTCTCTGCATAATATCCCTCAGGTAGCTTTAAATCATTTACGGATTGACTGAACCCTTCTTTCATTTGTAACCCATGCTTATCTAAAGCGTAGCTAACAACTCGCTCGCTAGGAGGTGGTGGTGTTATTCCTTGAACATTGTAATTTCGGCTAAGTATCAGATAGTTCGATTCATTAATATCCGAGGCAGTAATTTCACCTAGTGGAATGGGTTTCGTAACATTTATTGCATTACCCGAGTTATTTGCTTGGGCATATTTAAAGAACGCAGCAGGCTCTGGCACGACAAATTCAAACATCATGCGCTTACCATAGTTGAAAATTTGTGCTTTGTAGTGTTTATCAACCCAACGATACACACCTGTAATGTGTCCTTCCGTACCTATATTGTTGATACTGTGTGTGTTTATTTCTTCAACCTCTTGTATTGTTTTTGTAATTCTCTCTTCGCGAGATTTCTTTTGGATCTTAGCTATGGAACGGTCAAGCACTTCCTTCGAGAAATTCGAGGATACTCGAGCACTATCTCTTGTTGATTGATTATATGCAAAATTAGCATGTGCTCCAAACTTAACAGGACCATAACTGGAACTTACAGTAATACCTGTATCAACCTTCATGTCTGTTTGAATGGTATTCTCAACCTCTTTCTTCAACTCAAAACGATCTGTAGACTGCGTGTCTCTTTCGGTTTCTTCCGTACTCTCCAATTCGATAGTAAGCGATTCTTCTGTCCGATCGTATCGTCGGTGCTTTCGTTCTTTCGACTCCCCTTGCATGACATTTTCAATATGAGCAACTTCGCCGGCTACGTAACGTTCCAGCGTCTGTTTTACAACTTTGAGATCACCAATACCGAGAGGTCTTATCTGTGATCTGATTGACCATGGAAAAGGGAAGTCAGAGGGGGAGGGAATAGATTTCAGTGATTCTAAATTAAAATTTCTATTCATAAAAATCATGGTGCCTGGGATTTTTTTTGCAGCATCCGGAATTTCCTTCTCTATTAAGCGAGGTTCGTAATATAATTGTTCAGTCACAGCAGCTAGTTCTTCATGAATTCGTTTAAGAACCTGAGGCTTATTAAATTGATCAGAGTTTTTACTATTTTCGATCATGACCCGAGCAGTTTGACTTAGAGCTTCAAGGTCTGCTGGGTCAAAAGTAAATGAGGAGCGGTATAATATTTTTTTCAGGTTAGACTTCTCAGTTGTATTTTTAGCTACATGAAATTCATCGAGTTTCTCTTGATCGAGTTCCTGTTCTTCTTGCTTCAGTTCAATTATTGGCTGAAGCATTTGAATCTCTTCGGCTGCCTCATGTAACTCAACATACTTGTCCCAAAGGGCAGAGATATGCTTTTGAATAGTATGATTACGTGTGTTTTTTTCATTGCTACGTAACTGTCCTTCAACTTTTTCAGGTGCAATTCGAACAAACTCTTCAGGAAGAACGACTACTCCCCTATACGCTGCTTGTAGATCTTCTAAGGTCACCATTTCATCATCTTTTGCTAACTTACCCAAGATATGGAATGATTTAAGGCCTTCCATAAGACCTTCCAAGTTTACAGGAGTAACACGGTTAATGAGGTAGAATGCATGTAATCGATCCCATAAATTACACTGTAAATTAAATGCGTAATCGCTTTGGATAAATATTTTAGGACAATCTCCAATCGCATTCTCAATTTGTCTATGGAATTTTTCCGATTCAAAAATCCGTACTTGATTTTCTATGATACGAC
The DNA here is from genome assembly GCF_000517965.1 of Paenibacillus sp. FSL R7-277. NCBI lineage: Bacteria > Bacillati > Bacillota > Bacilli > Caryophanales > Paenibacillaceae > Paenibacillus > Paenibacillus sp. FSL R7-277. The sequence goes on from NZ_ASPX01000033.1 coordinate 169,900, forward strand.
TTACAGCCACAATTACTTTAAATTTTTTATCCCCTTGGATTTCACTTCCCCAGTTATTTTTATTAACTAGTTCCATTACATGAGGAAGAACTTGTCCAATGTGTGAATTCGGCTCAAGTTCATTAATTAACTTGCCGACTGGAGTTTCATTTAAATGCCTTGAGTCAACGATACGGCTAGAATTTCCATTCTTTTGCTTCGGCTCAGTTGGTGGACGTAATGCCACGAACTTGAAAACGTCATTTTGATTTTTTATTTTATCCAATGCTGAGTGCACCTCCAAATGGTTTAAGATTTTCTCACATAATATAGTCTCCATAATTGGGGGCATTATTCGATAATTGGAATTAATCAAATGAATAAGGAGCCATTCCTGTAATGAATTAATTCGAGGTTTGAAAGAAAAAAGCGCCAACTGTATACTGGGAAACGTTCCGACCAAAGAACAAATTCCAGCACAGGAGGCACTCAACATGAAGTATAAACAATCAAAGAAACAGAATCAACGGATTACACGAATTTCTGACAAGACCCTTGTCGTAGGCGCAGACATCGCTAAAGAAACCCACGTGGCCCGTGCCATCGACTTTCGGGGGATCGAACTGGGAGGGCTGAGTGTTCTCCAATACCCGTACCGGGCTGGAACAACTGGTTCAATGGATGAAGGAGCTTCAACAAGAGCATGCCAAGAGTGACTTCCTCTTTGGCATTGAGCCCACCGGACACTACTGGTTTAACCTAGCTGAATACTTGGGACAGCAAGGAATTCCACTCGTCATAGTCAATCCGCATCATGTTCACAAAAGTAAAGAACTGGAAGACAACTCACAGACGAAAAATGACTATAAAGATGCTAAGGTCATCGCCGATTTAGTGCGTAACGGGAAGCTGTATACCCACATGGAAACCAGCCTGGTTCTGGACGCCTTACAGGCCGCTTATGCTATTACTTCTAAAGAATACGTCCACCAGTTGGAGACGTACCAGATGGAAACCAGCATGATTCGCTAAGGAAACTGTTACGATAACGCCTGTATTGAGTCCTGGCATAGTATTTTAAAGAAGGAACTCATATTTACTATAACCCTCGTTTTAAAACTACTGAGCAAGCCTACAATGCAATTTACCAGGACATTGAGTTTTACTATAAACCGTAAGCGAATGCACGGAGCTCTGGGCTACCTTTCCCCTCCCCTTTTGCAAACAATTTACTACACTATCCGTTGCGTGACTGTCTACTCTCTTGACAGAGGGCCAGTCTCATACCATGAACTAAACAAAATGTCTAGTGCTAAGTCGTAAGAAACATCATCATCTTTTAAAAGATATTTCTTTACCTTCATCTATCATTCGATGGAACTCCGGAAACAAGCTACCGTAATAATAGGAAAGTCGTTGGAGGTAGAGCTATGAATAAGAAGACAAAAAAGAAAAAGACTAAAGCATATCAATCCCCCTCAATAAAGATCCCTTCAGCAGCAATACAAATACTTTGGGCAAGAAATAAAATGGCCCGATTTCAAGATCGGATGTTGATTACTGCTCAGTGGGATAGAAGGCTTTTTCTACCACTCGCTCGAAAAATCCTTTCTCCAATCATTGCTTTCTCTGGAATCATCTCGATTTTAAATGCGATCCTCAGTTTCATTACCGGAGAACCAGATGCATTACAATCTAATTTCCCTATTATAAATCAGATATTCAGACTTGATCTGATTTGTTTGCTCATTTTGAAAGCCAGCGGTCTTCTTCCTATTGTCCCTCTCATTCTATTAATGGGATTATTTCAACTGCTCCAAAAAGACGTAAGCATAGGATCAGAGATTCGAAATAGATTTACCCGTAATCAAGGAATAGCATTATTATGGAATTACTACGTCATGTACAGCACTACAAAGTATTTCCCTGTATTCCTTCAGACCTCCTTAAGAGTGGTCTTACTTTTTAGCGCAGCAATAACAGTCTTGTGGATATTGGGAATGAACCGATTTCAGAAGTCATATGGTTCATTTGAGCCAGAACGAATACTGAAAACGAATGAAAGAAGATTACGGAAAGTGAAAAAACGCAGGGGAAAAAGATGAGGCTAATAAACCCAATATTCGTACCTAGTTGCTTTAGCTTTATGAAAACGTTCAGCTATTCTCATTCTTACTTAATAAATTTTTCAACCGAGAATTCTCAATTGACAACGAAAATACTTAAGTTTTTGAAATCGTTCTCTGCTCAATATGTTCCTAGATATTACTCTTTACCCGCCTAGATGTATGTACAACTGATAAGGATGGGATTAGAATTGAAAGTAGACGACAGTTAACGGACGGAGGGATAATAAGGGCAACGGAGGTGCATCCCTATGGGAGAAAAACGACAACGGTATAACGAAGAATATAAGAAGCAAACGGTAAAGTTCATTCAAGAGCAGACGAAGAGCATAGGGGACATCGCGCAAGAGCTGGACATTCCGAAAAGTACGCTGCACCAGTGGATGGGGCAATACCGGGAGCTAAAGAATGAACCGGTGGCCAGTATGGATCGGGTACGGGAACTCGAAGCCGAGCTCCAAGAGATGCGCCGTCAGCTCCAAGAGAAAGACAGTCGACTTGCCGATACAGAGGAAGAATTGGCAATCGTAAAAAAAGCAGTGCACATCTTCAGCAAACCAAGGAACTAAGATTCCAGTTCATGAAGGACCATCGCTCCGCGTTTCGCTTGGAGAAGATGTGCAGTACCCTACAGGTATCCAGGAGCGGATATTACAAGTGGCTGAACGCCAAAGCCAGTGTGCAAGCCCTCCGCAAGGCTGCCGTTATGGAGCGAATCCGGTACCATTTTGACGACCATCAAAAACGGTATGGAAGTCCGAAGATCACCCGCCTGCTGCATCAGGAAGGCTATACGGTCACGGAACGCACAGTGAGTGTGTACATGCGAGAAATGAAGCTCCGCTCTATTGTATCTAAGCCATACCGAGTGCAGACGACCGATTCCAAGCATAATAATCCCATTGCACCAAACACACTGAACCAAGAGTTTAAGGTGCTTAAGCCCAATACCGTATGGGTCACCGACATCACGTATATCCCTTGTCGTGGAGGTCGCTTATACCCAGCTAGCGTCATGGATCTATGCACGCGAGAAATTGTAGGGTGGCGGCTGTATAACCATATGGAGACGAGCCTGGTCTTAGACGCGCTGCAGGCGGCGTACACGGCGAAGCGACCCGGCGAGGGCCTACTGCACCACTCTGACCGAGGGTCTCAATATACCTCAAAAGAATATGTCGACCAACTAAAGACATACCACATGAAATCCAGCATGAGCCGTAAAGGAAACTGTTACGATAACGCCTGCATTGAGTCTTGGCACAGTATTTTAAAGAAAGAGCTCATCTACTGTAATCCGCGCTTCAAAAACCCGGAACAGGCATATGATGCTATTTTCCAATACATTGAGTTCTATTACAATCGCAAGCGAATGCACAGCTCACTGGGGTATCTTTCCCCCGCCCGCTTTGCTAAGCAATTCACTAAAAAATCCGTTGCGTAACAGTCTACTTTCTTGACAGAAGTCCAGGAAGTATAAAATTAAACTCTACCCGTATGGCATAGCTCCTTTAATACTTTCAACAGGATTAGATCTTGATCTTCTTGAGAGCAGTTCTTTAATCGCAATAAACATCTCATTATAATATAATTACCCATTCAATCTAAACAAACACATTTATACTTTATACTTTAAAATTTTCACACAAAAAAAAGCACTTCCCCTGAAGATGTGGAGAAATGCTTTTTTTATTAAGAGAATAAAAAGAGATCTAAATTGTTTTTGGATCTTTATAACCAATATTTATAGTAGGTTTGTAACCAGCTACAATAACATTACGCTTCCATTCTACTAATTTCATAAGAAATATAAGAGATCTGAGATCTGACAATCTCTTCAATGTTGTTTTCCTCTCAAAGATAAGCCAAAGACACATATTTTCAGGTTCAATCTTCATTTGATTTATAATGATATCATCCACATTATTTTGAAGTATTTTTACAGTATTTAAAGATTGGTCAATTACATAACTTAGATTTTGAGGCTCACCCATTTTCACAAAATACAGTGTCTTATCTTTGTAGAGATCCATTTTCTCTATTTTGTATTTTTCAATATAAGAAAAGTCTTTATCAAAATTCAAATAACCATCACATACCTTACCCTTGTTAAAATCATCTTCATTTATATTTGATGAAAGGAACGTTGTATTATGCTGTAGTATTGGTATTTTATTTACCTCTTTTTGAAGAAAGTTAATATAAGATTGGTTAAATCGATGCCATTTTCCGTTCACTAAGCAATATCTTTCATCATCAACATAATCTAAGACTTTTTTTAAAGATTCGCTTCTAGTTCTACTATTTTCACTTTTTATCTGAATACGAATATCATTGATTGAATTAATCAAATCAATCCCATTTTCAGTTACGAAATGGGTGAGACGCTCTAAAGACAAGTCATCAAATTTCAGTTCGCTTTGTTTTGAATTTCCTTTCAAGAAGAATGCGTATTGATTATTTTCACTGAAGACAAAGTCGACTCCTGAAACAGAAAACTCCTCAGCTAGCGTACCTGTTGTAGTGTTCGATAATAACGATATAGCAAGCTCTCTATCCAAGCGCCGCTTAGTCTCTACATCTTTTACCTCCTCTACTCTTGGTAGTGTAAGAATAGGTGTTTGACTAAGTTTCTGCTCTATAGAATCTAGAAATCTATCAAGTTCTGAAGGAGATATTTTTACATTAAATAAAACTGAGGAACCAAAGCTTACTACGCTTCCCCAATCCTCTGCATTAATTGTTTTAGCTTTTATATATTGGAATGATTCTCCACTATCATATTCAATCGGGCTCCTGTCTTGATAAGAGATAATATTTTTAGATCGCCTTCCTCCAAACAATTTGGAGTTTTTTATTCTAAGATTGTTTTCGTCAACAATTCTTTCGGCCAAATTTAAACCAAATTCCCCATCACAATATTCACGAAGGTAAAAATGCGCTTTACCAAAGCTGATTGCATAACAGATTTCTTTATTGACTAATAATAGTATTCCGAAGTATAACTCATTATTAGGAAGTTCGTTTACGTCTATGAAATCTTTATATAAATCAACCCACCAAATTTTGACTAAATCAGGTTTATCAGAAAAATAAAATTTGGCCGTATAATCCCCAATTTGTTTTTCATTTTTTGCAATTAAACCTACTGTGCTAAGTTTTCTTTGTAAAGCTTCTCGGTTGCCATCCTTAATTTTATAGATATTATATTTAGGCATTCTAAACCACCCTCATCGTTTTTTTATGTTCATTAAACCTTTACATTAAATAGAGACAAACAAAAAGAACACAGCAACATAATAAAGCATGCTGCCGTGTTCTAGATGTGGTTTCAATGTATTTTTATTCAATTAAGTGTACATTTTAATTTTATCATTCTAAATGAAACGTTTTTCTCGCATGAAATGAAACAATTCTCATTTAAAATGAAAAATCACACAGATCTAATTAATTTTGGAACTCAAGTCCATCCTCACCCACACCGACTATACCCGCAATTCCCGCAAGTCTTACAGCCCTCAATATTAATCAGCGAGGCGCTGCCGCAGGAAGGGCAAAGATCCCTCGAAGCGGTAGCGTGGCTATGTGCGTCATGACCGCCGTGGCTATCATTGGTAGCCGCCGCAGGAACCGTGGATTTCAGCTCGGCGTTCAGCTCGGCGTTGAAATCAAGCTCCAGCGTGGCTGCGATTGGCGCAGGAATGTGATCGTCATGGGCGTTGTTCAGCACATGGGTCTCCAGGGCTTTGGCTACGGCGTCGGCGATGGACTCGACGCGGTTCGCACCGAAGCCGATGGCGCCGGAGCCGCCGATGCCCTTGAGGTGCTTGATCAACAGGCCGACCTTCTCGCCGTGATCGCCGTAGCGCAGGAACAGCGAGCAGACGCGGCCCAGGGCTTCTGCCATGGCGAAGACGTCAGAGCCAGCCTTGCCGACATTCAGGAAAATTTCTGCCGGGATACCATCAAGATCGTTGATCGTGATATACGCCATGCCGAACGGCGTATTGATCTTATAGGTCGCGCCGCGCAGCACCTGCGGACGCTTCTTGTATTGCTTGTCTACTCCGCTGGCCGCTTCCTGGTGAGCAGGCGCTGCGGCTACAGTTGTCGGTGCTGACGGAGCGGCTTCCGTTTCCTTAATCACCTCAGGCTTGGCAGCCGTTGCCGGTTCGTCCTTCTTGTCTTCCTTCTTCTTCGTCTCCAGCACCTGTACATCACGGCTGCCATCACGGTAGATGGTTACGCCTTTGCAGCCCAGATCGAAGGCCATTTCATACAGCTCGGCGGTCTCTTCCACTGTGAAGTCAGACGGGCAGTTCGCAGTCTTGGAGATAGAACTGTCCACCCAGCGTTGAATAGCTGCCTGCGCGCGGATATGATCCTTAGCGGACAAATCCATTGATGTGACGAAGTAGTCCGGCAGCTCTTCTCCCGGATGAGCTTCCAGCCATTCCTGGGCGATAGGCACGAACTGCTCATCGTATCCAAGACGGCTCTGGCGGAAATATTTGAAGGCGAAATACGGTTCGATCCCTGTGGAGGTGCCGACCATAGTTCCCGTGCTTCCGGTAGGGGCCTGGGTAATCACAGTTACGTTACGCATACCATGTTTACGGATCGACTCGCTCACTTCGGGATAGACCTCGGTGATATTCCGCATGAAGCCGCTCTGCAGATATTTATCGGTGTCGAAGGCCTGGAACGAGCCCTTCTCTCCGGCAATCTCAGCCGAAGCCAGATAGGCCTCGCGGGCCATGAAGCCGTAGAGCTTGTCCAGGAACTCCAGGGATTCGGGACTGCCATAACGGATATTCAGCTTGATCATCAGCTCAGCCAGACCCATGGTGCCGAGACCTACGCGGCGTTCGAGCTTCTGGTTGGCTTCATTTTCCGGGAAATGATATGGTGTCTTGTCGATGACATTATCCAGGAAACGCACGGAATAACGGGTCGTTGTCGCCAGATCTGCCCAGTCCACATCATGCTTCTCGGCATCGTAGAACTTGGAGAGATTGACGGCGGACAGGTTGCACACGCCCCAGCCGGGAAGGCCTTGTTCCCCGCAGTTATGGGCAACAACACCACCAGCGATCAGCGAGTGTGTAACAGGCTCAGTAATATCGTATACCGTCACAACCTCGCCTGCTTCGATACCAACGACTTTGGAGATAAACTTTTCATTTTTGCGGGAAGGCCGGGCAATCCGCCCCAGTGCTTCTTGTTTTCTGGTAATCAGCTTGAAGCCGATCTTATTCTTGAACTCCAGGATGTTATTGCCGCTTAAGATCAGCTCATAGAATCCGCTGCCTTCATAGCTCCGTTCCTCGCCGGCTATGGTCGTATACGTAAATATAGCTTGATTCTTCTTCTGACGGTTATAGATGGAACTGTTAATTCCGAAATTAAGCAGCAGCAATTGAACGCCTTGAAGAAGTTTTTTGGAAGCTGAGGTCAATCTGACCGTACGGTGCATCTCATCATTCTCATATACCGTTCCGTCCGCAGAGAATAATCCTTGCAGGAATGCCACAACCGTCGCACGTGAAGCGGTATACAGCGCAGCCGGAACCTCTTTTTCTGCGGCTCTAACTGCCTTCACTCCGAGTTCTTCAAGCTGTTCATTGACCCACCCCTCACCAAGTGTATCCTTAGCCGCAAACCCTCCCTCACCAGACTGCAAATAAACGCAATCGTCTGCACTCAGAGTCTGAGCCTCTTTCCAGCCGGAGTCAGTAAATAAGCGGTGCTCAGGCGTTACGGACAGCTCAACTCCATTTTGCAGCGAGATCTTCAAGGTTTCTCTGGTGCCGGTTGGGAATACTGTCGCCCGTCTCATCTGTAGACCTGGAACTTCATAGCTTCTTCCGCCAACCACTTTGGCCTGCTCCACCAGTCTCGAATCGGTTCCCACCAGGAAGGATTCCGTTCCGACCTTCTTATACAGCTCTTCAATGGTTAAGAGACCATATTCCGTTGCAATGCGGGTGTTCGGGTGGAAGCACGGATTAGTACAAATGATTGGATTGAAATACCAGCTATTCGACATCTGATTATAATACTCCATGAAAACAACGCCCGGTTCTGCAGACTTCCAGGCCGATTCGATAATCGTATGCCAGATATCGCGTGCTCTGACGGTGCGGTAAGGGATGACGCGGCGGTTGTCGGACTTCCATTTATCCAGATCGCCGTCCCAGAGGGCGTCGTAATCCGGGTCAGTGGTATCCGGGAAGACCAGCTCCCAGTCCAGATCCTCCTTGACGGCCTTCATGAAGCCATTGCTGACGCATACGGACAGGTTGGCGTTCGTGACCTGGCCCATCGTCTGCTTCACGGTAATGAAGTCCAGCACATCCGGGTGCCAGTCGTTGATCATCAGCATCAGCGCGCCGCGGCGGCTGCCGCCTTGTTCAATCAGTCCGGTGGTATAGCTGAACAGGCCGCCCCAGGACACGGAGCCGCTGGAGGAACCGTTCACCCCTCTGACAATGGCACGGCGCGGGCGCAGCGAGGACAGATTGATGCCTACCCCGCCGCCGCGGGCCATAATCTCGGTCATCTCGGAGAGTGTCTCCATGATGCCGCCCCGGCTGTCTTTGGGAGATGGAATCACATAGCAGTTGAACAGTGTAAGCTCCTCGCTGGCTCCGGCCCCAGCCGCAATCCGTCCGCCGGGAACCAGCTTCCAGTCATCCAGAATCGAGCGGAATTTGCCTGTCCATTCTTCCTGAAGTCCGGGAGTCTTCTCCACGGAAGCCATCGCTGCCGCAAGACGGTCCCACATCTCCTCCGGCGTCTTCTCAATGTTCAGCGTCAGCTTTTCCACATCCGACTGCACCAGCTCGCCGCTGCGGGTTTTTACCGTAACCATCCGGCCTGTACGCTCTACAATCTCGCCAACCTCCTTGGTTGGGAACTTCGGATCATCCTTCGTCAGGACAAGTACTACATCGCCTACCTTGGCATTATTGCTGTCCGCGTCCTTCCAGGCATAACGGTCCAGGAATATTTTCTCGCTCAGACCCTCTAGACGCTTGTTGTGTTCCACTGTACTCAATAGCAAAACCTCCCAGGATATAATAGGTCATGCTTCCGGCGGCCGGGCAGCCGCAGCCTGCTTGTCCGGCGGAAGCTCCTCTTGTCAATAACAAACAGCCGAAAAAATCCGCATACCAGCTAATTTTCATGCTTTTGTAACAATATATGGTGTGCGTTAACTTTTAAACTATACCACATGTTGTGGATAGAGGTCTTTTTTGAAAAAGCAGCCCCAGGCAGGAATAACGGAAAAACAGGAAAAGAAAGGCTCATTTCCTCCCTCTTTCTCGCTTTTTTGCAGGCACTGGAACTGAAAGCTTTCAAGGCGGATTACAGCGTTCCTCTGTCAATTCCATGCCCCTCTGGTTATGAAATCTCTCTGAAACGAGCATACTACTGCTACGCATTTCGATATGAAACTGCGACGGAGGAGGCTGCAACATGACGCAATTATTCCGCAATTCCCTGCCCCAAGAGAAGGTAACTTCTGCGCCGCTGCTGCCTGTTCCTCTATCTTTTGAGCGTAACTGGCTGCATGATCTGGAATCGAGACTGGATAAAGGGGGGCCGTGGGGCGACTGGCGGTTATCCCGCCTTGCTGTGCAGGGAGAGCAGTCGGGCCTGGTTACCAGCTTCGATGAGCTGCAGTGTATGAAGCATCTGTCCGGGCTGTCTCCGCTTCCCCATCAGCTGGATACGGCGCACAAGGTGCTGTTCGAGATGTCGGGACGGGCGATTCTGGCCGATGAAGTCGGACTTGGCAAGACAATCGAAGCCGGGCTGGTGCTGAAGGAGTATCTGGTGCGCGGGCTGGTGGGCAAGGTTCTGATTCTGGTGCCGGCCTCGCTTGTCCTGCAATGGGTGCGGGAGCTGAATACGAAGTTCGGAATCTCTGCCGTAGCGCAAAAGAAAGCCTATTCCTGGGGCAATGACATTGTCGTCGCCTCGATGGATACGGCCAAGCGTGATCCGCATAAGGAAATGCTGCTGAGCCAGGAGTACGACATGCTGATTATCGACGAAGCCCATAAGCTGAAGAATAAGAAATCGACGAATTATCTGTTCGTCCAGCAGCTCCGCAAAAAGTACTGTCTGCTGCTCACCGCCACCCCCGTGCAGAATGATCTCGGCGAGCTGTTCAATCTGATCACGCTGCTGAAGCCGGGCCAGCTGGGGAATCAGGGTGATTTTGCTACCAATTTCGTAGTGGATAAGCGCCAGCCCAAGAACGAGGTCCAGCTTCGGGGCGAGCTGTCCAAGGTCATGATCCGCAACCGCCGGGGCGAAGGCCCGGTGAATTTCACCAAGCGCAAGGTGCGCAATATCCCCCTTACCCTCTCCGCTGAGGAGAAGGCGCTGTATGACGGCGTGACCGCTTTTGTCAAAGAACAGTATCAGGAGGCAGGCGGCAATCTCAGCAGTATGCTCTCCCTGGTCACGCTTCAACGTGAGGTGTGCAGCAGCCGGGATGCGGTGTTCGTAACGCTGGTGAATCTTATCAAGAAGCTGCCGGCCGATTCGCCGAAGCGCGAGCGGATGATGGGCTTGCTCCAAACGATCCGTACGGTCAAGACGAATACGAAGGCGGAGAAGACGATGGAGTTAATCCGTGAAATGAACGAGAAGGTAATCGTCTTCACGGAGTACCGGGCCACGCAGGAGTATCTGCTTCAGTATTTCCGTGACCATGGACTGCAATGTGTGACGTACTCGGGCGGAATGAACCGCGGCAAAAAGGACTGGATGATGGACCTCTTCCGCGGACGCGCCCAGGTGATGATTGCCACCGAAGCCGGCGGCGAAGGGATTAACCTGCAGTTCTGTCACCATATGATCAATTTCGATCTGCCATGGAACCCGATGCGGGTCGAGCAGCGGATCGGCCGGGTCCACCGGCTGGGTCAGGAGAATGATGTGGTCATCTATAACCTCTCCACCGAAGGGACAATTGAAGAGCATATCCTCCACCTGCTGCATGAGAAAATCAACATGTTCGAAATGGTCATCGGCGGGCTGGATGTCATTCTGGAGCGCTTTGAGCAGAAGGGCTCGCTTGAGAAAAGCCTGTACAAAATCGTTCTTGAAGCGGGCAGCGACGAGGAGCTGCGCAGCGGGCTGGATACAATCGGCGATTCGCTCAGTGAATTGACCCACGCCAAGCTGGATGATAGCGGGGTGCCTAAGTGATGCTGACGCCTACAGAAGTGCGCAAGCAGGTCATGGATTATCTGGAAGCGACTGAATGCACCATATTGGAATCCTCGCCGCTGCATGTGACGGTGAAGCTCTCCCCCCGCGCGGACCGGATGCTGACGGACCGCCCTTATTATTGGGGCTTCGTGGAGCGCACCGGCGTAGATCCCGAGACCTTGTCCTTCAGCTTCGTCTTCGACCCGCAGAAGTACGATGAACTGGCCGCGCAGGCTGCTGCGCCTGCGGCCCGCCCGCGCGGCGGGGCCAGCCGCCCGGCAGGGGCGGGAGCGCCGCCGGGTCTGGCCGGGGCGGCGGATGCCGAAGCTGCTGCGGAGCCGCTCGGCGCAGCGCAGGCGCCGGGAGCTGCGCTGCCGCCCGGGGTATCTGCTGCGCCGGAGGACAGCATCCTCGCGCGGTACTTCGGCATCGTTCCGGCGCTGCCGCGCCTCGGACCGGGCATGATCCGCCGCGAGGATGTGACCTACGGCAGCAAGCGCCTGCGGCAGATCTGGTCGGCGGCACGGGACGAAGGCCGGTGCCTCCAGCTGTTCGAGGACCCTGGCCTCAGGCAGCGGACCACGCTGTTCTCGGCCGCCTACGAGCCATGGCTGGCGGTCTGCTACAAGGTCGAGATGACCTGTGACCTGAAGCGGGAGGAGCTGCATTTCATCGCGGTGTCGTTAACCTCCGGGCTGATCGTCCCGGACTTCGAGGCCCGGCTGGCCGGCAAGGAGCTGACGCCCCGGCTGCCGGAGAACATTCATGTCCAGCCGTTCGAGCTGGGGATTACGGACGGGGCCGACCGGCTGGAGGGATATCTGACCTCGAAGCTGGCGCTGCTGGATTACACCTGGGCGGAAGAAGCGCGCGAACGATTGGAGCTGGAGCTTAGCATCGTGGACATCTACTACGCAGAGCTGCTGAAAGAACCGGAAGAAGAGAAGCGCCTCGCCATCCTGGAGCAGTACAACCGCCGCCGCCAGGAGACCTCGTGGCAGTATGAGCCGCAGATTGCAGTTTCTGCCGTAACGTACGGATTGTTTCATCTGCGCAGCACATAGAATGCGACCTGGTCCGCTAAAAGCAGGCAAAAAAACAGCGAAACTCCCGCCGCCTGCCGCGACAGCAAGCAACAGCCTTTTCAGGGCTTGTCCCCTACAATGAACTGTAAGAAGCGTAAATTCCCTCTAAACAGGAAAGGTGACTGAACCTATGAATATCACTGCAAGACGGAAGGGCTCCCGGCGGCGTGGCCGCATGCTCCTCTGTCTGATTCTTGGACTGACTCTGCTGGCTGCTAGCGCCTCCTCTCCCCAGGCGCTAGCGTCACAAGCCAGCCGAACGACCGTGATGCAGGCCGTCACGCAGGAAGTTCTTCCGGGACTGGAGATGAAGCCGATTCCAGCGCCGGAAACGCTGCAGGCCTTCACCCGGCAGACGATTAGCCAGCTCTCGGCGGATGCTCCTTTTAAGGAATGGAAGGATGCCGGCACGGAGGTCTACCCTCTTGGTCCGGGAACGCGGAGCTGGCTGGTCAATGTGATGAGCAGCGGCCAGCGGATCGGCTATCTCATTATCTCGGCTGCGGATCAGGGCGGCTATCTGCTTAGCGAATACGGAGCCGGAACCGATGGTCTCCCTTATAGTATGACTGAACTGCGCCAGTATCTGGCGCAGCAAGGACTGATACCCTCTAATTCTTCAGGTGCCATCGGGGTTACGGCACTCTATGCTCCAATGCTGCCTGTCTGGAAAATCACTACAGAGAACAGAACGTTGTATCTGAATGCTACCGTTCTGGAGACGCTGCCCTGGAGTCAGAGCCAGGCTGAGCATATTCTTAATGCTGCGCCGGAAGCCTCAGCCATGCTCTCCTCCGGCCCCGGCCAGGCGCGCGCTCCTCAGCCCGCTCTGCGGAGCGGCGGAGAGGATGACCCGTATGCCGATCTGCTGTGGCTGACCGCACCCGGGCTGAAGACGTTGAACGGAGCAAGCCTAAGTGCTCTGCTTCAGGAGCGGGGCAGTCTCGCCTTCCAGTCCCCGGGGCACAACGACACGCTCGGCGCGCCATTCATGATTACAGGCAGCCAGAGCTGGCTGAAGCCCGGTGCTTCCCGGGACCAAAGCAGCACAGAAGCTGCCGTAGTCTATGCCGCTGCCGGTCCCGGTGGCATCCGTTATCTCCCGCTTAACGCCCTTCAGAAGGCCGGAACCTTCCATAAGCTGCCGGTGCCGCTGCCCGGGGGAGCCACGCTGGGCTCCGCTGCTCTACCCGGTTCAAGCCGGTAGACTGGCACTGGCAGTTCCTGCTCGATATTGAAACAGCCTTCCCGGGTGCCGCCTGCACGACGCCACTTGGGAAGGCTGTTTGCTTATACACCTAAATTCTACTCAGCGTCCGCTTTCTCCGAATTCAGGTGCATTTATGCACCTCATGCTCACACAGCGACCGATTTCCGCTGAAGTGCTACTCCTACTCCTTACTCTCCCCGCCCCGGCTCCATTTACTGCGCCACACGGACCAGGCGAGCGGCAGCGTGCCGAACCATTTTTCCGCCCACGGCTGCTTCTCTGCCTTCCGTCTGGCATGAACAGCGCGCGGATTCTCAATGTAGACGACTACCTTCTCCGTAATATACTTCACCAGATCATCTCCGCCGGATGCCATCTCATACACCTCCCAGGTGAGTGCCGGGGCGGGTTCCCGCCCCTTGACCTTATGCCTATAGTGTGCTCCAATCCTCCGATCTCTAAACCGGAATCCGAAGCTTCGTATAGGTTAGGCCGTTAAGGCACAATCTAACAAGACTACACCTGTATAAACCGTCATTAAGTACAAGTAGCTGTTGATTATTCCGGCAGGGAGGTTATTCACTTGAGACAGTCAGAAGCATTAAAGCCCCATACGGCTACACATTCCCATCATTCAAAAGAGCAGCCTGTGCTGAGATCCGGGCGGCGGCTTAAGCGGATCATAGCCGCAGCAAGCGTTCTGCTCATGCTAACGGCAGGAGACACCGCAGTGATTCACGCGGCTACCCCCCGCACTAATCCGCAGGCAGAGCAGCCCGGACAGCGCCAGCATATGCTCGGCCATGACCAGCGGATCATTCTGATTGATGCCGGGCATGGGGGGATTGACGGCGGAACCTCCTACGGCAGCATTCTGGAAAAGGACATCACCCTTGCCATCTCACGCCGCCTCTTTCTCCTGCTGCGTGCAGATGGCTTCGATACGATTCTGAACCGGACTGGCGATTATGCGCCCAGCGATGAGAATCTGTGGCTGAGGAACAGATCCCGGCATTTACGCGATCTGGCCCAGCGCAAGGAACTGGCAGAGACGCTTCCGGCCAATGTCGTGGTCAGCATCCACATTAACTGGGCGAAATCCCCGTCCAAGCATGGTCCGCTCGTCCTGTACCGCCAGGAAGGGCGAAGCTTCCTGCTGGCCCGGACCATTCAGGATCAGCTCAACCAGCTCTACGGGATGAAGAATGATCCTATCCGAGGCAAGCCCTTTTACCTGCTCAACAAAATAACCGCCACAACGGTGATCGTTGAGGCGGGATTTGTCAGCAGTCCGGCTGACCGGGAGAAGCTCTGTACACCGAAGGGCCAGGAAGAGATCGCCGAAGCCATTGCGAACGGGATCGCTGCCTACCTTATGGAAGTGTAAGCCGGGAATTCCACTTCCATTCCTCACGGACCAGATCGGAGATGCCGACGAATTGCACCTTGTCCTTCATTTCGGCAATGCCGCTGCGGATACCCGCGGCGGTCTCTTTGCCCTGGATGCCGACATGACCGATGGTAACGCAGAACTTTTGGCTCAAGGCCCGCTCCTGCACCAGCTTCATCTGCTTCGCCACATGACTTGCCGAATGTACATCATCCAGGAAAATATGATTCTCCACCGGCGGCATTCCCAGCTCCCGGGCTATCCGTCCCGCGACTGAACGGTAGTTGGTATGGCTGTCTACGAAGAATAGACCGCGCTCCTTGCAGACCTCCAGCACAATACCCATGACCCGTTCATCACCTGTCACCTTGGAGCCCATGTGATTGTTGATTCCAATCGCATAAGGGACATTATCGAGCGCTGCCTCCACCCGCTGGCGGACCTCGGCGTCATTCATGCTGGTCAGCACGGCCCCCGGTCCCAGCCATTCCGGCTTGCCCTGGCGCGGCTCCATCGGCAGATGAACCAGCACATCGAAGCCCAGCTCATGGGCGCGCCGGGCATCCTGCTCACTGGAGCGCAGGAACGGCATGACTGCGACGGTGATTTTGACGGGCAGCTTGAACATTTCCTCTGTCCCGCGCATGCTGTTGCCGAAATCATCGATAATGACCGCCACACGGCTGAGCGCCTGCTGCTGCTGATTCCCAGCTGTCCGGTTGCCCGATACGCTGCTCCCTCTGCTATCCGCAGGTGCGGGTGCTGAAAGTGCCGTGTCTGCCTGTGCAGCAGACACGGCAAGCGGGGCTGACGGGATTAGCGCCGCTGACATAATCACAGCTGCAGCCAAGGGATATAGAAGGACACGCTTTATTCTGTGGTTGCTTGTATTCATACTGGAACACCTCCTTCGTGATTGAACAATTGTACTCATTGTTTGGCTCACGAAGGGTAAATATGTACGGAGCGCTTACGCAATTATTAACAATGGGATGCGGATACGGCACGGGCGGCCTGTCAGCTATGCGATTCCTCTAGCTCCCCGTCTGTCAGCATCAAGCATAGCCTTCAGCACCTGAATCCCCTCCTGCTTCGCATTAACCCTCACGCTTTAGCTTTGGCTTTACGTCCTCTTGGCATCTGCTTACGGTCTCCGGTCAGCTCGCAGGTCTGCGGGCCCAGATTTCCCTGCTCTATTTTGACATCAATGAAGTCTACAATCTGCTGCAGCGAAGCGATCTGCTCGATAATCTTCTGCCGGTGATTCAGAATCATCACGTGGAGCTCGGGATAGCCGGACAAGTCCGTGTCAAGTGACAGGTTCAGATAGGGCCGCATATCGTCGAGTGACATGCCTGTTTTTTTGAGACAGGAGATCATCTGCATCATCTCCAGATCCGCATCGCTATAAATGCGGTGGCTGTTCCCCTTACGCTTCGCCCGGGGCAATAGTCCTATCTTCTCGTAATAGCGTATCGTATCCTCAGACATACCCGTCCGCTCCGCCGTTTCCTTAATCGAATATCCCTGCTGGAGATCTGCTTCCGCCAGACTCATAGAATCACTCCGTTTCACTGGTCTAATGGTGCCTTCGTTCTATTATATGAGCTGGCTCCAAGTCAATGACACATTTTATCGCTTGACTTGGACTTGGCTCCAAGTTATACAATGAGCACCATTCACCACTTTCCATGTAGAGGAGTAACCAATATGAGACGATCACATCCCCCGCGCACCGCGCTGATTACCGGAGCCAATCACGGCATCGGGCTGGCCCTGACCCATAGACTTCTGAACGAAGGCTGGGAGGTTATTTCGCTGATCCGCTCAGCTTTTGCTGAAGATGACCCACTCATCCATAAGGCGCTCGGCAGCAGGCAGCTACGAATCTATAAGGCAGATTTAAGCGATTTTGGCCAATTGCGAAGTGCCCTGCAGGACATTAACCGCCACGAATCACATATTGACATCCTGTTCAATAATGCCGGCGGCAGCTTCCCCGAGTTACTCTTGTCTAAGCAAGGGCGTGAGCTGCATTATGAGCTGCAGACGGTGGTTCCGTATATCCTTACGATGGAGCTGAAGCCGCTCTTGCTGAAAGGCACGCTCCGCACGGTCGTGAATACGTCCTCTAACGCTTTTATGATGAAGCGCAGCTTCGACCCGGCTTCGCTGGAGCGCCCGGCGAAATTTCAGATGCTGACTGGCCCTTATGCCGACACCAAGCGGGCCATGTCCTTGTGGACGGAGGCGGTGGCCTCTGAGCTTGCAGCCGAAGGCATCCTTATCCGCAGCGCGGATCCCGGAGGCAACAACACCCTTCGCAGCGGCAAAAAATCAGGCATCCCCTTCTGGCTGCGGCCGATTACGCGCATGTTTTTCCCGGCTCCAGCCCACGGCGCAGGCTTACTGTATCAGGCGGCCCTTGGCGAACACAGCGGCAGGTCTGGGGTGTTCCTGCACAAGAACCAGGTCACGCCGCTCAAATTCTCTGAGCACGGCAGCACCATTTTGAAGAACGTGCAGGCCATATATCAGCGGGAATT
The DNA here is from genome assembly GCF_000517965.1 of Paenibacillus sp. FSL R7-277. Classification (NCBI taxonomy): domain Bacteria; kingdom Bacillati; phylum Bacillota; class Bacilli; order Caryophanales; family Paenibacillaceae; genus Paenibacillus; species Paenibacillus sp. FSL R7-277. Next base: position 187,467 of record NZ_ASPX01000033.1, read on the forward strand.
CGTTCAGACGAACAGCGCACTATAACAGATACTGTCTGCTGCCATTGCAAGCATCCGGTGCGAAATTAAGCCACAGCCCTCCATCCGGAGAGCTGTGGCTTACATGCGTTGCATTATTTTGTAACTGTAAACTATTGTTCCTGTGGCAGCTCCGCCATCCGCCCGAAAGCCTGCAACAGCCGCTGGTTCTCAATGACAATATGCGCCTTCCACCAGTTCTCACTGACGGCAAATTCCCGTTCATACCCCGCCCAGCCCCAGGTCAGGTCCCAGATTCCTTCGGAGTTCCGGGTCTCCAGCAGATAATCCAGCTCCTGATGCTGCAGCCCGCCAAGCTCTGCATATTCAGGGCTATGCGGCGAATGGATGAACACAGACGGCCTGCAGCTATACCCGTTCCATCCACCCGCATCCCGGCTGATTAACTGCACACTCTGCACCTTGAGCGCTTCTCTTAGTGCAGCGTAAGGGAACTCCTCCTGCAATTCTGCCCAAGCGATACATTCCAGCAGGGTGTCCACGCATTTCAACGGATGCATCTCAATCGCAGGGTCATGCAGGAAAAGCTCCGTCAGCTCACGGGCAATCCCTAGTCCGTTGGCATACAGCCCGCTATCCTTGGGAGCAGCCTTCAGAATGAATCCGGCTAGAATAGCTGTCGGGTTATACATACTGTGGGAAGTACTGTCCGAGCTTGTATGCCACCAGGGGGCATGAGGATAATCGTTATTGGAAGCTACGACATTCTTCCATGTGCGGCCATCCATATCCACACCGCTGTCCAGGTATTTCAGAATTCCCTGCACCAGCGGATGCCCGTTATCTGCAAATTCCAGCTCCAGCAGCCTCTCTACCGCCGTAGCGGTCTGGATGGGCGTGGAATTCGGATTCCACGCGTCCGCTTCCAGGGCATGGCCGAAGCCCCCATCCTCATTCTGATAGGCGGACAGCGCTTCCAGTACCGGCGCAGCCCCGCCGCCCTCAAAGTGAAATCTCCATCGTGCCAGGTCCAGCGGACGGGCATTGCGGTACATCCAGCGCCTGATTCCCTCATACTCCTCCAGCAGCAGCTTCATATACACTCTCCTTATATTCTTATATTGTTATCTTTCCTACTATTCTAAGAGTTTTCCAGTATAATACAAGGGAATTTCCTGCTTGAATTTCCCCTGCCTCAGATCCAACTAATCCCGGTATGTTACAATAAAAACTACCCCGGCGGACTAAAGGATATTATAACGGGTATACATATATATGGAACGATTTGGCTACCACGTCAGTCTATCCGGGAATTCATGAAGGAGGGTCTTATGAACAGCACTTCCGGCAGTACAAGAGGCACTTTCAAGTTCATCAAGCAGCTATGGGTGAAAATCAACGACGATGATGTCCAGGGCATCGCTGCGCAGCTGACCTATTATTTAATCCTGTCTTTGTTTCCTTTTCTGATCTTCATCATGACCCTGATCGGGTATGCGAATATCTCCCTGGAGAAAAATATACAGCAGCTGGAGCAGATCATGCCCGACGAAGCCATCTCTATTATAGAAGAGATTCTGCAGGATGTGTCCGCCGGACGCAGCCAGACGCTGTTGTCCTTCGGGATGCTGGCTACCCTGTGGGCCGCCTCCAAAGGAATCAATGCCATCATCAAGGGGCTGAACCGTGCCTACGAGATTGACGAGAGCAGAGCGTTCTGGAAAATCCGGGGGATCGCCCTGCTCGCTACCTTGACGATCGGGTTCGTCGTACTGCTCAGCATTCTGCTATTGGTCCTTGGCAGCTGGCTCAAGACGCAGGTCTTCCTGCTGGTTGATCTTCCCTATGGATTCCAAAAGCTCTGGGATCTGCTCCAATACGCGATTCCGCTGCTCGTGATGTTCATCGTCTTCACCCTGCTGTACTGGATCGCGCCCAGCCGCAGACTGGCCTTACGGGAGGTCATGCCCGGCGCACTGTTCACCACCATCGGCTGGATTACAACCTCCATCCTGTTCTCTGTCTATGTTAACCAGTTCAGCGACTTCTCCAAAACCTACGGCAGCCTAGGCGGCGTAACGGTGCTCCTGCTCTGGCTATATATCAGCTCTTTTATCATCCTGGCCGGAGGCGAGATCAATGCGGTCCTGCTGAACCGCAAGGTGAAGAGTAAGCCCTTCAGCTCCTTCAAAGGACAAAAGCTCCCATGAACCCCTCACTGATTGACGCCATTACCAAAAGCCCTCTCCGCACCTCCTTCTATCATTTCACCCGGGCAGTGAATCTGCCCGCCATGGCTGCCTTTGACACCATCTATTCCTCTGCCGTGCTGAGTCCCGCCCATGCAGCCGGAGAGCGGCGGGCTGTCGCGCACCGGGTAAGCTACGCCGGGCAAGCCGCGATTCTGAATGCCCATCTGCGCATTACCCCCGAAGCCATGGACCCAGGCACAACGGCGGAGGAATTCCGCCGCTGCCTGGACCGCCATGTGTTCCTGTGGCCGACCTGGCGCGATTGCCTCGCAATGGCTGCAATGTATTCGCGCAGAGAGCCGGGCGAGGTCTTCGCTGTGCTAAAGCTTGATGCCCGCAGAGTCCTGGCTGATCACTACACCCGCATCAGATTATCCAAATACGATTCCGGCAGCTCCCCCAGGTTCCCGCACCGGATGGCGTACCGCAAAAGCTGCAGGATGCTGTTGCCCCTTGCAGAGTTCATGTCCGCATCCGGGCGGGATATTCCCGTCAAGCCGTCCGAGATCAAGGAGGTGCTGGCCCAGGACAAGCTGGCCCCACTCAGCCAGTATCTACAGACAGTCTACTGTTCCCAGCCCCAGCTTGTACCTGAGCTCTGGCAGCCATTGTGCCGGCCCCTGCTTCTTTCGCCAATGTAACTCTGCTACCTCATCTTGCTCACCTAAAGTTGATTTATATGTCGTACCGTGATATAGTCATGTTGTAACATAGTCACAGCATGACATATTCTTTTATAGCCATGACTTGGCACAACGAATTGACGAAACAGGTGAACGCGATGTCCGCAGCACAAAAAGTTCTAAAAAAGTACGTCCCTATGACCGAAACGGCCTTCTATATTCTGTTGTCCTTAACCAAGCCGCGCCACGGATACGGAATCATCAAGCATGTGGATGATCTGTCGGAAGGACGGCTACGGCTGGGCTCCGGTACGGTGTATGGAACCTTGACCAAGATGAATAAGGATGGGCTAATTACCGTATTTGCCGATGAAGAGAGAAAGACGGTGTACGAGGTGTCTGAGCTGGGGAAGGAAGTCATGCGCGCAGAAATCGGCAGATTAAAGGAACTTCACCGCAACGCCGTCACCAGTGAGGAGGAATTTCAATGAGAACTGTATTTCGGCCCTTTTGGAGCTACGATCTGCCGGGGACAGAAGCCTGGTTGGCCGATATGGCCGGCAAGGGATGGCTAATCGAGGAGTGGAACTTGCTGCTGAGGCGCTTTACCTTCAGGAAGGGTGAGCCTATCCGCTTGACGTATCAGATTGCTTACGGGCCGTACTCCCGCTCCCCGATCGCTTCCTCCCTCGCCGCTGAGGGATGGGGCAAGCGGCTCCAGCAAGGAAAGTGGTGCCTCTTCGAGAACACTCAGCCGTCGGGACAGATTAAGGTCTATCCTTCCCGCAAGGATATCCTGCGGCGGAACCGCATCATCTCCTATGTTTTCACGGGAATTCTAGTGTATCTGCTGCTCATTGCACTGATTCCCCTGCTTGCTCTAGGCTTAACCTACTCCAACGATACTCCTATCCGCATTCAGCCTAGCCCAATGTGGGCGGCAACCTGGACGGCCGCTGCCTTGGCAGTACTCCTGCTGGTACTTGCCATTTATTCGCTTATCAAGCTCCGGGCAGCCAACAGGGAACTTCTTCAAGGGTACACGGACCTGAAGCAGCCTTCCAAACCACATAAGCCTGCCGGCACTACGATGGCGCGGATGAAGTTAGGCTGGATGTATGCCCCTGATCGGCTGGAGCAATGGCTGGAGGACAAGGAGCTGGACGGCTGGAATCTCTATAAAGTAGGCTTCGGAGGAACGTTGTTCCATTTCAGCAAGGGCCGTCCGCGCCGTATGAAATATCACGCTGACTATCAGGTCGTTGCGGGTGAAGGGTATTTCGAGCTGCATCAGGAGGCAGGCTGGACCAGACTCTACAGTTCTCCCTTCTCTCTGCAGAAATGGACCCTGTGGAGCCGGGAGAACCCGGAGCATGCCGAATACCCGGAGCTCTACACCGATCCGTTACACCGCCTGAAGCACGCACGTAAAATCGCCATCAGCTATACCCTGCTGTTCCTGCCCATGATCCTGCTCTACAGCCTGAATGTGTCGGCCTTCATAGATAGCATCCTGAGGGATGAATTTACCGCTTCCCAGGCGTGGAACACTTCAATTATGTTCCTTTCCATTCTGCTCTTCGGCTCGTTCGCGGGCCGAACCTGGCTATATTACCGGCGGCTCAAGCTGCAATAGCTATTGTTGCAAAGGCCCTGCACAAGTAGAGACAGCTTAGTGCTTTCGCAACAAAAGGCGTATACCGGAAGTTCTGCTCCATGCGGAGAAGACTTCAGTATACGCCTTTAAGCTTGTCATTTGTATGATCAGAAGAATTGCGGGTATTGCCCCGACATGCTCTGGACCCGGTCCAGCAGCGTATTGGAATGCTCCATCACGACCTTGCGCATCCCTTCCACATCCCGCTTGCGGGTAGCCGCTACCATCTTCACATGCTTATCGATATCGGACGGCTGCACCCCCTCCATCTTCCCGTAGAGCAGACGGATACGGTTATAATGGGACGCTACCTCTTCAATGGTGAACCAGGACAATTCTTCCCCGGCCGTCTGGAAGATCAGCTGATGGAACCGGTTGTCCTTAATATAGAATTCTCTGAAGTATTTCTTGTCCATATATTTCTTCTGCTTATTAATCAGTTCCTGCATCGTATCTGCTACCAGCTCGCTGCACTTACGGATGAACTCATCGATCACCGCAGATTCAAGCGAGGTGCGGATGAACCACTCCTCACGGACCCGTTGCAGATCGATCTTGGAGACTACCGTTTTGCGCTGAGGATATATTTCCACCAGTCCTGACTGTTGAAGACGGACCACTGCTTCCCGCACTGGTGTGCGGCTGACGCCATAGCGTTCAGACAGCTTCTGCACACTGACATCCATTCCTGGCTCGAGCGTCATATTCATGATGTCTTCTTTTATTCTATTGTAAGTTACATCATTCAGTGAATTACTGTTATTCATAATCTTCAACGGCTTCCCTACACCTTCCCTGAACTCACTCCTAGTACATCACGGGTTATTGTCTCCGCACTGGCTGAATCGTAGCTGTAATACAACAGAACATCCAGAATAAACGGCGAGTATCGCAGTCTGTTCAGCTCCTGTGTAAAAGCCATGGCTCCAACTTCACTTAAGGTGCGTATTGTAGAATAATTCTTCAGGCCCAGCAGCTTCCACAGCAGAATGCGCTCGGTCCGGGTGTATATTTCCTGTGCAAACCGGTCTTCTACAAAATGATAAATTTCGTGGCCAAGGATAGTATTCATTATACCAGCTTGCGGAAAAAGTTCAACTAGACCAGGCCCCGCCTCCCGCATCTGCTCCGCCGCTCTGCGTAAGGGTTCTTCCATGATTTCGATCCGGTCCGGAGGGGTATAGGAGGCGAACAGCACACGTTTGCCGGTCATGAGCGCATCCTTGAATTCCAGCTTCAGGTTCATACGTTCAGCAAGCACCCGGACATCACAGGTCCCATATTCAAGCATCATCCGCTGTGCATATTCGGTGCCGCAGGCTCTGGCCCGCTTCAGCATTTCCCGCTTCGTCTCCGGCGGAATACGCCGGTTCAGGATGTCTCTCCTGAAGGCATACATTCCCCAAGCCTCATCGTCAACCTCCAGCAATGGATTCAACAGCTCTCCCAGCTTCGTCTGTACTTGCATACGTCCTCCTGTCTACACGCTCTTCCGCGCGGCTCTTAGCTCTGCTTGATATTGGCCGCCACGACAATAACCTCCGTGTCCGGCTCGAACGTGGATATCTCAATGTCCATCAGCAGCTCCAGCTGCTCGAAGTCTGAGGCGGTAAAGTCCATCACCCTTGCGCCGATACACAGGTAGAAGTCAGGTCTTGCAATCAGCTCAGTCTGGTAGACGGCCATTGCCTCCCACAGTTGCTTAACCGCGCTGAGATAGTCCCCGGCTGTTGTCTTCAGCGCCATGGCCCGGCCTCTCTGCACCTTGATGAAGCCCTTGGTGTCCAGGATGCGAACCGCGCCGGCTTCACCGGCTTTATCCATTTTCTCGCCGAAAATACTAACATATCTAGTCTTCTGCAGCAGCTCCGTCCGCTCTACAGGGATGCGCATATCCTGGGCAGCCAGCTCCCGCAGCTCCGCCTCATCACATTCCTTCAGCAGCTCGGTCGTCTTCACCTCGGTAGAACCGGTAGCGATCGCTGTCACCTTGGAGGTCTGCGGATCTATATCGATATGAATTTCGATGCTCTCCGGGGTCGCTCCGCTCTGGATGGCCTTGTTCAAGGCTTCCATCTTCAGGGCGGCAATCACTTCCTTGGACGGGGACGGAATAATCCGTTCCACCACATCGCGGACCATCGACAAGGCAACTCCGATCGAAGAGATAACCTCGGCATTCTCGGGGATGCTGTATTTCAGACCCATTTTCTCCGAAAAATAGACGATCAGCGAAGCCGCTCCGCCGCCCACGCCGACGAGGGAGATCTGATCCTTCTCCAGCTTGTATTTCTCAGCCAGCGCCAGAATGATCGGCTCGATCTTGGCATAGGCCTTCTCCATAATCTGCTTGGCGATATCCTCTACCGTCGTTCCGCAGTAATCCGCCAGTGCCTGTATCGCCCTTCTGGCCGCTTCCACATTCCCGTAGGAGAAGTGCTCCGGCTTCACCAGTCCCAGCACATTCGCCGCGCAGGAGTTCGTGATCGTCACCCGCTCCCCGTTCTCCAGCCGGATGGCCACATAATCAGCAGGATCACCCGGCTTCGGAGAAAAGAATTCGACCTGCGCTCCCTTGATCTTATCCGGATCGGTGAATACCGAATAATCCAGACCGCCGATATGCGCCGATCTGGGTCCGACATCGACCACTCCGCTCTTGTTCGCCCGGATCATGGACCCGCCGGCCACGCCGAGCACCCGTACATCCAGGGAATTGACATAGGTCGGATGACCGCCGACGATGGAATAGTCGATGGCCGGGCGGCCGTTTTTGATCACACCGATATTGGTAGTCGTGCCGCCGACCTCGAAGTACACCCCGTTCGACGCTCTCAGATACATCAGTGAGCCCATGACCGAGGCCGCCGGTCCCGACAGCATCGTCAGCACAGGCCGTTTCTTCATCTCACTGATCTCCATGACGCCGCCGTCGCCTCTCATAATCATCAGCGGAACATGGACCCCGGCCTCCCGCACAGACTTCTCTGTGGAATTGGCGGTATCCAGCATCTTCGGCAGAATGCTTGCATTAATCGCCGCCGTCCGCGTTCTGCGGGTCAACCCGTACAATTTTGTGATGTCGGAAGCCATGGTGGTCGGCATGCCTTTTTTCTCCGCTTCTATATAGACGAGTTCCTCGGGCCGCCCGTTATCTACGCCAAAAGCCATCGAAGGCACAATCACCTGTGCCCCCTGCTGCTTGAGTTCATCGATGACCGTCAGCACAGAGGCTTCGGACATTTTTTTAACATTAAGGAAGCTATTGTAGATCTTGATCTCCTTGCCGTTGCCCAGGTCGATATTCTGAAGCCGGGTCTGACGCTTGGCGAGCCAGCCCTCCAGACCGCCCTTCGCCAGGCCAATAATGCCCACCTGTGCAATATCGCCCTCGATCAGCGCATTCGTTGCCTGCGTGGTACTGTGGGCCACGAACACTACATCCTCCGGACGGATATTGTTCTCCTCCAGGCAATTCTGGAAGCATTTCACCACACCTGCGGCTACGCCTGTGGCATGGTCATGCGTCGTCTTCACGGACGATTTGCCGATAATCTCATGTGTCGCGTTGTCAATCGCAACTGCCTTGGTATGGGTTCCCCCCACATCGATACCCATTCTAACCATTGTACTCATATGATTTCTCCGTTTCTCTTCATTAATAGTAGACCCAAGTGAAATTTGAAGCCTAACCGTCACTGTGGTGAACATTTGGACTTCCGGCCGCTGTTGTCTGCAAATTTTTTGATTTGTACCGCTGTTCGCGGTGGAAATCCGCAGACAAAGGCGGACGCTACCGCTCCTACAGTTCCAAATTTCCCCTTCGTTCCTTATAGCTTCTCGTTATTGACTTGAGTACTACTTATTGATTAATGCTAAGCAGTGCTACACGCTACACCAAATTGCCGTACATGAAGAATACGATCGTGCAGAGAATAATTCCGATGATCCAGCCCGTAGGAATCGACATCTTCATGTATTCCTTGGCCGGAACCTTCGTATAGCCGAATCCCCAGGCCACCCAGGACTGTGTAACGTCCAAATGCTGCGGTGCTACTGTAGTAATGGCGAACAGCGGATAGAGAAATTGCACCGGCCAGACGGCGGTTGCTACAACAACGGCCAGAATGGCCGAACCCGAACCGACAAGGTTCATCGGGCCGCGGAAGAAGCCGAGCGGTGTCAGAATGGCGAAGACAATACACAAGAGCAGCGCGGTCTGGGGCATTGCGCCGTCCAGCAGGGTTTTGAAATAAGGGGAAGCATACGTGGCCGCATTGTTGAACATCGACAGCGTAAGCAGGAAGCCGATCATCGGCGCTACATCAATAGCTCCGTCCGCGAACTGCTTCGACAGCATTCTGCAAACGCTTGCAAAACCGCCCTTCAGCTTACCACAGGTTAGCAGGGCGAACAGGGCGGCGAAGATAAATCCAAAAATGATCGGAACCTTGAGTACCACCACACCCACTACCGGCAGAATGATCGAGATCCAGGAGATAGCAGGTGCATCTACAGTAGCTCCGCTATCCGGTGTTGCCGCCCAGGCCCGGGAGAGCTTCCGGTTCATCATCAGGTTGGATACTACCAGTACTACAATCAGCGATACAGCCATAGCGATCATGCCGAATTTGAAATATGTATTATAGTCATAGCTGGCATAGCTTTCATTGGCTGTTGCAAATATCGCCTGATATTGCTTAAAGTTCACGATGTTCCCGAAGATCCCCGCCATGATTGAGCCCATGAAGGAGAACAAGGCAATCGGGGAAGGAATTCCTAGCGACAGCATGATCGGCAGCACGATGACGGCAATGGAGATTACCGGTCCGATACCGGTCATGGATGTGAAGATTACAGCGGTAACGATACATAGCAGAGACATAGTGATTCTTGGTTTGTCTCCTCCAAGCTCTACAACCTTACGAATCAGAGTAGCGGCAATCCCGGTGTCGATCAGGACTCTTCCGAAGAAGGCGCCGAAGAAAATATTAACCAGTATCGCCTTCCCGTAATTCTCAGGCCCCGTCTGGAACACGTTCGTCAGGACGTCAATGAACGTCTTGCCCTCCATTACGGAGGTAGGATGAATGCTATTTCCAATCAGGGCAATCGAGGTCCACAGCACTGACATGACGAAGAAGCCGACCATAAGGTTATACCCCTTGACGCAATACCACACCAATCCAAAAAACGATAAGACCATAATGAAACCGATTACAACATTAGCCACATCCACAAAATAACCTCCTGAAGTAGGATAAATAAGTTAACATGCTAACATGCTATTTATGTATACTGACATGTTAGTTTGTCACGTGAAAATATTAACATGCTACTTCATTAGGCGTCAATACCCTTCTGCATGTTATTTCCAAACACTTCAAAACAAAACAGAGGCTGCAGATGTAATCCATCCTGCGCCTCTGTTCATGTCTATATTCTTCAGTTATCCTGGTTAATCACTTGGTCACGATACTTCTGAAATTGCTCCCAGGATTGCTCCGCTTGCTCAGGCTGCTCAAAGTCGATATAACCGGAATCTGATGTATCCAGCGCATAAGCCTCCAGTGTCTCACAGACCAGACGGATCGTCTCCATCACCGTTCCCCCGCCCCGGACATGCAGCATGATGGAATTCACGAGCTCCTCTTCGCCTGTGTTGAACTCGATCGAATACCCCTCGCCCTCAAGGAAGCCCCAAGCCTTATCCCGGTAATCCAGATTCGGTATACGACGGGTCAGCTTCTCAATGATTTCATCACGTTGTCCCAGGGGAGGCACTGGGGGCTGCTCCTCCTCCGGCGCTTCAAAATCATACTTCTCTTTCATGATAAATACATCCCAGCTCATATGCGCTCACTCCTGTCATTATAAACTCCAGTACTTAGACTACTTATTACCCGATTCGTCCACTCTTATCAACTCAAACGTGGCAGCTTCGATCCACAGGATCAGTTTGCTATGATTCACATCCAGGAACCCTAGCGGTATACCCAGCCCCGGCGAAGCTTCCGCTATGTCAATGACTGTCATTTCATCGTTGATTCCGATAATGGGCAGATCCAGTTTGTTCACTCTGTAAAAGGAATCCCTGTTATAATGTCTCTGGGTTATGCTGTAGCGGGGATTGGTTAACTCGTATTGGTACGCTTCATAGCCCTCTAGTCCCTTGGAGGAGAAGTAATCCTGATGAATCACAATCTCATCTCCAATAATGTCCTGCCCTGTCGGATATTCAGATGCGTCATTATAGGAATTCGCGAATCCCAGCAGCTTGTCCACCTTCCAGGTTCCATAGATGAATTCCTCCGTCGCCTGATCCAGCTCCATTCGCCCGATAAAAGGTTCGGAGGTATTGAGCGGAATCAGATTCTCCTCTTGCTTAGCATGTTCTGATGGTGGTGCTGGAGTGACCGGAACATGTTGTGCGCCTGCCGGTTCTGCCGCCTGACTGCATCCAGCCAGGCAGACCGCCAATATGGATATTTTCAGTATCATCCCTAATCTTGTGATCATGGTAAGCCTCCCGCCTGCTTCAGTCCTTCAACCTTACCATCCGCTGGAAGCAAAGAATAAACAGACAGGTTACAATACCGGAACAATCGATTCATCAGCCGTTCTGCATAGATAAAAATTTCGTTAGATCCTTCTCCAGCTGCATAACCTCCTGGTTCGCAGCATTCGCATAATCCGGCAGCATCATATCCCTAACCATGTTCGTGCGTAGCCAAGCAATGAAGAGAACATCCAGTATGAAGCTTGGGAGCTTTGGGACTATTGTGAAAAGTGGCGGATCAACGGCAACACCCGCTTGTTTTATTTTCCTGAGGTACGCCTTGAGAGTAACTGTTATTTGACGTGCCGTCTTTCGGGTTCGGGCCGGGTCTGCGTTTCCGCCGTACAAACTGCCCAGCAGAGCAATGTCGGATACGGAATGGGTGATTAGAAACGCCTGCATATCCTTTTTGATAACGTAAGGAAGCTTGGCGGCTTGAAATACTTGTGCGAGCTTTAAGACGCGCTGCGTCACTGCGCCGTTCACTTCGCCAAATGAGGTGGCCACTAGAAACTTGGGCATGAACCGGGCGTACAGGACCCCATCTTTAATCTGTCCGCCGAAGCCGGGAAAAGCAGGTAAAAGTCTATCCCCCACAATCCCCCGCCACAAAGAAAATCCAATCGAACTATTGGTCATCGTAACAATATTCGGGCTTTGATTATCCTTTAGTGCTAACAACGCGGATTCGGCCCGGTCATAACGGACGGTAACGAAAATATAATCGTATACATCATCATTTTCGAGTGTATCTATAACCTTCACCGGAATCGATCTGACTGTACCTTTGTCATGGTATTGCAGACCTTTTTCTTGTAAAGATCTGAATCTGTCCGAACGTGCAAACAGGCTAACGTCAAACCCGGCTTCCATAAGCTTCATTGCATAGATGCTTCCGATCACACCTGCACCGAAAATTAAAATTCTTTCTTGCTTTGCTGACATCTTACCACCCCGCCGATTCATATTTCCGTATGATCATCCAACAACATGTTGTATGATGTGATCATAAAGCTTTAGGATTCCTTGATCAATCATCAATTTTTTAATATCTGTCGGATGATATCTTATACACCAGCAGGAGGGACACATGAAAAAACAACCTCAAATCACAGAGAAAACAAGACAAAGGTTTATAGAAGTTTTTTGTGAGCTATACAGCCAAAAGCCGGTTGAGAAAATTTCCATTCAGGAAGTCTCCAACCGGTCAGGGTATAACCGCAGTACCTTTTATCAATATTTTACTGACATTTACGAATTGCTGGACGCTGTTGAAAGTAACTTGCTCCTTGACATCAAAACAGAACTTGCCGATAAAGAGCTGTCTATAAATTCGGTTCAGGATGCGCTCTCTTGTCTGGACAAAAAAGACATCCCCATGGAGCAATACCTGAACCTTCCGCAAAACCATGCCTTAACGCCGTACTTCATTAAGTTCTATCTGACGACGACCCTTTCTTTATTTCGTCTTTGGCTCCAAAGAGATAAGGATCTACCCCCAGAAGAATTCATCAAGTTAGCGGAGAATTTATATTCAAGAGGGGTATCGGCTTATACTGATGAAGGATTCTGATCGTCGAATGAGGACAGGAAGACCTCCATGGATTCACTGATATCAACCTCCATCCGCTCCGCCAGAATAATTAGCCACCAGATACACTCGCTAAGCTTATGTTCCAGCTCAGACCGGGTGTCGCCGCCTTTGGGCCAACGCTTCTGCTCAGACATCGTCAACCGGCCCACTAACCCGGCATCTGTTAAAAAAGCAAGCGCATCCTCTTCCACACTCCACTGTGTCCCGTGATGCTGCTGCTCCAGTCTGTGATAGCATTCTCTTATAACGAGGGAACGCTCAACAATCTCATTGAAGCTCAGGCTCTTCTTCATTTCTTCCACTTGATCAAGTCCCTCCTTTTCAAATGACTAGAAAACAATAGCATGCCTAACATGACTACATTCTGTCATATTAAAATGAAATAAATGAATTGCTGAACGCAAAAACAGGTTCTTATATCACTTAAATAAGTGACACAAGAACCTGTGTTGATGTTACCTATGATGCGGTCAAGAGGACTCGAACCTCCACGATATTGCTACCACTGGCACCTGAAGCCAGCGCGTCTGCCAATTCCGCCATGACCGCATATTCAGTTGACTTGCTTTCGCAGTCACAAGATAGATCTTACCATGCCTGAATTCTGGAGTCAAGTTTATTTTATTGTAAATTGCTATCCATAAATTGCAAGTAAAATATTGCTTTTATTTGCGGAATCGGTGTATAATGAGAACAAAGGTTCGCATACTATAAATGAGGTGATTTATAATGGCGATTACCAAGAGACACCCCCTAACTACACCAACCATCCCTGAGAATATAACCAAAGATGAATTGTCCCTGGTCAGAAGCTATCTGCTGCTAACGTTTATTCATAAAGTATTTGAACGGGACTGCCGTGCCATCGGCAAGAGCGGTCTGTTCAAGACTCCCCAGCTCTACATGGAGCTGGTATCCAGCGCTACCAAGAAGACATCCCTGATGCTGCAGGAGGTTACCCGCGAGCTTACCGTGAGCCAGCTCAAGATCAGCACTGTGCGCCAGGATCAGCGCGGAGTTACCGCCGAGTATAACTGCCGGGGCTATGTTGGCGAGATCCATATTCTATGGCCCGGCTTCCGTAATGAAATGATGCAGCGTATGCGTGCCTACCTCGGACTGGGTGCCGAGCTTGCCTCCGTCCTTCCCCGGGAAGAACAAGTCGAACAGTTGGCGATGTCCATCTAAGCCCACGGCGGTACTGTTAACACGAAGAACCTCGCCCTGTTAGGGACGAGGTTCTTCTATTTTTGGATAGTGCTTTAACTTAGTTATGCATGCTGGAGATTGTTCCATGCTAGAAAAAGGCATAAAGCAGTCAGTGCAAAGAAAATCATAGAAATTTGACGATTCCTCCGCAACTTGATTCCGTATGAGCATCCTCAACGTTATTTTTCTCCTAAGTACGCACTATTTCAAGACCTTCTCCAGCTGCTTCGATCCTGCCTCCGGGAACAGCTTAGCCGTATGCTCCATAATCCGCTCCCTGGATGACACTGGCTGATCATTGTAACGCGAAGTCACATAGTCTGCTCCAAATACATGCTCACTCACGGCATAACGCCCAATTCCCCAGCCGTAAGGACGGCCATGCTTGTCCTGCTTATACTCGAATTTGCTCGCTGTAATGTAGGTCTGCATCTGGAGCAGCGTCATGGCTGTGTCGAAGCCTTTCGCACCTTTGGCCGCGAAGCCGGACAGCCCTTTAAGATCACTGGAGAGCAGCCCCGCCTCATGCTCCAACAGCACATCCATGATTCGTTTGCTGGCCATGGAGGCCAGTCCGTCATCATATCTGGCATCGAAATCATACCCGTCCCGGCGGTAATTGGCGAAGTCCGGGTACCATTCTCTGCTAATGAACCCGGCCTTCTTGTTAAAGAGCTTCGCATAAGCGATCTCGCCCCCGGCCGCAATCTCCTCGCGCCACTCCCACGGCCCTTCTATACCCTTCACGAACCAGTAGCCCGCAGGAGTGCATTCCTCCAGAGAGAAGCCTGCGATCTCGCAGCGGAACATGGGCAGGTAACCGATCTCCCGCACCAGTGCGGCCAGTTCCCCGGCATTTTTAATTATAGGCAGCTTCATCGTTGTCCTCCAGGCTGATAGGTCCAGCCTTCGTCTCCATGGTAGATCATCTGCTTGCCCATCCCGCCATCGATTGTAATATTCTCGCCCGTTATGAATCCCGCAGCCTCACTGCACAAGAACAGCACCATGCCTGCGATATCCGCGGGAGTTCCAACCCTTCCCGCAGGATGCTGCAGCCGATCCGGCTCTGTATGAACCGGCTCTGCCGATTCCTCTGTACCGTGATAAGCGGTGGTATCAATCCAACCCGGGCTGATTGCATTAACCCGCACTTTACCGCTAAGACTTACACTAAGGGCGTGGGTCAATGCGCCGATCCCGCCTTTGGCTGCAGTATAGCTCTCGGTATCCGGCTGTGACATCCGCTCCCGGCTGGAGGAGATATTCACAATAGAGGCTCCTTGGGCAAAATGCGGCTTAAGCCGCAGCGTCAGGTAATAAGGCGCCGTCACCCCGATCCGCTGCACATACTCGAAATCCTCATAGCTGCATTCTGATTGCAGCCCTTTACGGCTGATACAGGCATTGTTAATCAGGTAATCCACCTGTCCGTAGCGGCTGATTACCTGTGAGATGAAATCATCCAGCACCGGCTGTTCCGCAATGTCTCCCTGATAAAAGAACAGACGCTCTCTTCCATACTTGGCCTCCAGCCAGCGTCCGGCAGCAAGATCCGTATCGATGCAGGCAACCACTGCTCCGGCCTTCAGTAATTCCTCGGTGAGGCAGCGTCCGATTCCGCCTGCACCTCCGGTAACGATCGAAATTTTATGATGATGACTCATCTTGACCTCCATTCTCCGCTCATTCCGGGGTATAGGCTTCCGGTCTCGGCTCGCTCACCGGCTGATACAGGTATCTCCGGTCCAGCTTCACCACATGCTTGTTCGGACGCCGGATCATCACCTGGGTCTCGTCCCAGGCCAGCACGATTCCCCGGATATCATTGCTCGCCAGCCCGTCGCGTACAACTCTTATCCGCTCACCGGAAATCCGGTAGGCATCCAGTTGTTCATCACTTATCATAGTATTCTTACTCCCCTCTCTGTGCTTAGCTTGTCCAATTTAACTCTGAATCCGGTCATGAAAAAGACCCAAATGAGAATCATCCGGGTCTAGTTATCTTTCAAAAGCAATCTGTATGTCTTATGAAGTTCCTATATCAGCGCTTCATTCTTCTCAAACCAGAAGTCAAGAACTTTAGCGGACATCACACGTTGTTCCAGATATTCGACCTGATGCTCTGTGAATGTCTGTCTCCAGCTATACGACAGCTCTTCACACAAACTTGTGATTGTCAAAAGCTCTGACCAAGCAACATAACGTTTGTACCAGAAAAACTGAGGATGTTCGATCATATAGGGATACAAATCGTCGAACTCCGTGTGTTTGCAATCCAGCGCACGTTCGAAGTGATCCTTAGCCTCGGTTAGTTTATCAATAAAAAATTGCTCTGTCACCGGTTCATTCCCCATTGTGACGCCTCCTCTCTCATGTCTAATTTTTATTATAAAGGAAAACTTATAGGGTGAAAAGCAGATGTTTCAAAAATAGGCTGTGTTCCTGTTATTGTCACTTCAGCCTTATCCAAAAACAATCGTCCCGTCATTAAGAGAGGTGATATCAACAAGAGACTCCAGACGGATTCCCTGTTCCCGGATCGTGCGGGCACCGGCCTGGAAGCTTTTTTCGACCACTACGCCAAGGCCCACCAGCTCGGCACCTGAACGCTGGATAATCTTAATCAGGCCGCGCGCCGCGTCGCCATTGGCGATAATATCATCGATGAAGAGGATTTTGTCATCCTCCGAGATGAACTGGCGGGACAGCATAATGTCCGTAACAATCCCTTTGGTAAAAGATGGAACCCGTTCACACAGAGCGTCGGGATCAGCCAGCAGCGTTTTTTTGCGCCGGGCAAACACCAGCGGCACCTTCATCTCATAAGCGGTGGCAAATGCCACGGCAATCCCCGAGGATTCCACAGTCACTACGCGAGTAACTCCAGCCTCAGCAAATCTGCGGGCAAATTCCCGTCCCATTTCCATCGTCAGCATCGGATCGACCTGGTGGTTAAGCAGTCCGTCCAGCTTCAGCACCTGATCCGAGACGACTACGCCTTCCTCCAATATCCGCTGTTTCAATAATTCCATAATTGTAAACCTCCATTACCCTTTATAGACGTTCCACCGAAATCGCACCTGTTCGTCCAGGCGGAAGTCATGTCCCTCTGTTCCTCATCATAACCTGTACTATGCGGACTACACAAGGCTATATCCTTGCAGGCCCCGCAATTGTAAACTTCGCAGCATTCATAAGGAGGCTAAGCATGAAGTCACATATCCGCACATTACAGATCGCTTTCACTTATATCGGCACCATTGTCGGCGCCGGATTCGCTACCGGCCAGGAAATCCTCCGTTTTTTCACCAGATACGGCCACTGGGCACTGCTGACGATTCTATTCTCTGCCGCTCTCTTTATCTGGCTGGGCACCAAAATGATGATCATCGCCCGGAAAATCTCTGCGGACTCGTATGAGGATTTCAACCGCCACCTGTTCGGAGCCAAGGCCGGGACCATCATCAGCCTGTTTACCATGATTATTCTGATCGGGGTGAACAGCATCATGCTGGCAGGCGCCGGGGCGATCTTCAAGGAGCATCTCGGCCTTCCCTATCAGGCGGGGCTGCTTCTGACGATCTTCGGATCTTACTTGCTGCTGAAGCGCGGTATTTCCGGCATTCTGCAGATCAACAGCCTGGTGGTGCCCCTGATGCTTACTTTGTCGCTGATCCTTGTCTGTAATACGCTGGGCGTTGCGGGAGCCGAACGCTTCCTCTTCCTGCCCACCGATTACAGCAGCATCAACGCATGGATCTCTCCGCTGCTCTATACCTCGTTCAACCTTGGCATGGCCCAGGCGGTGCTGGTTCCGCTGGCCCGTCATACGGATGACGAACGTGCGCTGGTGCGCGGCGGGATTCTGGGCGGAGCGGGCATCGGGTTCATGCTGCTGGCGGCCCATTTTGCCATGAGCTCGCAGATGCCGGGCATCCTGCAGTTCGAGATTCCGATGGGAAGCATCGCCATCCGGCTGGGTCCGGTGGTGCAGATGGTCTTCTTGCTGCTGATCTTCATGGAAATCTTCAGCACCTTCGTCGCCGGTATCTACGGGGTAAGCGTACAGCTCCAGCAGCGGCTCCCGGTCGCCCCCGCGCTTGTCGCCCCGCTGCTGATGCTGATCTGCTATGTGTTCAGCCAATTCGGCTTCAGCTCGCTGCTGGGCATCTTCTACCCGATCTTCGGCGCGCTGTGTCTGATATGGGTGGTCATGCTGGTGCGCTCCCCCATGTCCCCGCCGCCAGGGCAGGGCAAGCCGCCCGCAGGAGGAGCGGGCGGCAAGAAGCAGGGGATTACGATTGTCAGCATCAAGCCTGCGATCCGCACTACACGGAAATAACTGCTGCGGCAGGAATGCTGCCCGCCACAGCTTCGGCGACATGACGGTGGCAGGTCATCATGACGATCTGCCGGGAAGAAGACAGCTCGCCAAGCAGAGCCAGAGCCGCATGAAGCCGGTATTCATCGAAGTTAACGAACAGATCATCGAAGAACAGCGGCAGATTCACCTTGCTGCTCATCGTTTCTGCCAGTGCCAGCCGGATCGCCAGATACAGCTGCTCCGCGGTTCCCCGGCTGAGCAGCCCGCTGTCTAGCAGTCCGGCATCCTTATGTTCAGCCTTCAGCTCCTTATGCCCCAGCGTCATCACAATCCGGCGGTATTCCCCGTGCGTGAGCTTCGAGAAATACACGGAGGCCAGCTGCAGCACCTGAGGCTGCTTCTCCTGCTCATAGATCCTGCGTGTCCGGCCCATCAGCTCGGCCGCCAGAGCGGTTACCGCATATTGCCCGGCCAGATTACGCAGTGCCGCCCGCTGTTCCTCCAGTTGCTGGAGCGCAGTATCTTCCTTGCCGCGCTTCGTCAATGCTTCCCGTTCCTGCAGCAGCTTGCCGCGCTGCTCAAGCAGTGCGCTGCGTTCCTCTTCAAGCTCGGCCGCCGCTTCTTCCGCGGCCTGACGCTCCTGCGCAAGCCGCCCGGCGTCCAGATGCTCCAGCAGACTCAAGAGCTCTGCCCGGCCTTCGTCATCCCATCCGCTGAACATCGCCAGCTCCGCTTGACGCACGGACCGCGTAACCTCTATCCTCCTCAGCCACGCAGAGGAACGGCGCAGGAACTGCTCGCCGTCCTCAGCACCGCCTTCCTCCAGCAGCTTCGAGCAGCGCAGGTTCAATTCTGCCTGCTCCCTGTGATTCGCTGCCAGCTCCTCCCGGACTTCAGCCAGCCGCGCCTCCACACTCTCTCTGCGCAGCAGCTCAGCCTTCAGCTGGTCCCACTCCCGCTTCCGCAGCTCCAGCCAGGTTAATAGGGCGGCTGGTGTGGGGTGGCGGGGAGCAGCTGGAGTTGCGGGTGAATGCTGGGCGGTAGGATTGGTGGCGGGGAGCCGGTGCTGATCAGTAAGCGGAGCAGCCGGTAGCGATTGCTGCTCCGCTACAAAGGAAATGGAGTTTACCCGTCCGGTCTCTGCAGCTGCAAGCAGCTTCAGCCCTTCCTGTTCATAGAGCGCACATTCCGCCGCCAGTCCGCTTAGCCGCGCAGACCATTTGGCCTCCTGGCGCAGCAGCTCATGGCCTTGCTCTGCCAGGGCGAAGATATCCGGCAGGCCGTCCGGGGACAGCCCTTCGGGGAGTCTCCGCTGACGCAGCCAATCTTCGTAGCGCGCCGCCAGCTCTGTGAAGCGGGCCTCCGCTTCCTCCAGTTCACCGGTCAGCACCTGTTCCTGTCCGCTTAGCTGCTCAAACTCCGTCCGGCAGGCCTCGGCCTCAGCCGCCTGCCGGTCTACGCGCTGGCGCCAGGTGCCCCAGGCCTCCATCAGCCGGCGCAGCTCGCGCATCCCGGCCTCCAGCCCGCCTGCGTCAGGGCTGGACGCCTTGCCGCTCTCCCGCGCCGCGCCGGAGAGCAGCTGCCCGCGCAGCCGCAGCATCTCCGCTGCGGCCTTGCCCGCCTCCCCGCCGCCCGGCTCCGGCGGGGCAACCGCCGCCCCCGCTGCGCGCAGGGCGGCCCAGAGCCACAGGTCCGCTGCGGCCAGCAGGCCGAGCGCGGACCATACGCTGACCGGCGGTGCGCCGGTCAGCCACAACGCAGGCGGCAGCAGCAGCGTAAGCGCTGCGCCCGCCTGCAGGAAGCGCCGGTAGCGTGCCGCCCGGCGCCCGTTCGCGCCGGGGCGGCTGCCCCCGGCGGCGTCACTGCGGCGCGTGGCTGACGCGCCGCCTTCCGGGCCGAGCTGCGCTTCGCGCCAGCGCTCGGCGGCCTGCTGCAGCTCGTCCCAGAGCTGCACCAGTTCACGCGGGCTGCGCGCAGCAAGGCCCGCGAAGTCCGCTGCGCCGCTGGCGTGCTCCTGCGCCAGCAGGCGCTCGGCCGCCTGCAGCGCAGCAGCGGCGGCGGCCTTGCGAGCGCGGAGGCTCA